>JBBRUC010000275.1:0-6845 GCA_038248205.1 Thermoanaerobaculia bacterium
AGGGCGTCGCCCTTGCCTGCGGCGCGCATCTCGGCGGGGCCAAATCGGTGCTGCTGATGCAGTCGTCGGGCCTCGGCAACTGCGTGAACTTCATGTCGATGGTCAAGGGCGGCCGCTTCCCGTTCCTGACGATCCTGTCGATGCGCGGCGATTTCGGCGAGGGCAACCCCTGGCAGATCGGCATGGGCCAGGCGACAATCCCCATCCTGAAAGCCATGGATTTCATCGTGCTCGAGATCACCAAACCCGAGGACGTGGCCAAGACGGTCGATGCGGCGTCCAACATGGTTTGGAAATCCGGGCAGGCGGTCGCCATCCTGCTCACCCAAAAGCTGATCGGCGCGAAGTCTTTTTAGTGGCGGCTCTTTAGGGGCGCCTTCGGATGCCGACCAGCATCCGGCGCGTGGATGCGGCGAGGCTGAGGGTGTGGTGCGGCTGGGGAGCGCGCTTTCAGCACGACCAGCATCCGAACCTTTTAGTGGCGCCTTCAGGTGCCGACCAGCACCCGGCCCGTGGATGCGGCGAGGCTGGGGGTGCGGCGAGGCTGATCCCGACGAGTTTCCGGCGTGAGCGCCAGGACAGACAACAGGAGACTGACAGAATGTCGAAAGCAGCTGAGAGATCCGCCGGACCGAAATATACGCTGGACCGGATAACCGCCGTGCCCGCCGTCGTTGGCAACGCCAGCGATTTCCTCGTCATCGCCGGGCTCGCTGGCACCGCCAAGGACATGGCGGCCATGACCAAGGACGGCGCCAACTACTATGGCCTCGCGGGTGCCATGGGAGCCGCCGTCTCGATGGGTCTCGGTCTGGCGCTGGCGCGACCCGACAAGATGGTGCTCGTCGCCACCGGTGACGGCGAATTGCTGATGAACGTCGGCGCGCTGGCGACGGCATCCATCCTGAATCCGCCGAACCTGCGGCACGCGATCTACGACGGCGACACCCCGAAGGACGAGCGGCCCGCGATCCGCCGGCGCAGCAACCTGGTGCTGAGCAACCCGGACATGCTCCACATCGGAATCCTGCCCCACCATCGCGGCTGGGGCGACTTCTTGGCCAACCTCGAGTGGGTGGTGATCGACGAGGCCCACACCTACCGGGGTGTTTTCGGCTCGAACGTGGCCAACGTGATCCGCCGCCTGCGCCGCGTGGCCGCCGCCTACGGCAGCGAACCTCGCTTTCTGCTCGCCACCGCAACGATCGCCAATCCTGCCGAGTTGGCCGAGAAGCTGGTCGGCAGCCCGCTGAGGCTGATCGACCAGGACGGCGCACCGCGCTCGAAGCGGGAGATCGACGTCTGGAATCCGCCGCTGGTCAACCCGGCCACCGGCGCCCGGCGATCTTCGCTTGCCGAAGCCGCTGACCTTTTCGCCGACCTGATCTCCCACGAGGTGAGGACGATCTGTTTCCTCAAGAGCCGGCGGGGCATCGAGCTGATCCGCAAGTTCGCCGCCGAGCGCCTGACCGCGAAGGGCCGGCCTGAGCTGACGAAACGCATCGCCCCCTACAGGGCCGGCTACACCCCGGCTCAGCGCCGGAAGATCGAAGCGGACCTGGTTTCGGGAGAGCTGCTCGGAGTGGTTTCGACCAGCGCCCTCGAGCTGGGGATCGACATCGGCGAGCTCGACGCGGCGATCTGCGTCACCTTTCCGGGCACGGTCGCGACGCTGAAGCAGATGTGGGGAAGGGCCGGCCGGCGGCGGGACGGGCTGGCCGTCTACATCGCCGGGCCCGACGGGCTCGACCAGTACTTCTGCCGGCACCCGGAAGAGTTCCTGGAAAGGCCGGTCGAGGCGGCGATCCTCGACCACCGCTCGCCCGAGATCGCCGCCCAGCACATGGTCGCCGCGGCTTTCGAGCTGCCGTTGTCTGCCGAAGACGAACGCTGGTTCGGTGGCGGCTTCGAGGCGGCAACGGCCGCGTTGACTTCCCGAGGCGAGCTTCGTCGCGCCGGCACCGGGCTGGTTCCGAGGCGACCGGGCTTCGCTGCCTCGGCGATTCCGCTCCGATCCAGCTCGGCCGAGAACCTGTCGGTGATCGACCGCGTCTCCGGTGAAGTGATCGGAACGGTCGAATACGGCCGTGCCTTCACCACCGTCCATCCCGGCGCGGTCTACATGCACCTCGGCAAGTCCTGGGAGGTGGAGCAGCTCGACCTCCATCAGGGACAGGCAATCGTTCGCGCCTTCGACGACGAGTGGTACACCCGGCCGAAGACCGATACGGAGATCTTCATCGACACCGTCTCGGAGGCGCGTCGGGTGGCCGGGGTCGAGCTCAGTTTCGGCGAGGTCTCTGTCACCGACCGGGTGACCGGCTACCAGCGAATCCTGACCGCCGACCAGGAGGCGATCGACCTGATCGACCTCGAGCTGCCCGACCAGGAGTTTCGAACCAGGGGCCTCTTCTACACCGTGCCCGACGAAATGACCGGAGACCTGCCGCTGAACCACCTGCTCGGCGCCCTGCATGCGACCGAGCACTTGCAGATCGCCGTGCTGCCGCTGATCGCGATGTGCGACCGCTGGGACATCGGCGGGCTCTCGACCAACGTCCACGCCCAGACCGGCAGCCCGACGATCTTCATCTACGACGGGCACCCCGGCGGCATCGGTCTGACCCGGCGCGGTTTCGACTGCTTCGAGCGGCTGGTCGCCGATGCCCGAGGGCTGGTCAGCGAATGCCCCTGTGAGGCGGGCTGCCCCTCCTGCGTCCAGAGCCCAAAGTGCGGCAACCTCAATGACCACCTCTACAAGCAGGGCGCAATCAACCTGCTCGACTCGATGGGGGTTGTCTCTCCACCGGACACCACTCCGCAGGGCGGCCCCAGGCCGTAACGGATAGCCTTAAGGCCGCTTCGGCGAGGTAGCTCAGTTGGTAGAGCACACGACTGAAAATCGTGGTGTCGCCGGTTCGATCCCGGCCCTCGCTACTCCCGGCGCGAGACTCGCAACATCCTGGGCGATTCAGCCTTGGGCGGGAACCAAGTCGGCTTCTATCTCGTGGACAGCCTGGGCCGGAAGTCCAATCGCGTCCGCATGCTGCCTGATTCGATCGGGCTCGGCGGCCTCGTATACGCAGTAGGCCGTCAGACCCGCGTCGGTCCGGACCACATGAGTATGCAGCCAGGCGATGTCGGGGAAATCCTGCTCCCGCACCCGAGTGGCTCGTTCGACGACCTCGTCGAGCTGGTTGCGGGTGACATCCCCGACGGCTCGTTCGATCAGGTAGCGCGGCATGGCTCCAGTATCGCAGGCGCGTCAAAACGCCTCACACGATTGCTCAAACGGCGACCGGTTTGGATCGTCTCGTCAACTACCGAAGGAGGATTTCATGCCGTACGTCAACGCGAAAATCATGGCCGATGTGCTGACCCCGGAGCAGAAGGTCGAGGTCGCAAAGGGAATCACCGAAGCATTCGTCGCAGTCGCAGGCGAGCCCGTGCGAGGTGTCACGATGGTCACTATCGAAGAAGTCGAAAGTGGCTCGTGGACGATGGCCGGCGAGGCGCTGACCACCGAGGCTGTGCAGGACCTGCTCGCCGGGTCGGCGATCCCGGCGGGCTGAACCCCCGGCCATGGTGAGATCGACCGGGTGACCAAGTCCGGAGTACGATCCAGGACAAGCTCTTGAGTCTCGAGATCCGCCTACTCGGAGTACCCCGGATCGAGCACGACGGTGTCCCGGTCGATCCACCGCGAGGTAACAAAGCGTGGGCGCTACTCGCCTACCTGATTCTCGGTGACGGCGGCACCTCGCGCCGCCGCCTCGCCGAGGTGCTCTTTTCCGAGGCCAACGATCCGCTTGCGGCATTGCGCTGGACTCTGGTGGAACTCCGGCGGACGCTGGCCATGCCGAGCTCGCTGCGCGGCGATCCACTAAGCCTGAGAGGACTCTCGGGGGACGGCGTCGATGCACTTGCACTGAGCAGCGACCCCCGGCTGAATTTTCAAAGCGAGGACTCCGACGCCGAGCTGCTTGAGGGGATGGTCTTTCCCTCAGCCCCGGAGTTCGATGTGTGGCTCGGGGTTGAGCGTGTGTACCTGAAAGGGCTGCGCCAGGCTTCCCTGCGGGAGCGAGCGCTTGTCTCCCGGGCGGCGGGCGAGCACACGGACGCTACCTCTCTTGCGCGCCGTGCGGTCGCGGTCGATCCGCTTGATCAGGCCTGTCAGGAGCTCTTGCTCCGGAGTCTCTTGCGAAGCGACGGCGCTCGCGTGGCAGAAGCCCAGCTCGACGCATGCAGCAGCCTGATGCGGAGGCAGCTAGGCATCGAGCCCGGCCCGGAACTCAGCCGGGCGGCATACGGCGACTCCCAACCGTCGGCCAAGCTGGCCGGGGACCCGCGCCTGGCTCACGACCAGCTCGAGGCCGGTCGCTACGCGATCGACGCCGGAGCGGTGGAGCCGGGGATCGAGTGTCTGCGACTGGCCTCCTCAGAGGCGCTCGAAAGTGGCGATACCGCACTACGGGCGGCCTGCCTGGCAGAGCTTGGGACCGCGCTCGTACACGCGCTCCGCGGCCGCGACGAGGAGGGGTCGGCGATCCTGCATGAGGCCCTCGCCACCGCCGAGCAAGCCGGCGAGCGATCCACCGCGGTCACCGCGATGCGCGAGCTGGGCTACGTCGATGTTCAGGCCGGGCGCAACGCATCAGCAGGGCAATGGTTCGCGCGGGCACTCAACCGCGCAAACGGCGACGGTGAGCGCTCTGCGGTGCTTGGGCTTCGAGGGATGCTCCTCTCCGACAGGGCCCACTACGATGCTGCCCTGTTGCTGCTCGAGGAGTCGGTGGAGTGTGCGCAGCGCAGCGGCGCTGCACGGCCGGCAGCCTGGTCTCTTTCGTTGATCGGGAGGGTCCACCTCCTCCGTGATGAGCTGGAGCAATCGATGGCAGCGGTCGAACAGTCGTTGACTATTGCCGCCGATGAGCACTGGCAGTCGTTCCTTCCCTGGCCCGAAACCCTGCGGGGCGAGCTCGCCGTCCGCCGCGGACACTACGACGATGCCGAAGGGCACCTCGCTCATTCGTTCGCGCTGAGTTGCTCGCTGTCCGATCCCTGCTGGGAAGGAGCCGCCGCGCGCGCGACAGCGTTGCTTCACCTCGGCCGCGGTGATTCGGCGGCGGCTCGGGACTGGCTCGCTGACGCGCGGGTTCGGGTGGCACGTGTCGCCGACCCATACCAATGGATGCATGGGTACGTTCTCGACGCCAGCGCAGATCTGGCCGTCTCAACCGGGAGCCCGGCCGCACGTGAAACCACCCGAAGCCTCCAGGATCTCGCCGCGTTGGCAGGGATGCGGGAGTTCACAGTCCGGGCAAACGCCTACCGCGCCCGGCTCGGCGACCCCGGCGCTCTGGATGCCGCGCGCAGCCTCGCTTCCAACATCGACAACCCGGTACTGGGCCGACTGCTCGCCGAAGAGCTGGAGCTGGACTGACGGGTCGCAAAGGCAGCCCGCGCTCTCACCTGGCATCGGTCACCGGGTGCCCCCGGCTACAGCGGGACCGATCAGGCGCCGGTGGTGAGTACGACGCGGAAGCGGGCTTCTCCGCTCATCATCCGGGCGTAGCCCGCGGCCGCTTCCTCGAGCGGGTAGGTCTCGATCGAGGGGCGCACATCCTGCAGGACACTGAAGCGCATTGTGTCTTCGGAGTCCTTCGAGGTACCGGAAGAATGTCCGACGACGCCGGTGCTTCCGGGGAGCAGGGCGAACGGCGGAATCTGCATCGGGTCGGCCGAGGCTCCGACGACGACCATCCGCCCACGCGGGCCGAGTCCCCCGACGGCGGCGCTCATTGCCTCAGGTGCTGTCACCGTCGCGAGGATCGTGCTCGCGCCGCCAAGTTCGAGAAGCGCCTCGGCGACGTCACCGGCGTTCGAGTCGATGTAATGGTGGGCGCCGAGCTTGACAGCGAGTTCCTGCTTGGCGGTTCCACGCGCGATCGCGACGGTCTCGAATCCCATCCGGCGGGCGAACTGGACTCCGAGATGGCCGAGTCCGCCGATGCCGAGGATCGCGACGAGATCGCCGGGCCCGGCGCCGCTGTGGCGAAGTGCGTTAAAGGTCGTGATACCGGCGCAGAGAAGTGGCGCGGCATCCTCGGCGGAGAGTTCCTGGGGGATCGATGCGAGGGCGCTTTTCGGCACGATGACGTGGTCGGCGTAGCCGCCGTCGTAGGCGAGACCCGGCACCAGGCCGTTCTCGCAGCTGATCATGTCTCCGCTACGACACGGATCGCAGTGGCCGCAGTTGCCACCGAACCAGCCGACGCCGACCCGCTGGCCGGCTTCCCACGGCGTGACATCGTCCCCCACCGCATCGATCGTGCCGGCAATCTCGTGTCCCGGAACCCTGGGGTACTCGATTCCCGGCATCCAGCCTTCGATCGTGAAGGCGTCGGAGTGACATACGCCGCAGGCCTCTACCCGGACGCGAACTTCACCGGGACCGGGCTCGCGCAGCTCTCGCTCCACCAACTCAAGGGGTTCACCTGGGGCAGGGGCCTGAACCGCTCTTGTCTGATTGCTCATCGTTTTATTAAAGCAGCCTCGGGGGCATTTCAAGTGGTCCGCCAGTCGCCTTCCTGGTGAGAAGCTCGTCGGCCGTCTTGTGTGCTACTTTGAGTAGCACTATGAATTCCAGTGTAGGCGTCAGGGAACTGAGACAAAACCTGAGCAAGTATCTTGCTCGCGTGAAAGAAGGCGAGTCGCTGATCGTCACCGAACGCGGTGACGAAGTGGCTCGACTTATTCCGTCCGGGGCGAACCCCGACGCCTACGCCGCTCTGGCCAGCCGTTTCGGCGCATCGGTCCCCGTGGCCGGCATCGACGAGGTGATC
>JBBRUC010000276.1:0-6835 GCA_038248205.1 Thermoanaerobaculia bacterium
AATTCGAAGCAGTTTCTGCGCGAGAATCCGGAACTCTCCGAGGAACTCGAGGTGAAAGTGCGCGAGAAGCTCGGCATCTCCGGCATCGCCCCCGTTCCGCGCGAGGGCACGGCGGGGGCGTAGGGTAAGGCGGGGGGTGAGGGCTGGATTCAGCTCTCCCCTTCCGCCTTCTTCGTCGTCACGTTCTTGAGCGCCGGGATCTGCTCCATCAGTTTGCGCAGGTCGATCCCGGAGAGCCCTTCGATCACCGCCGGCAGCTCGGCGATCACTTTGGCGATGTCGCCGGTGATCTTCGAGGCGCCGATCCCCTCGCCGCCGGTCGAGACGAGGGTGATGCGGTCGGTCTTGCCCAGCGGCTCGGCGACCGCGCGGGCGATTTCGGGCAGCGACTCGATCAGCAGCTGCAGCACGGCGGCCTGGTTGTACTCCTTGAACGAGTCGGCGCGCTTCTTCATCGCCTCGGCTTCCGCCGTGCCCTTGAGCGCGATGATCTCCGCTTCCGCGGTACCGGTCACACGCAGCACCTCGGCCTGCGCCCGGCCCTTGGCGCGAGCGGCCTCGGCCTGGCCCTTCGCTTCCTGCTCGACCCGGGAGCGGAACGCGGAGGCTTCCGTTTCGACCTTATAGCGCTCTGCGTCCGCTTGGCGCTTGACCGTCGCTTCCAGCTCCTTTTCGCGGCGCTGGATCTCGCGCTCCTGGACGGTGATCTGCTGCTCTTTCTCGACGATCGAGACCTGGATCTCTTCCTTCTTCAGCTCTTGCGAGGTCTTGGCTTTCTGGATGTCGTAGGCGAGATCGGCCTCGGCGCGCTTTAGGTTGACCGCCCCGTCGTACTGCGCCTTCTGGGTCTCGTAATCGCGCTGCGCCGCCGCGATCTGGGTGTCGGCGGCGAACTTCGCCACGTCGCCGAGCTGACGCGCCTGGGAGGACTTGATGTTGGCGTCGCGGTCCGCCTCGGCCTGAGCGATGATCGCATCGCGCTTGATCTCGGCGATTTTCGGCTTGCCCAGGGCATCCAGGTAGCCGTGGGTGTCGCGAATGTCCTTGAGCGTGAAGGAGACGACCTGGAGGCCCATGTTCTGGAGGTCGGCGACCGCCACCTCCTGGACCGACGAGGCGAATTGGTCGCGGTTCCGATAGATCTCCTCGACCGTGAGCGTGCCTATGATCGCGCGAAGGTGCCCTTCCACCGTCTGGCGGGCGATGTCTTTGATCTCGGGAATGGACTTGCCGAGGCACTGCTCCGCGGCGGTGCGAATCGACGCCTCGTCGCCTTTGATCTTGACCTGCGCGACCGCCTCGACCACCACCGGTACGCCCGGCTTGGTATAGACCTCGGGCGTCGTGATGTCGAGCGTCATCACCTGGAGGGACAGGAGATCGACCCGTTCGAGGAGCGGGAAGATGAAGGCACCGCCGCCGGTCCGGATGCGAAATCCGGTGGTCTCGGATGTGCCGTCCCGATGCACCATCTTGTGCTTGCGGCCCGAGATGATCATCACCTCGTTCGGGCCGACCTTCTTATAGCGCTTGGCGATCGCGATCAGCAGGATGAAGAAGACGAGCGGAACGATGAAGAAGACAAAGACCGCCGCTTCGGTGCCGTACCCTTCCATGGCCCAACCTCCCAAAGACCGCTAAGCGAGCGGTCGGACGTAGAACGTGTTGCCGAGAGTTTTTTCGATCATCACAATGCGGCCCTTGGGGATCTCGGCGCCATCCACGGCGCGCGCCGAGCAATTCTCTCGCCGGCCGCGGACCTGATAAGCGATTTCGCCGATCCCGCCCGCGGGAATCGCCGTGATCACCTCGGCCTCGCGACCGGTCGCCTCGTCCACGTTGTATTCGCTTCCCCCTTGGGTTTGCTTGAACAACCAGTCGAGCGCAAGGTACGCGGCAAAGGCGAGCGCGAGCCCCGATCCGGTCGCCACGAACAGGCCCGGAACCGTGGAATAGCCGAGTAGGTAATGAGCGATGACCCCGCCGCCGCCGAAACCGGTGACGAACGTCGCCGCGGTCGTTCCCGAAATCGGGTGCGCATGACTCGCATCGACCGAGTCGAGATGCCCCGCGACATCGTGCCCGCCAATATCGACGTGAACGTCCGCCCCGCCGCCGATCATGTCGGACAGCCAACCGAAAACCCCGGTCATCAGGGCATAGAGGACGCCCAGCCCCAGCAGGCAGAAATAGATGAGACCCACGCTCATAGCCACCTCCGAGAGACACGACCGGGCGGGCGAAGTGTAAGCGGGACTCTATCGCAGAGGTCGGCTCACGGCCTTCGATGACGTCACTGATGCCGGAAGCTGGCTTCGACTTCGCTCAGCCAGCGGGGTAGGTCCGAGCCCTGAGCGAAGTCGAAGGGCGGTCGCAGGGCGCGGAAGATGCGAGACGAGACTTTGTTACCGGAGAGTGGTGGACGAGACCCGACGACTGGTTTCCCGCTTCCAGGATGTGGTGGGCCGAGTTCGGACACCAATTCGCAGGTTCCCCTAAGTGGTGGGCGAAACCCGGAGACTGCTTCGCGGCATCCCGCCAGTGGTGGACGGGGTCCGGCGACTGGTGGGCCGCGTCAGCCAACCGGTGGGCGGAGTCCGAAAACCACTTCGCCGCACCCGCGAACTAGTGTGCGGGTTCCGCACAGCGGTGTCCGGACCCCGCACACCGCTTTCGGCATCCGGCACACCGGTGTTCGGACTCCGCCCACCGCTTTCGGCATCTCGCCCACCGGTCTCCGGATTCGATCCACCGGTCCCGGGGTGCCGCGCACCACTTCCAGCTTTCCGTCCAGCAGTTCTCGGATCTCATCCACCGCTCTTGCGACTCGGCGAACCGCTTTCGGGAAGGCGCAAAGTACTCTCCGGTTTCCGCGAAGTGGTCTCTGGCGGCGGCCCACTTCGCGCTAGCTACGAATCCAGGTCGAAATCCGCCTCTTCCTCCCCTTCCGCTCCGGCGTTGATCCAGTCGAGCATCGCGGCGAGCGTCGTCGACTTTCCGGAGCCCGTCGTTCCCGTACAGAGGATCAGACCGCGCCGTTCCTCGCAGATCTTCTCGAGCACCGGCGGCAACATCAGTTCGCGCATCGTCTGAATACGCGCCGGAATGACGCGCAGGACCATTCCTACGGCACCGCGCTGCTGGAACACGTTGCAGCGGAAGCGCCCGAGGCCGGGCGCTACCCGACCTGGTCGCCAGGCACCACGGGCGAACGGCGGCCATCGAATCAAAGCGAGCCCTGACTGACCCGTAGCATCGTCGTGCTACTCTCGTGCGGGTCGATAGCGGGAGAAACCAAATGACACGAGAGATCACGCTTCGGCAGGTTGGCGGTTCGATCGGCGCAACGATTCCGAAGGACATGGCCGACCGGCTGAACCTGGAAGTCGGAGACCGCCTCTTCGCCGTCGAGACGGGAACCGGAATCTTACTGACCCCTTATGACCCGAACGTAGAAGAAGGCTTGACCCTCGGCGCTCGCGCTGCCCGGAAATACCGCAACGCGCTGCGGGAACTCGCGAAATAATCGATGCGCGAGCCCCGGTGGGTTCCGCGCCTGGTCGTCGAAGCACTGCACCTCGATCAGCTTCGCGAACATGGCGGGATGGCCGGCTTACGAGATGAGGGCGCACTCGAAGCGGCGCTCGCCCGACCGAAGCAGAAGTGGACTTACGATCCCGAGGCCGACCTGCCCCTGCTCGCGGCAGCCTACGGTTTTGGCTTGGCCAAGGCACACCCTTTCGTGGACGGGAACAAGCGGGCGGCATTTCTGGCCATGGCGGTGTTCCTCGGCCTCAACGCCTTCGAGATCGAAGCGGAAGAGACCGAGGTTGTGAGCCTGATGGTTGGCGTGGCCGGCAGCCAAGAGTCGGAGGACGACCTTGCGGCGTGGCTGCGGGCACATCTGGTTCCGTTGCTCTCCGGCAGTGCCTGAGGCCCCCCTGATTCCTTGGAGAATTGACGATGAAGCCCCAGCGAATCACACGAGATCGACCCCTATCGCCTGAAGAGGCTGCGAAGTACCGGGAGATCCGGGCGCAGATTGCTGAGGAACTGCCAGACTTGATCGCCCGGCATGAAGAGCGGCAGGCGGCCAGCGATCAGATGGCCGATCTAGTCAACCAGTTGAAGGTGGCGCGCGAGGCGCAGGGCCTCAGCCTCGCCGACCTGACCCGGTTGACCGGGATGGATCGATCCGCCCTCTCGAAGCTTGAAACCGGACAGGGGCTGAACCCCACGTTTGAGACTCTCGTGCGCTACGCGCAGGCTGTGGGTCAGCGCCTGGTTTTTTCGCTGGCGAAAGCCTCTTGATTCGTCGGCGCGGAATCACGGCCATCACCATCCTGGTTCAGCGGCTTTTCCTGCTCGGCGCAATCCTGGCCGAGAGATCGCCGACTGGGATTCAAGGCCGCCCGACCCCCAGATCCCTTCCATGAGAAGGCCAACTCCTGTCAAGCCGCGGCGGCGGCTTTCCCTGCAATCTGTTCTCGGCTGGGAGCGACTCCCCAAGCTTCCATTCGCACTGTTGGTGGACCGGGCTCTGGGTCCCTTGCACGATGGGATCCACCCCGCTGGGCTCGACAATCTCGCTCTCGACCTTGAAGACCAGGGGATCTGTCGTCGTGGCCCGGACGGGGGGGGGATTTCGCTCTCTGCCTGAAAGCCTTTCGTCGATCCTCCGGAGCGGGCTTACGGGTTTACGCTGCGTGCGCCAGTTGCCTCGCGGGCGCCGTTTGCCTTACCTGCTCGGCTCGTTTCGTTTGGTAGAAGGGGTCGTACTCGGCCTGCCCGGACCACAATCGGTGCAACAGAACCGCCAGCTTGCGGGCCACCGCGATCACCGCTCGTTTCTTCGCCGCCCGACCGCCGCGTTGCACCAGCGACAGACCGTAGCGTCGCAGGTCGCAGTTCCTTCCCGTACCCATTGCGGGCGAGACGCCCGCGCACCCAGGAAAGGATCTCCTCTCCTCGGTTTCTTACCCCAGCCGCCGTTCCACCCACCCCCAGAACGCTTCAAGATCGAGTGAGATCTTGGGGCGCGCGGCGGAGCGATAGACGGCACCGGTGGGGAGCGCCACGACGAACCGACCGTTGTCGTTGACCAGGAACTCGATCTGCCGTTCGGCGGGGTCGACGATCCAGTACTCGCCGACGCCTGTTCGAGCGTACAGGTCGAGCTTGAAGACACGGTCTCGACGGGCTGTCCCCGGTGAGAGGATCTCGACCAGAAGATCCGGGGCACCCTGGATCCTCGGGCAGGGTTAGAGGCGGGGCATCGAAAAGGGCAACTGACATTGCGGCTGAAAGTATACGCCTGCCGCTTGGGGACTCGCTCCCGGCTCCGTGGCCCCAAGCTCGACACCGTTCTTCGCTTCTCGGAACCGCCAGCCCTCCCCTGCGCGAGCTACGAATCCAGCTCGAAATCCTCCCCGCCGGCTCCCATCTCCCTTACCGCCACCCCGATCGCCCGCCGCGAGAACCCTTTGGCCACCAGATGCCGGGCGAGCGCGGCGGGGTCGGTTTTTCCGCGGCGCGACCACTTGGCGGCGGCTTGCCGCGCGGCATCGAGATCGTCTTCGGGGATCTCGGCGAGGACTGCCGCGACCGCTGCGGACGATGCTCCGCGGCGCTCTAGCTCGGCTTTCAGTTTGAGCTTGCCCTCTCCGCCGCGGGCTAGGCGTTGGGCGATGAAGGAACGGGCGGTGGCCAGGTCGTCGAGATAGCCGGCTCCGGCCAGGCGGTCGAGGGCGGGAGCGACTTCCGCTTCTTCGTAGGCGCGGGCCGCGAGCTTTTGTTCCAGCTCGCGGCGAAAGTGGGGGCGAGTTCCGAGCAGGCGAACCGCCTGCTCGTAGGCGGGCGGTTTTTCCCGGGTCACAAGGGCCTCGGCCGAGGGTTAGTTGTGCTCGATCTCGAACGGTGAGGACGAGCCGAGCAGGTCGTTCTCGGGCGCGAGTTCGATCGACTCTTCCATCTGCTCGCGGGCGGCGTCCGAGGTGAACTGGACACCCTGGATCTTGAGCTTGAACTCGTCGGGGTTCGAAGCGCGGCGGAGCGCCTCTTCCAGAGTGATCAGGCCGCCCTTATAGAGCTGGAACAGCGACTGATCGAACGTCTGCATGCCGTACTGGCTGGTGCCCCCGGCGATCTGCTCGCGGATGAACTTGGTCTTCTCTTTGTTCTCGATGCAATCGCGGATGTAGGGGGTCGAGATCATCACCTCGACCGCCGGGACGCGGCCGATACCGTCGGCGCGCGGCAGCAGGCGCAACGATACGACCGATTTCAAAACCGCCGAGAGCTGAATGCGGATCTGCTTTTGATGGTGCGGCGGGAAGACCGAGATGATGCGGTTGATCGTCTCGGTGGCATCCAGAGTGTGGAGGGTCGAGAACACCAGGTGGCCCGTTTCGGCCGCGAGCAGGGCGGTCTCGATCGTCTCGTAGTCGCGCATTTCGCCGACCAGAATGACGTCGGGATCTTGGCGCAGGGCGGCGCGCAGGGCGGGCGAGAAGGCCCGCGTGTCGACGTCGATCTCGCGCTGGTTGACGATCGATTTCTTGTCCCGGTGGAGAAACTCGATCGGGTCTTCGATCGTCATGATGTGCTCGGAGCGCCCGGCGTTGATCCAGTCGAGCATCGCGGCGAGCGTCGTCGATTTTCCGGAGCCCGTCGTTCCCGTACAGAGGATCAGACCGCGCCGTTCCTCGCAGATCTTCTCGAGCACCGGCGGCAGCATCAGTTCGCGCATCGTCTGAATACGCGCCGGAATGACGCGCAGGACCATGCCTACGGCACCGCGCTGCTGGAACACGTTGCAGCGGAAGCGGCCGAGACC
>JBBRUC010000277.1:0-6768 GCA_038248205.1 Thermoanaerobaculia bacterium
AAGGCGAGCACCGGCAGATGGGGATCGACGGCGCGGATTTCGCGGCGCACCGTTTCCAACAGGCGCCCTTCGGCCTCCCGGCCCTGGGCCGCGATCCGCAAATGAACGTTCATGTCCGATTGGATTTCCTGACCGAACGGAACGTAGATCCGCGGCTCCTGCCGGCCGCCGAGGATGTGTTCTTCGACCGTCGCCACCACTCCGACCACCTCCACCTCGCGCGGGGCTACGTCGTCGCCGGCCACCAGGCGGATGCGCTGGCCGAGAGCATTCCCCTTGGGCCAGAGGCGTTCGGCGGCGCGCTGGTCGAGAACCGCGACGCCCGGCGCGGCCGCGGCCCCCAAGCCACCCGCGGTCTCGCTCTCGCGGAACGAACGGCCGCGCAGAAGGCCGATCCCCAAGGTCGAGAAATACTCTGTGCCCACGATGTTGAAGCCGCAAGAGAGGAGGCGATCCTTCTTGGCGGGGTCCTTCGCGTCGGCCGGCGGATCGCTCGCCCGCTGGATCGTTCGACCCAAGGAGACCATGCCGAACGGCACCGTCGCCGCCAGGCTGGCGGACTCGACTCCCGGAACCGTGCGCAATCGCTCGACCAAAGTCCGGGTAACTTGGGCGCTACGCTCCGCGTCGTACCCGGCCAGGCTGGGATCGACCTCCACGATCACCCCCTGGTCCATGCGAAAGCCCGGATCGAGATGCGCCGCCCGCAGCGAACTCTGGATGAACAGCCCAGCGATCGACAGCAGCATCAACGAGAGCGACAGCTGGCCGATCACCAGCAGGTTGCGGCGCGACAGCAAGCGGCGCTCTTTGCCCCCTTCGGTGCCGGTGTGTTCGTCGGACTTCAACTGCGCGGTCAGGTTCGGCCGCGAGAGATGGAACGACGGTCCGATGCTGAAGAGCACGGTGCTCACCAGGCAAAATCCCAGCGTAGCGACCAGGACGCGAGGATCGGGCGCGGCGGAAAAGACCAGCTGGATCGGCGCGATGGTCGCGAGCGAACGAACCAAGAGCGTCGTTCCCCAATAGGCGAAAACGAGCCCCGCGAGGCCTCCGAGCACCGCCAGCACCAGCCCTTCGATGAACCCTTGCCACACGATGTTCGAGCGTCCGGCGCCGAGCGCCAGGCGGATCGACATTTCCCGCCGCCGGCCGCCGGCGCGCGCGAGGATCATGTTGGCCACGTTGCCCGAGGCGATCAGCAGGACGATGCCCGCAAGGAACAGCATCAGCAACGAGGGGGCGCGCAACTCCGAGTCGTCGGTCGGGTTGGTGGAGATGCTCAGCCGAGACAGGGGGCGCACGACCAGCGATTGATCCTGGTCGTCGGCCAGGGGCTTGTCCAAGCCGGCCCAGGTCGCCGCCAGTTGAGCGTCCGCCGTTTCGAGGCCGAGACCGTCGGCGAGGCGCCCGATGACGATTAGGCCACGATTGTCGCGGGCGGCAAGCGACCGGCCCCGCCCGCCGAAGTCGTTGCTCGTCGATTCATACATCCCGAGCGGCAGGTAGATCTCGGAACTCACCAGAGCCGTGGTGCCGGTGAAGCCCTTCGCCGCAACCCCGACGACGGTATAAACCTTGCCATTGATGCGCAGGGTCTTGCCCAACGGATCGGGATCCGCGCCTCGCTTCTGCCAGAATGAATAGTTCAGGATCGCGACCGGAATCGCGCTGCCCGGTCGCTCCTCCTCGGCGGTGAAAGTCCGCCCTCGCCAAAGCGGCACACCGAACGTCTCGAAATAGTTGGAGGAAATCAGGTCGGCAAAGGCCCGGCGCGTCGTCTCGCCTTTGGCGATTCCGACCAACCCCATGTTGTGAGCCGCCAGATGAGTGAAGGTCTTGTTAGCCGCGCGGATCTCCGCGTACTCCGGGTAGGAGAAGGCGCGATAGGTGTCCGGACGCTTCGTATCCTTACTGTACAGACCGACGACGCGGTCGGCGTCGTGGATGACCAGAGGCTTGAACAGGAATGCGTTGACCAGGCTGAACATGGTCGTATTGGCGCCGATGCCGAGCGCCAACACCGCGATGGCCAGAGCGGAAAACCCGGGGGACTTGATCAGCAGCCGGGTCCCGTAGCGAATGTTCTGAAGAATCGATCTCATGGTGTCCTCCCGCTGCTGGTACGGCAGAACCACCCCCGATGTTACGGTCTCGCGGACGAAGAAACAAAAAGGAGCAGAGTACCGGGCCGACCGGCACTCCGCTCAAAGGCCACCAAGAGAGAGAGGAGAAGCTCCGTCTTAGAAGTTGTCGCAGGCGCTGTCCATCCGGACGGCCCGCTGGCCGATGCTGTACCTCCCTTCGGCCCCGAGCGTCGTAGAGACCCACCCTTGGGCGACGTTGCCGAAGAGTCCGCCTTTGTGCCAAAGGTCGATGTAGGCCCAGCCGAAGTTGGAGGGTGTCGGCAAGTCGGCGGAACCCATCGTCACCTTTTGTAGCGCGACCGGCATGCGGGTATCCGAGGTCGTCATCTCGACCGCGTTTTCCTCTTCGTCGAAGGCGATCACTCCGCGCTGCTCCAGCGGGAACCAGGACGGTGCCGAGGCGCAGGAGAAGCCGGTCCTCTCGGCGACCTTGGTGTCGCGCCAGATCAACAGGTCGGTGCTCGAAGCGACGGCACCACCCGAGAGATAGCGAGTCGCGTACGAGGTGCCGAGCGGCCGGCGTTGGTCGATTCCAGACCCGTTCACGTAGCGCGAGTAGAAGGTGTAATCGCCCTGCTTGTAGACCCCGGGCTCCGCGACGATATGAACCGCCATGTCGCCTTTGGCGGAGTCGTCGCTGCGATCGACGATCAGGTAGTCACCCCAGAGAACGTTGTCGTTCGAGGCGACCCCGTTGGCGCCGAAGTAGCCCGGGTCTGCCGGAGTGAGAGTCGAGCATCGCTTGACCGCGTCGACCGTAACGTAGCCGAAGGCGACGTCCGTTCCATTCTGGGTGAGCGAGGCGCAGTTCGCGGTCAGCGGCGACCGTTTTCCCGTGTGCCAAGCCTTCACATGGGCGATCTCGTTGGCATTCAAGCCGGCAGCCACCGTACCCTGCGAAGGACAGCCGAGCGGAGCGCTCAAGGGGTCCGACAAATTACCCCGAGGCGAAAGGCCCAGACCGGTCTGCGGCACCTTGCCGTTGAAGATGTCGCGCAGGTTGATCGTCTGGACGTCGAAACCGGTCAGGTAGACGTCGAACGACATGGAGGGTATGCCGCAATCGGTCCACAAGGTGACCCGAGCGAGGTGGCCGGCGGCAGCGGAGTTGACGATCGAGATGATCGTCGTCTTGCCGATCGGGTTACCCAGCGCAACTTCGAAGTAGGGGTAGAGGAGGGTCGCCGCGGGCACGTCGTCGATGTCGCAGCGGCGGGCTTGCGGTTGGGGTACTCCGGCGGCAACCTGCGTCGACTCGCTCCCCTGGTTGTTGCTCGGGTCGGGATCGGCGGTGGTCGCGGTCGCCTTGGCCGACAGGGTAAGAATTCCAGTTCCAGGAGCACGAACGACGACGGTCACTTTGGCCGACTGATTGGCCGCGAGCGATCCGATCGAGCAGACGACGGGCGCCGTGCCGCTGCAGGTGCCGCGGTTCGCCACCACCGACATCAACGTTCCGCGGGTGGGAGGATCGATGGTGTACACAACCCCCTCCGCCCCCTGCGGACCCGCGTTGGCAACGGTCACCATGTAGGTTACGTTGCCGTTGGCCCCCACAGGATCAGGAGAGTCCATCAACGTGGCTTCGAGATCGGCGCTCGCGGGCGGCGGCACCTCCGAGGGACGCACCTCGACCGAAGCCGAGGCCTGGTTGTCACCCGGAGCCGGATCGGGCAGAGAGCTGGAAACGGTTCCCGTACCGGTGACGAAGCCGTTGGCGGTCGGATGGAGGGAAACGGTCACGGTCGCAACGCCCCCGGCGGGAATCGTCCCCAAGGAGCAGGTGGAATTGACCGTGCCGCTGCAGCTTCCCTGGCTCGGGACCACGGAGTCGACGGTGGTGGCTCCCGCGATCGAACCCGAAAATGCGACCTGCGAGGCGGCGCCCGGACCGAAGTTTTCGATCTCGAATTCGATCTTCGCCGCGTCGCCGATGTGAACCTGTCCAGGATTGGCGAACGCCGCGAGGCCAATGTCGGGATTCCCCGGAGGGGGAAGCTCGCACGTCATGTCGGCGTGGGAGTGGGCGATCGTGATGTCGCCCGAGAGGACGCCGAGCCCGGCGAGGACCGAGTTGGCAATCGAAATATGGATCGCGTTGACGGTCAGACTGCGCGAAAGGCCGCTTCCCGTGGCGATCTGCTCATTGAGAACCACCTTGATTCCCAGCGCGTTCAAAAGCACGAAATTCGGGCCAGGATTGACCGGCACATGAATGCCCAAGCCCAGGGTACCCCCAAGGACCAGATTGGTGATCACGGTGCCACCGCTCGAGGCGGGAGCTGCGGTGCAGGGTCCATTGATGGTCGCGTTGGAGACCACCGTATCGGCATTCAAGGTCAGAAGGGGCAAAACCCCCGCGACACGGACCGATAGACCGTTGACTTCCGCGTTGCCGGCGGCTCCATCCTGCCCGGGCAGAGTGGAAGCCGCATGGGCTTTGAGGATTCCGGTCTGCAGCACGGTGCCGAGAAGCGGCGAAGCGACCGCGACCGATGCGACCTGCTGGCTCAGATCGAAGGCGGGAGGAGCCGCCCCCGACCGCGTCGGCAGCGGACCGCTCGAGACCGTAATGCCCGAGCCGAGCAGCGGCAAAAGGTGAAGATCGACGGACTCGCCGAAAGCCGAACTGTTGCCCTGGCTAGCGGCCCGCGCGGCGCTCGGCCCCCCCAGCATGGCGAAGGCCAAGAGGAAGGCCGTGAGAAGGCATCTCCGAGTCATCGATCGGCGTGTCGAAGGGGAATTTTCAGTGGCACGAGATAGTGGCATGAGGCAGAACATAGGGAACCTCCTTGAGAGTTCTTCCAGTCCCGTCTAGTAAGCACCCACTTCGCCGACTTGCCAATAGTTCCTTTTAGCCATCTTTATAATCGGCAGACCAACGAAACCCCTCTTCAAACCCATGGAGTCTCAAAAAGCCATGCTATTCAAGGTCTTTTTTGACTTGCCCTTGGCGCCCGGCGCCTGACAGAACGCCGCAACGTTCACTACCAAGTTCTTACCATGGTGATTCGAATCATTGATCATTCCTACCTATTTCTTGCCAGAAGGGGAAGGCCGGGCGCCGCTCCGCAACCCTCAATAGGCCGGGCTTCCTGGTACCGCGCCCCAGAAAGGAACCCAGGGGCAAGAAGGGGCCGGTGACCCACTGTGATTTCTCGGCACCGACGCGCGCCACCCGTTCCGCCAGCTCCGCCCCTCGGCCGGGCCGCCCCCTCGCCGAGGCGTCGTGAGGAGCCAGACCTGCTGGGCAGAGGCCGCATAGAGGCCGCATCAGGGCACCTAGCGCCCGCCGTCCTTATCGTTTAGACTGGGTGGCGACGCGCAAGGCCCCAGCGGGAGTAACTCAGGGGTAGAGTCACAGCCTTCCAAGCTGTTGGTCGCGGGTTCGAATCCCGTCTCCCGCTCCATCTAAATCACAGAATTAGCAGCGAGTTGTCGAGATCGGGGCGTTTCCGGTCGCCACCGCTTTGGCCAAAATAGGTTCCAAATGCCCATGGTTCTGCTCATTGACAAGCTCCTGCGTTCTCTCTCCACGAACCAGACCCAAGAAGACTTTTGGGATACTAACTTGGCTGGCTTTGGAGTACGCGTCTCCCGCCAAGGGCGCCGACTCTCCTCCCCGAAGAATTCCCCTTCAATGTGAAGGGCTTCCGTGAGGAGCTTGCGGGCCTCTCCCAAGTCGCCCAGCTCCTCCCGCACGCGCGCCAGATTGATCAGGCTCTTTGCGGTGTCCGGATGGCCGTCTGGGTAGAGGCTGCGCCGGAGGGCGAGGGGCATCGCGTTGGAGGGCCTCAGAATCCTTGAATCGGCGTTGGTAGAAGAGCAAGGCCGCAAGGTTGTTCATCGTCGCCGCGAGGCCGGGGCTCTTGGGGCCTTCGAGCTTTCGTCGCATGACGATCGACCGCCGATACAGAGCCTCCGCCTCACTTCCTCGTTTCTCGCTCGCCAAGACCAAGGCCAGCGTATTGAGCGACTGCGCCCCATCGACAGATTCCGGCCCGAGGAGGCGCTCCTTCATTGCCAGACCCTCGCGGGCCAACGCCTCCGCCTCGGTGAGGAGTCGCGCGGCCTCGGCCTCTTTCGCCTTTCCGGCTCGGCTGCGCAGCAGCGAAGCCAGGTTGTTCAAGCCGCGGGCGAGATCGCGATGGCCGTCGGGGAAGGCGCGGCGCTGGATGGCGATCGCTTGGCGGATCATCGGCTCGGCCCTGGCTTCATCTCCCCGGCTACGACGGGCTCCCGCGAGATTGTGGAGGCTCTCCGCCACCAGGAAGTGGTTCGGTCCAAAGGTTGCCCGCCGCAGGCGTCTATTCCATGCCGTCGCCGCGGCTGTGGGAGCTGCGCGTAATCCTGGGCGGGCGGTGGGTGGGCGCCCAGGATTTCCGAGGGGTGTGGGAAGGTCCGGGGGCGGGTGGGCGGGCCGGAGCTTTCCATGCCCCGTCAGCTTCCATAGTCGGGCTGGGGCTTTTGGGGGCAGGGGCCGGCGCCCCGGCGCGCGCGACGCTCCTCATGAAGGGTCCTCCTCCGCAAGGGCCGGCGGGTTGCTCTTGCGCCGCGACTCGCCCTTGAGCTTTGAGCTCGTAGGCGTTGTGTATGAGGCGATCGAGCACGGCGTCGGCCA
>JBBRUC010000278.1:0-6638 GCA_038248205.1 Thermoanaerobaculia bacterium
CTCCTCAGTCACCGTGCCTACGGCTATCACTCGGCGCAGTCCCTCATCGCAACTGTCTATCTCTGCTGTGCCGGAATCCAGCTTAAGGTACCTACGCTTGTTTAAACCCTTATTCAGCTACACTTGGGTGAGGAGAACCAAGAAATTTCGCAAGGAGGGGGTCTTGCTCGGTTTGGAGCAAGGCAGGGAGCAAGGCCGTGAACAAGGCCGTGAGCAAGGCCTCGGCCAGGGTTTGGAGCGTCTTCGCAGAACCCTGACTCGCCTTCTCGGGCAGCGGTTTGGCGAGGTTCCCTTCGCGGTTCGACAGCAGATCCAGGCGATCGACTCACTCGACGAGTTGGGCGATCTCACCGATCGGGTCTTGGAGGTGAAGTCGCTCGACGAGTTGGGTCTCGGCAGCTAAGCGGGCGGGTCCGATGCGGGGGTCCCTCTTGGCTGCGGCGGCCAGTCGCGATATGACTGTCCAGCCGAAGGGACCCTCATGCACCTCCTCTTGATCCGCCACGCCATCGCCGCCGACCGGTCGGACTTCGAGTCGGGCGATGCTCTGCGCCCGTTGACCGACGAGGGAAAGCGAAAGATGCAGCGCGCCGCGCGGGGCCTGCGCGTAGCTGTCCCTTCGATCGAACTGATGGCGACCAGCCCTCTGGTCCGCGCGGTGGCGACCGGGGCGATCTTGGAGGATGCCTATTCGGATCAGCGGCCGCGGCCGGCCGTGCGGGAGGTCGACGAGTTGAGCCCTGGTGCCGATCCAGACGACCTCTTGGCCTGGCTCGATCTGCAGAGCGCCGATCCGGTCGCACTGGTGGGTCACGAGCCCGACCTCTCCGAACTGCTCGCCCGGCTGGTCGGCGCGGTGCGACCGTTTCATCGCTTTCGCAAGGGGGGCGCGGTGTGCGTGGCGTTTCCCGGAAGGGTCGAGGCCGGAGCGGGTACGCTCTCTTGGGCGTTGCCTCCCGGGTTGCTGCGTGAACTGGCGTCGAGCAAGAAAGGGGGCGGGCGATGAGCGAGGAGATCGATCCAACTCTGGCCGCTCCGTCTCCGCCCCCTCCAATCCTCTGGGCCGAACGCGATCCCGACGAAGGGGCGCGGCGTCTGGCGCTCGGATTTCTCGATCAGGCGACGTCGGCCAAAGATCGACTGGCCGACCCGGACGATAGGGAAGCGCTGCACGACTTTCGCGTCGGCCTTCGTCGCCTGCGGAGCACTCTGCGGACCTACGAGGGCCTTCTGGCCAAGAGCGTGGGCAAGAAGTTGGCGCAGCGGCTCAAAGCGCTGGCGGATTCGACCGGCGAGGGGCGCGATGCGGAGGTTGCCCTCGATTGGCTCGACGGAATCGCGCGATCTGAGACGCCGCTTCCTTCCTCCGTCCGCCCGGGGTATCGATGGTTCCGACTTCGCCTCGCCGCGGTGCGCGAACGCGCCTATGGTGAGATCGTCGAGACGATCGAAAAGGATTTCGCCCCGTTCGCGAAACGTTTGCTGGAGCGGCTGTCGGTCTATCGTGCGGAGGTTCGGCTCGATTCGACGGCGATACCGCACCGATTCGGCGCGATCGCCGCCCGGGAGCTTCTTCGCCTCGGCCAGCGGATCGAAAAAGAGCTGGCAGCGATCGACTCGGCGGACGACGAAGAAAAGTCGCACCGGGCGCGCATCACCGCGAAGCGAATTCGCTACCTGCTGGAGCCGTTTGCCGCGGAAAGCCCCGCAGCGCGAACCGCGGTCAAAAAGCTCAAGCAGCTCCAGGAGCTTCTGGGCGAGTTGCACGATGCCCATGTCTTGGAACAGGCCCTCGTGGATTGCGTGGCAGAGGCCGGAGCGGAGCGCGCTCGATCGTTGTTCGATCTCGCGCTTGCTGGAGCGTCCCCCGTCGAGGTCGCCGCGGCCCGCCGTCGCCCGCTAGAAAGCGGCCTGGTCGATCTCGCCCGCCGGAACCGCGCACGGCGCGACGAGCTGTTCGAACGCCTGGCGAGCGGTTGGCTTTCCACGCCTGGACGTTCCGGAGCGCCCAAAGAGGCCGGCGGTCTCGCGCGCGAGGTCGACCGGGCGGCCGAAGCGCTTCAATCCGGATAGGCGAACGTCACGGTCTTGTCCACTTCCGCGAGCAGCGTCCGGTGGACCGGGCAGTGGTGGGCGGCCCGTTCGAGCTTGGTCCGTTGATCGGCGGAAAGACCTCTGGGCATCCCGATCTCGACCGGGATCGCGCCGATCCGGCGCGGGTCGCTCACCATGTGCTTCTCGATCCGGAAGGTGAATTCCTCCGCCGCGATTCCGTCCCGCTCGGCGACGATCGCCATGGTGGTCACCATGCAGGAGCCCAGAGCGGCGGCGACCAAGTCGGTGGGAGAAAACGAGCTGCCGTCCCCTTGGTTGTCGACCGGCGCCGCGGTGCGAAGAACCGCTCCCGAAGGGCCGTGGGTCATCTCCGTCTTCAAAGTGCCCAGATATTTGCCCGTGATCTCGACGGCCATCTTCAATCTCCTAAGGAAGCTTTGTCAGTCCAACTCGGTGAAGAACGAAAGGTAGTCATCGATCACCCGATCGATCGAGGTCTGCTCGCGCACTCGGCGCATGGTTTCCAGGCCCGCCTGCCACTCGGGGCCACCGAACGTGGCGCGCGCCGTTTCGATCCCGGCCAGCACGTCGGCCTCCTGGGATGAAGCGACATAATACGGGTAGTCGGCCCCCAGCAGCTCGATCGCACTCTCGTCGCGGGTGGTGATCAGATTCGCCCCGCAGGCGGCCGCAGTTGATACTTTGCAGTTTGGTTTGTAGAGAAACTCGCGCCCGGGCTCGCGCACCGAAAGGTGGCAGTTGTAGTCGAGCGCCCGGCGAAAATAGTCGTCGTCGAAACAGTCGACGCCCGGTAGCCGGCCCCAGAGCTGGAACGACCGCGCGAGGCCGACGTAGGCGATTCGTAACGCCGTCCCATCGAGCCGGTTCCCCTCGTACCGCGGGTCCCATTGATGGTGGATGATCCGATTCGCCTGCCCCGGCCGACCGAAATCATCGATCTGCCGCCGGTTCTTCCAGATCATCCCGTCGAACAACAATCGGTTCTTGATTCGCCGCTTGAACACGACCGTGTCCTGCACGTCGAGTACCGTCCGGTTGCCGCGCCGCTTCGCCCTCGCCAAATGCCACCAACGCGACGTTTTGATGAACACCAGGATCGCATCGCGCACCTCCGCCACGTCGCCGGGATAGACCGACCACGCCTCGTACCCGCGAGCCCGCAACGCCTCGGCGATCTGATCGCCGGCCATCGCGGTCGAACCCTTGTCGTAATACTTGACGAAGAAAACCTTGCGCATGAGGGCGGGTTGTCAAGCTCCAAACATCGCGGGCGACAAGCCGATGTCCACGATGCTGCAGCCGGGGCGGATGGGCAGGTTGCGGCGGCGGGCCTCTTCGAGGACGGTGGTGTTGTAGGCCCCGGGATTGAGCCAGACTTCGCCGGCTCCTTTGGCTTCGATGTCTTCGAGGAAGTCGAGCGTTACCTGGGGCGGCAGGTAGACGCTGATGCGGTCGAGATCTTCCGGCACGTCGGCGAGTTTTGCGAACGCCGGGAAACCTTCGATCTCTTTTTCGGTCGGGTTGATCGGAAACACCTGGTACCCCGCATGGGCGTAGGCGCGGACGCACTTGTTGCCGAATTTGTTGCGGTTGGACGAGGCTCCGAGAACGGCGATGCTGGGCATGGGGTTCCTCCTTCAAGGGGTAGAACGCGGCGAGGTTGAGGAGACTTCCAGGCGCACAACCATTCGCTCGTCTCCCATGCGGCGGGTGGCGCCCGTCGAATCGAGGTGTTCGAGCAACGGGATCGCCCATTTACGCGAGAGACCGAAGTGGTCTTTGAATTGGCCGACGGTGAAACGCGGCCAACCCGTGGCGAGCAGTTTACCTTTCAGATCGGCGACCGCCGAGGCGGCGAGGATTAAGCCGGAGGGGAGCTTGATCAGCTCCCCCTTGGCCACCAGATGGCGAATCACCCCGTCGACGATCTGCGGTTTGGCGGAGAGCGCTTGGCCGACGTCGCCGGGGGAAGGCGGGGCGAGGCCGCCGCCGTCGAAGCGGGCCAGCACCTGAGTCGACAGATCCGACTCTTCCGAGGTCAGCTGCGAGCCGCGGCCGGGGAGCGTGATCTGATCGCCCGCGACCTGCAGCACTTTCTGCTTGCCTAGCCAGTCGAGATAGACGTCGCCGAGTTCCGCGCCGCGGCCGCGGACGATCCGCCGTAGTGCGTCGGCCTTGGGGATCGCAACGGCCAGCCGGTCGCGCTTGAAATGCTCGGCCAGCACCCGGGCGGCGCGCTCGGCGAGGCGCAGGTAGGTCGCGGGCGCGAGGAAGCGCCGACCTCGGCCCGGACCGGGAGGCACCGCCAGCAGCTTGCCTTGGTTCGTCATCTTGCGGAGGACCGGTTCGATCGTAGCCGGGCGCACGCCCAGCCGCCGCGCGAGGTCGTCGATCTCGGCGCCGCGCTCTCCCGCCTCCAGCACCCAGAAGCCGAGGGCGGCGGTGAAGTCTGGCGCCGGTCCGAGCGCCGCGAGCGCAGGGGCGAGCAGCTTGCCGCGATAGGGCCGCCAAGCGGGATCGAGGATCTCGCCGCCGCCGAGCGTGGCGGCGGGCGACGGGCGGCGGACGACGAAGCGATCGCCGCGTCGGGCGACGACCGGTGCCGCGAGGCGGATCTCGGCGAGACCGTGCTCGCCGGGTGCCAGCTCCGTCGGATCGAGCGGCCGAAGGCGGCCGTACACCTCGCTTGCGAACAGGTGTAGCCGAATCGGCACGAAACCGGAGAGGGCGTTCGGCGCATCGGCCAGCAGCTCGAAGCGGACCAACAGCCGCGCGCCGGCCGAAAGCGCTTCGGGTTCCGCCAGGGTCAACCCGCGGGAGAGCGCTTCGAGCTGCAGGCCGGTGATCTGAAGCGAGGTCCGCTCTCCCGCTTCCGCCACCTCGCGCGAATCGCCATGGACCTGGATGCTGCGGACCCGCACCCTTTCCGTACCGGGAAGGACTTCCAGCGTGTCGCCTGCGCGGATCGCGCCGCTCGCAAGGGTACCCGTGACGATTACGCCGAGGCCTTTCAAGTGAAAGGCCCGATCGATCGGCAGCCGGGCTGGGGCTTCGAGGGTCGCAGGATCGGGCTCGGCCTGTTCCGCGAGGGCGACTATCGCCGCCTCCAGCTCGGCGATGCCTTCTCCCGTGGTGCTCGAAACCGGGAGGATCGGCGCGCCGGCAAAAGGGGTCGCTGCGAGCAGCTCTTCGACTTCCAGCTGCGCCAGCTCGCGCAAGTCTTCGCTCACCAGATCGATCTTGGTAAGGGCGACCAGACCCTGGGGAATGCCGAGGAGCGAACAGACCGCGAGGTGCTCCCGGGTCTGCGGCTTCACCCCCTCGTCGGCCGCGACGACCAGGAGCATTGCGCGAATGCCGCCGAGACCGGCGAGCGCGTTGTGCAGGAAGCGCTCGTGGCCGGGAACGTCGACGAAACCGATTTGCAAGTCGCCCCGGGAGAGATGGGCAAAGCCGAGATCGATCGTGATGCCGCGGGATTTCTCCTCCGCCCAGCGGTCGCAATCGATGCCGGTAAGCGCCTCCACGAGCGAGGTCTTGCCGTGGTCGATGTGCCCGGCCGAGCCGATCAGGAATCTGCGCATCAGCGACGTTCTAGAGTCTCTTTGCTGATCCGTGAAAGCGTTGAGCCGTCGGCCGTGACGCCGAATTTCTCGCGTAGCGCCTTCATCAGGGTTCCCATGCCGATGCCGGGGGCGAGCCCCTCCGCCATCGCAATCTCATGGGCCGCGGCGCGGATCGATTCCTCGTCCACCTGGTCGGGAAGGTAAGTGGCGAGGATCTCCCGCTCGCGCAGCTCCTTGGCGGCCAGCTCCGGCCGGTTGCCCTTGGTGAACTGCTCGGCGGCCTCGTCACGCTGTTTGATCGCGCGGCGGACCAGGGTGACGAAACCGGTTTCGTCGACCTCACCGTTCTTGATCGCTTCGTAGTTCAGCTCGGTGAGCAGCATGCGGAGCGTCGCCAGCCGTTCCTTCTCGCCCGCTTTGAGGGCGGCCCGGAGGTCGGTTTCCAATCGATGTTGTGGAGTTTCGGTAGCCATCTCCGGATTATCCCGGATTTCTGCATTTCCGGCACCCTGCTCCCCTCTCCCTCTGGGAGAGGGGCTGGGTGGGGGTGAGGGCCCGACTAGGAGCTAGCCCGCTTCCGCGGCAACCGGCCGGCGATCAGCGCCAGCGTCGTCTCGACCACTTTTTCCATCGGGCTGGCGTCGGCCTTGCCTTGCCCGGCGATGCCGAAGGCGGTGCCGTGATCGACCGAGGTGCGAAGGAAGGGTAGGCCGAGAGTCCAGTTGGTCGCCAGGCCGAAGCAGGCGGTCTTGACCGCGATCAGCCCCTGGTCGTGGTAGAGCGCGAGCACCCAGTCGAACTCGCCTTGGCGGGCGCGTGCGAACAGAGAATCCGCGCTCTCCGGGCCGTGAACGTTAAGACCCTGGTTGCGTGCCTGGACGACGGTGGGCGCGAGCAGCGCTTCGTCCTCCGCGCCGAGCAGACCCCCTTCGCCCGCGTGGGGATTCAGGGCCGCCAACGCGATCCGCCCGCCGGCATGGCGGTCGAGACATTGAA
>JBBRUC010000279.1:0-6608 GCA_038248205.1 Thermoanaerobaculia bacterium
CATGCGTCACCCCGGGTCGTTGAAACCCCCGAGCATCGCACGAAAAAATTCAAATCGTGGACACACTTTAACCGCCTGAACGTACTGCTACCATTGGCTTTATGGCTCGATGGTCGCAAATAAACCGGACACTAGTGACCTTCCTTAGTGGTCTCGGCATCGAGGTGGTCTTTCACCTGGTGAATGTTCTGAAGTCGTCCGCCACCTTTCATCTGCTATCCTACAGTCGCTCGCACTTACACTCCGTGTTCCGTTATTTGGCCTCTCACCCATAATGCGACCCTGGCAGGTCGAAGTAGGAGCATCTTTGAGACCCAAGAGATGACCAAGTTCATGTGCCAGAGTGTCAACTCTGTTGCAGACCACTCCGTTTGCCTGTTTTGACCAAATCTTGATCTCAGCGGACTGAAGCGTACTGCCGGGAAGGACCAGGGTGGGTGTAGTTCTTCCGCAAGATCCAGATGCTAAAGTTGAGGGGCTGTCAATATAGATTACGGTAATTGGCACACCGGTTCCGCTTCCCACGCGCATCGAAGGGAAAGTGTCCCCGTAGCCGCCACAGGCCCCGGACCAATAGCCAATAGCCGCGTTCAGGTCGGTCGTTGATAGTGTCGTGCTGCTAACCTTAAAGGTGTCACTAGCTGAGACACCCTGGCTCTGTTGAATCCCTGAACACGGATCTGCTGCGAGTAGTGTCGACGGCGGGGCAAAAAGAAAAAGGCTCAGAACAGCTCGAACGAGTTGAAAGTGAGCTGATCCGGTGTTCACGGGACATTCCTAGTTACGGTAGCGCCCAGGAAATTCTCGATATCTTTGAGCGAGGCTGCTGAAACCCAGCCATCTTTTAGAAGTCCGTGATCAAAGTGCAGATTTCCTGCGCCATCCTCGAATATCATTTCCGCAACTCTCGGAGTCACAAGGTGGAGCGTGGAGTCAATTGCCGCATCGTAGAGAAAGAGAATCGCGTGGTCTCCGACGAGGGGCTGATATCCCATGGTGCCGTTGGTGCAAAATTTCATCGGACCGATTTCGAAATTCGCGTACGGAATCGGAACCTCAAGTCTGTCCGTGGCAATAGCTGCTGATGTTCGGTACGAAGTCAATGGATGAAATTCAGCCAACGAGTATGGAACCCCTTCAAAAAACCCGGGTCGAACCTGAATGATCTCAGCAGAGTAGATCGCTTTGGAGTACTTCACGAGGTCTTCTAAGGTCTCATTGGGTTGAGGATCAATCCGTCCCGAGATGGGCTCACCAAAAAAGCTCAGACATTTCCCGGTCTCTGGGTCGACCGTTGGTGGTGTGGTGTAGAGGTCTTTGTCGCTATCCTCAAACAAACGCCAATCGATGCGCCCATCGTTTGTGGTCGCTGCCTGGGCATCGATCCAAATTGGTTGCACCTTCGGCCCGGACGCCATGAAGCGGACCAGGGGTAGCTCCGCGATGCTCACAGAAGCCGAAACCGCCACACTTACGCTGAGCGCGGTGATGAACTTCCAGACAAACCAGATTCTTTGCGGCATTGGTTTCTCCCACATTGAAGCAATGCACTGAGCATACGCCTCAGGAGGGAGAATATCCAGTTCGCGTTGGCTGACATCTATGGCTTATTCTCTTAAGCTGACTCCTCTATCCGCCAAGCCGAACGGAATGCAATCCCTCCCCGTGGTGGTGCGTCGGAACCAGACTCGGATGCTCCGGCCGAGTCGGCGTTTGAGCCCTGCGCAATGTAGAGTGGGTGGAAGGTACGCCTCTGTAAGCACCGGTGCGTCGAGTGGCAGGCCCTAGGACGCAGGGGACAGCCCCTGGCCCCGAGTGGGGCATCAAAGCCGGTGAGGCGGCGAGAGCCGCGCAGCGAATGTCGTGGCGACCGGTAAGGGAGTAAGCATCTACCAATGGTTGACGCTGCCGTCCAGGTCCAGAACCTCGAAAAAGTCTACCGGGTCTACTCTCGGCCTTGGCATCGGCTGCTCGTGCCGTTCGGGGCTCGGCCGCGGCATCGGGAGTTTCGGGCGTTGGACGGTGTTTCGTTCGATCTGCCGCGTGGCCAGGGGCTGGCGATCGTCGGCGAGAATGGGGCGGGCAAATCGACCCTGCTCAAGGTGCTCGCGGGGATCACGGCGCCCAGCGCGGGTCGGGTGTCGGTTCGCGGCAAGATCGCCTCGATTCTGGAGCTGGGGTCGGGCTTTCATCCCGAGTTTACCGGCCGGCAGAACATCGTTTTGAACGCCGCGATGCTGGGCTTGTCCGAACAGCAGCTGCACGACAAGACCCCCGCGATCCTCGATTTCGCCGAGCTGGGGGAGTTTATCGATCAGCCGGTCAAGGTCTATTCGACCGGCATGGCGATGCGGCTCGGGTTCGCGATTGCCACCCAGGTCGAACCCGACGTGTTGATCATCGACGAGGCGCTGTCGGTGGGGGACGGGTATTTCCAGAAAAAGTGCATGGACCGGCTCGAACGATTCGTCAACGCCGGGGGCACCCTGCTGTTCTGCTCGCACGCCATGTACTACGTCTCCGCCTTTTGCCAGCAGGCGCTGTGGCTCAAAAATGGCCGACCGCAGGCGCTGGGGCCGGTGCTCGACGTGATCCACGAGTACGAGAACTTCTTGATCGAAAAGACCGGTACCGCCGCGCCCGTTCCGGCGCCGGCGGCGGATCTCGTTCCGGAGGAGGTACCGGCAACGCCCGCAGCCGAGCCGGTCCGGCCCGGTCCGGCCCGGCTGATCCGGGTGCGCCAGCTCGACGGCGCGGACGCGGAGGTTCTACCCGCCCGGTACGTTTCCGGATCGCCTTTCCGGCTGGAGGTCGCCTGGGCGACCGACGATCCGACTCTCGCGTTTCACCTCGGGGTCGGCATCAATCGCACCGATGGCGTAGAAGTCTGCTCGTTTTCGACCCGGTTGGATGGCCTGCTCCCGCTTTCCGGCGAGCGCAGCTATCGAGTCGTTCTCGACCTACCGGCCCTGCCGATCGTCAAAGGGGAATTCTCGCTCTACGTCTTCCTGCTCGATCACCGATCGCTCCACGTCTACGACCAGCGGCTGCTCCGGGCGGCGTTTTCGATCGAGAGCCCGGACTACCGAATCGGCCTGATCAACGTCGAGCACGCTTGGGACGTACAATGGGGCAGCCCTGGGTTTCCTCCAACGTCTCCAAGGAACGACGAGCTTCCCGCATGAATGATGAATCCCGCACCGCGTTCGCGGTCTTGCCCGAAACGGAAACGGTGACCTTGGGTCTCCATCCGTTCGCCCATATCGACCCGGAACGGATCTATCACCCCCTGACCGGCGTCGAGCTGAAAGCCGACGCGCCGGCTTTCGCCGAGATCTCGCGCCTGGCTTCCGGGCTCTCGGCAGTTGACGATCTGGCGCCGGAACTGCGCGCGCGGCTCCTGGCGGAGCGCTGGCTTATGGCGGAAGGAGAAGATCCGTCCCGCGAGTTCCGGCTGCGGATCGTTTCGCTCGAAGCCCACACGGTGTGCAATCAGGCCTGCTACTTCTGTCCGGTTTCGATCGCTCCGCGCGAGGACTACTTCATGCCGACGCCGCTCTACGAGCGGATTGTTGGCGAGCTGGCGGGGTTCCGCGACACCATCGAAGCGGTGTTCATGATCAATTACAACGAGCCGACCCTCGACAAGCGATTCGTCGAGCAGGTCCGGACGATCCGCGCCGCAGGGCTCCCTCCCGCGGTGCTGACGAACGGTTCGGGGCTCACCCCCGATCGGATCGATGCGCTGGTCGAGATGGGAGGGCTGCGGTTTCTCTCGATCAACCTGTCCACCCTCGACCGGGAGCGCTACAAGACCGAACGGGGGGGAGACCAGCTGCCGCTGGTGCTCAAGAACCTGGAGTACGCCAAAAACCTGCCTGTCGCCGAGAAAATGGACGTAATCGTCCTCGGCACCGGCGACGAAAATCACCGGCGCGATTTCGCGGAGATCGGTGAGCGCTTCGCCGGCAGCCGGTTCGAGGTCAAAACCTTCGAGGTGATGGATCGCGCCGGCTACCTTCAGATCGGCCTCGGCGTGGCGCGCGATGGCAAGAAGCTGCGGGGCTGCGACAATCTCGGCTCCCGGCCGATCGAGCACCTGCACATCACGCCGCGCGCCCAGGTTGTGCTCTGCTGCGAGGACTACGACGAGTTCCATATCGTCGGCGACCTCACCGCAACGTCGGTGCTCGACGTCCTACGCGGCCCGGAGCTGTCGAAGATGCGGCGAATGATCTACGGCCTCGACGAGGCTCCCGCGAATTTCATCTGCAATAAATGCACGTTCGCTCGTCGGGCGTGATCCCGCCTTCGCCAGACCCTCCGGGGCTCTCGGCCGTTCCTCCATGCGCCTAGCGATCGTCATCGTCCACTACCGGACGCCGGATCTCGCTGCCGAGTGCGTCGCCGCGCTGCGCGCGGACGGACCCGGAGCCGAAGCGGACATCGTGTTGATCGACAACGGCAGCGACGCCGCGGGCAAAGAGCGCCTCCGCGGGCTGGCGATCGAAATCATCGAGCCGGGGGAGAACCTGGGGTTCGCCCGAGGCGCCAACCTGGGCGTCGAGCGGAGCTTCGAAGCCGGACCGAAAGACGCGGTCGTGATCTTGAACCCCGATGTTCTGGTGCGTCCCGGCTGCCTCGCCTCGCTGCTCGACGAGCTGGAACGGGGGGCTGCGGCGGCCGGACCGAACTTTTTCTGGGATCGCGCCGAGCGGTTTCGTCTTCCGCCCACCGAGCGCCGGACCCGGCGCGATGAATTGCGCGCCGCCGCGGCGCACCGGGGAGGAGCCCGGGCGGAACGTGCCCGAGCCCACTGGCGCCGCCATGCCCGGGAGCACTGGAAGGCGGCCGAGCCGCTCAAGACCCCCTGGCTCTCCGGCGGCCTGCTCGCGATCCGTCGCGATGCCTGGAGTTCTGCCGGGCCTTTCGATCCCGAGTACCGGCTCTATTTCGAGGAGACCGACTGGCTGATGCGCCTCGCGGCTCGCGGGCTCGAATCGCGCCTGGTCCCCGCCGCGCACGCGGTCCACCTGTATGCCCAGAGCGCCCTCCACGAGCCGGCCGCGGAGGCTTGGTTCGCCTCGTCGGCGGAGCACTTTCGCCACCGGTGGTACGGGGTCGGGTTTTCGCGCCTGCTCGCGGCGGTTGCGCCGGCGGCCGGAGAGCCGATCGACCCGCCGGCTTTGCCTATCCTGCCGCCCGAGGGTCTCGATCTCGCCGGGCTCGCGGCCGAATCGCCAGGGAGCGGCGCGATCTGGATCGAAGTTTCGCCGAGCCTCTGGGGTTTTCCGGCCGCCGCGGAGCGCATCGAGCGCCCGGAGGGGGTCTGGAATCTGCCCGCGGAGATCGCCGAACGGCTTCCTCCGGGACGGTGGAGCGCGCTCGCGAGCGACGAGGAAGGGCGTGAGCTGGGGCGGTGGGCTCTGGTCGGGAGCGCCGCGCCTTGAAGCTCCTCTATCTCCTTTCGTTCCCGGAGCTGAACGGCGGCAACAAAGTCGTCTTCCAACACGCGGAGCTGCTGCGGCAACTCGGCCACCAAGTGACGCTCGCGGCGGAAGGGGCCCGGCCAGATTGGGTAACCTTCGGCGGCAGTTACCTCGATCGCCTCCACCGGTCGGTGGTGCGTTCGGCGGATCGCTACGACCTGGTGATCGCGACGTTCTGGACCACGGTGCGCCAGGCGTTAGAGCTGGACCTCGGGCCGGTCGCCCATTTCTGCCAGGGATACGAGGGGAGTTTGGCGCATCTGCAACCCCGCCTGGCCGAGATCGAAGCGGTCTACCGCGAGCCGCTGCCGACGTTGGTTGTCTCGCCCCATCTCGCACCCTTCCTTCGGGAGCGATTCGGCCGGGATTCCGCAATCGCGCCGCCGCCGCTCGATGCGCGGTTTGTGCCTTCGCTTCGATCGGGGCCGAGCGGATTTCCCTGGGTTGCCGTGCCCGGTATCTTCGCCGCGCCGGTCAAAGGAGTACGCACGGCTCTGTCGGCGATCAAGATCCTGCGCGAGCGTGGCCTGCCCGTCCGGCTGCTGCGCTTTTCGATCCTGGAGTTGGATGCCGAGGAGAAAAGCCTGCTTCGACCCGATCGTTATCTATGCGGCGTACCGCCGGAAGTGATCGCGGCCGAAATGGGTGCCGTGGATCTCCTTCTCCTCCCCTCCCGGGAGGGTGAAGGGTTCGGCCTTCCTCTGCTCGAAGCGATGGCTTCCGGCACACCCGCCGTGGCCTCGGCGATTCCCTCCGTCCGCGGCTTTGCGACCGGGGCCGCGGCTCTCACTCCGCCGGGGGATGCGGTAGCGATGGCGAACGCGGCGGAGCACCTGCTACGAGATCGAAAGTCCTGGCTCCGTGCGCGCCGCGCGGGTCTGGCCGCCGCCTCGCGCTTCCGCCCCGAGGAGGTCGCGGCGATCGTTGTGGGTGCAGTTGCCTGGGCGGCGCGCACGGCGGCCCGGCGGTAAGTTGCGACTCCTGAGCCGCGGCGCTCGTCGGCCCCCGGGGGAATCACGCGGCTTGCAGGAGGAACTCGACCTTGACAGCCTCGTACGGAAACTCAATTTGACCGTTGTCCGTGCGATCTAGAACTCCAGCGAGCAGCAAGGCGGTGAC
>JBBRUC010000280.1:0-6581 GCA_038248205.1 Thermoanaerobaculia bacterium
GCCTGCAGCTCTTCGATCAGGACGCGGAGCTTGGCCAAACGCTCGTCGCCCGCCTCTTCGAGCTTCCGCACCGAACCGCGCAAACCGAGGTGCTTGCCGTAGATCATCTGGGGATTGAGGAAACTCCAGACCTGGTCGAGATCGAGGTCTTCGATGTGGCGTTCGAAATCCGGCGGTGCGGGCACGGCCAAATCGCGGCGCACGACGACGGGTGGCGCGGTACCACCCCCCCCGGATGGGGTCGCTTCGACCGCTTCGACCTGATCGGCGGCTTGGATCTCCGCCACCTCACGCTCCAGCGCCGGGCGGGCGGCCGGATCGGTCAGCCTTTCCACCAGCGACAGGCCGTGCATGGCGTCCTTGGCGTAGGTGCAGAGGCCGCCATAGGCGGGCGCGATCTTTCGGTGGGTAAAGCGGCGGGTGAGCGCGGCGCCGCCGACGATCAGGGGAAGATCGATCCCCGCGGCACGCAGGTCGTCCGCCGTGACCACCATTTGCTGGGCCGATTTGACCAACAATCCGGAGAGTCCGATCAGGTCCGGCCGGTGCTCGCGCACACCGTCGATCAGCCGATCGGAGGCCACCTTGATCCCCAGGTTGATCACCTTGAAGCCGTTGTTCGACAAAATAATGTCGACCAGGTTTTTGCCGATGTCGTGAACGTCCCCTTTGACCGTCGCGAGCAGGATCGTGCCGCGGGTGCTCCCCTCCACCTTCTCCATTCGCAGTTCGAGGAACGACACCGCGGCCTTCATCACCTCCGCGCTTTGGAGGACCTCGGCGACGATCAACTGGTTGTCGTTGAACAGCCGGCCGACCTCGGCCATGCCGGTCATCAGCGGACCGTTGATCAGGTCGAGCGGCGCCGGCCAGCGCGGGTCGGCGAGAGCGGCTTCGAGATCGGCTTCGAGCCCCTCTTTCGAGCCCTCGACCACCGCGCGGGCGATCCGCTGCTCGAGCGGCAACTCGGCGCGCGATTCCGTGCGCAGGGTACCGGTCCGGCCCCGGAAATGAGCGGTGAACTCCGTGACCGCCCGCTCCGAGCCTTCGACGTCGCCCGGCGGCAGGAAGATCAACGCCTCAGCGAGCGCCCGCTCCTCTTCGGGAATGTCGGCATAACGGGCGAGTTTTTCGGTGTTGACGATTCCCGCGTCGAGCCCCGCCTTGGTGGCGTGGAAGAGGAAGACCGAGTTGAGCACTTCGCGCCCGGCTTCGGGCAGGCCGAAGCTGACGTTGCTGACGCCGAGAATCGTCTTGGTCTCGGGAAACTGTTCCTTGAGCGCGGCGACCCCCGCGATCGTCTGGGCCGCCGAACCGATGTAGGCGGCGTCGCCCGTGCCGCAGGGGAAGACCAGGGCGTCCCACCAGATGTCCTCGGGGGGCACGCGAAACTCGTCGGTGAGTAAATGAAAGCTGCGCTGGGCGATCTCCGCCTTGCGTTCGACCGTGACCGCCATTCCCTTCTCGTCGATCGTGCCGACGACCAGCGCCGCGCCGAAGCTCCTGGCCATCGGCACCACCCGATCGAAACGGATACGGCCGTCTTCCAAGTTGATTGAGTTGAGGATCGATTTGCCCTGGCAGTAGGTGAGCGCGCGGGCCATCACCTCCGCGTCGGTCGAATCGATCATCAAGGGAACCTTCACCAGGCGGATCAGGCGGTCGAGAAACGCCTCCACGTCCCGGCGCTCATCGCGATCGGGGTCTTGGAGACAGACGTCGAGCACCTGCGCCCCGGAGCGCACCTGGGCTCGGCCGACTTCCGCCGCGGCCTCGATCTCGCCCGAAGCGATCAGGCGCTTGAACTTACGGCTGCCGAGCACGTTGGTCCGCTCGCCCACCAGGAGCGGCCGGTTGTCCGCGGTCAGCTCGACCGCTTCGAGCCCGGAGACCCACGCCCGATGATGCCGCGGCACGGCCCGCGGTGCGCGGCCGGCGACGAGGGATACCAGAGACCGAACGTGCGCGTCCGTCGTGCCGCAGCAGCCGCCGACCAGGTTGAGCCAACCGGCATCTAGGAACCGGCCGAAGATCTTTTCGAACACCGCGGGGCCTTCGTGGTAGCAGCCGTCTTCATCCGGCAATCCAGCATTCGGTACGCAGGCGATGCGGGTCTGAGCCAGCTCGGCGAGGGTGCGCAGCGGATCGGTCATCCGCTCCGGCCCGGTCGCGCAGTTGATCCCGAGGTAGAGCAGATCGGCGTGGGCGACCGAGGCCACCAGCGCCTCGGCGTCCTGGCCGCCGAGGAGAGTGCCGGTGGTTTCAAACGTCGCCGAGACGGCGATCGGAATCCGCCAGCCCGCCTGGCCGAATGCCTCTTCGATGCCGATCAAACCGGCCTTGATGTTCCGCGTGTCTTGCGCCGTTTCGAGCAGCAGATAGTCGGCGCCGCCGGCCATCAGTCCAAGCGCCTGAAGGTGAAAGGTCTCTTGCAGCTCTTCGAACGTGATGTTGCCGGTGACCGAGATCGCGCGCGTCGTCGGGCCCATGGAGCCGGCGACGAAACGGGGTTTGCCCGGCTGATCCCAGCGGGCGCAGGCGGCGCGGGCGATGGCAGCGGAGAGGCGGTTCAGCTCGAAGGCCTGATCGGCGAGGTCGTATTCCGCCAGGACCAACGGCGTGCCGCCGAACGAATCGGTCTCCACAACGTCGCAGCCGGCCCTAAGGTAGCGCTCGTGGACGCCGTCGACGACGTCCGGCCGGGTGCGGCAGAGATTCTCGTTGCACCCTTCCAGCTCAGGCCCGCCGAAATCCTCGGGAGTAAGGTCCACCGCCTGAAGCGCCGTTCCGGTCGCCCCATCGAGCACCAAGATACGCTCGGCAAGAGCGCCGAGGAGAAGCTCCCGGCGCACTCTACGATCCGCCGGCTCCGGCGGGATCGGAATTTCCAAGGGTACGGCTGTGGGGGTCGCCATGCTCCGCCTCCGCGCTTTCCCGGGCAGCAAAAAAGCCCGCATCGCTAAACATCGCGAGAACGGGCTTTCATGCGCCGCGGACAGTTCGTTGCCGACTCTTTCGAATCGGCCGCATCCCTGCTCGGTCGGTATCCACCTTCCGAACAGGATGGCACCTTGGGTGTCCGCCCCAGGTTGCCGTGCTCCGCGCTTCGGCGGAGCCTCTCGCAATGCGAGGGAGAGGCTAGCCGAGGGCGGGGACGGTGTCAAACAGCCGGCCCTGCCGGCAACTTTGTCTCCCGGCGGCTACCTCGCCCCGCCGCCGATTTCGAGGGCGCGATCGAGACGTAGGTCGATCAGCGTCCCCGCGGGGATTTCGATCTCCTCGGACGCCGTGCGCGAGGCGACCGCCGCTCCGGCGATTGCCCCTACGATCGCTCCGATCACCGTCCCCTTGCCGCGTGAGCCGCTACCGGCCAGCACCCGGCCAAGCACCGCGCCGGCCGCGGCTCCACCGCCTACTGTCGCGGCCTTCTTGCCGGGATGGCTCTCGCCCAGCTGTTCGATCGTCGCCTGGATCGGCACGGTCTCGCCGGTCGGCAGGATCAGGTCGGTGAACCGAAGGGTGAGACGGGCCGGCTGGCCGTGATTGCCCTTGGCGCTCACCGCTTCCGAGACCAGGCCCTGGATCTCCGAGCCCGCGGGAATCGCCACTTCGCCGTCGGCCTCGATGTCGCGCGCCACGCGAACCCGGAAGATATCGCCCACCCGGCTCGTGGTGCTCGACAGGCCGCTCAGCAGTTCGGCCGCCAGGTGCTCGCCGGAAGGGACGGTCGCCGCGGGTGAACGCTCAAGCTCGGGTTCGGGCTCTTCGTCCGGTTCCGCGGCGTAGTCCGGTTCCGGGGCATCGCCCAATTCGGCAGCCGACGACGCCGATTCGGCCGGTTCGGTTTCCGGCTCGACGGGCTCGGGCATCGGCCGAGGGGACACAACCGCCGGCTTGGCATTCTGGGCCACGCGGGCGGCCCGGGCCTCGCGGGCGCGCAGATCGCGCTCGCGCCGGGCGAGTTCCCTCTCCTTCGCCTCGAGATCGGCCGCGGACGGGGTTTCCGGGGCGGGAGGCTCGGCGGGCGCGACCTCCCGGCCGGCCCCCAGCTCGTCGAGGGTGCGGGCATCGGCCTCGGCCGTGGCTTGCGAATCAGGAGGGACGACCGAGACCGGCGGGGCCGGCGCCGTCTGGGCGATTTGGTTGTCGGCGGGCCGCCCGGCTTCGGCGGCGGGCTTCGAGCCCTGTTGAGGCGAACAAGCGGCCAGAGCCGCGAGGGCGAGGACGGGAATCAGCGGGGCGAAAACGCGGGGCGTCATAGTCGATGCTCCTCCAAGGGAGAAACCTGCGACGAAGCTAAACAGCAAACCGGGTGCCACGAGGTTGCGACCGGGTGGGATCGTGCGCTGTCATCCTTCGTAGGACGGCACCGCCGTGTGCGGTGGACGGTTTGGCCGGGATCAACGGCGGCGCGAAGGGTCGAACGGCAGGACGCCCGCGATTTTGCCCCCTTCGCCCGCGGCCGGCGAGCCAACCGGCTCTAGATCGCCGGAACCGTCGGTCGTGGCGGCAGCCGGGCGAATCGAACCCGGCGGCGAATCCCGATCGATCGAACGGGGTCCGCGGGCTTCCTCCTTGGCCTCTGCCTCGTCGGGCTCGACCGGACCGAAGCGAAGGCCGAATTCGGCCGATGGATCGACAAAGGAGGTCAGCGCGTCGAACGGCACCGTGACCCGCTGGCGCGAGGCGTTGAAGTTGAGCGAGACCGAGAACGCCTCGCGATCGACCTCCAGATCCCAAAACTGATGCTGAAGGATGATCGTGACCTCGTCCGGATAGCTGGCGCGGAGGAACGCCGGGATGCGCACACCGGGGAAGCTGGAGCGAAAGCTGACGTAGAAAAAGTGGTCGCCCGGCAGCATGCCCTCTTCGGCCACGACCTCCAGGCTACGTCTGACCACGTCGCGCAAAGCTTCGCGCACCAACTCCTGATAATCCAATCGATCGTCCGCCATGCGCGCGAGCATCGCCGCCCGCCGCCTTCCGTGTCAACCATCAGGGCGGATCGTAGGTGCCGAGCGGCGTCCACGGACCGCACCGGGCGATCCTCGCGGCCGTCCGGATCGAGCCGATCACCGCGCCATGTTTGCGGATCGCCCCTTCGCCATAATGGCTGCACGTCGGGGTGAATCGGCAGCGAACTCCCATCGCAGGCATCGCTTTTGACAACGTTGCCTGATAGCCGTGGATCGCCAGCAGCAAAAGGTTCGCCGACACTTGGGCGCCCGGCCGCTGGAGCTGGTCGAGCCCGAGCAGCACGAAACCGAGGATCGCGCCGAACAGAACCCTGCGCCGGGTCATCATAGCCACGGCGGGGAGCCTACCAGGGGAGGGTACCGGTCGCGAGCCGGCCGAGCCAGAGCGCGAGCAACGCGGCGACGTGGCCGATCGCGAAAGGACCTAGGAGGCGCGACCAGCGCTCCGGCCAGGCGCGCCCGGTGAGCGCAAGCCACCCCCAAGCGAGGTAGGCGGCGAGAGCTTCGAGCGCGATCAGATAGACGAAAGGGTGGAAGCCGAACGCCTCGCCAAAATGCCCTTTGGCGAGCGCCGCGAAGCCCCGGGTCAAGCCGCAGCCAGGGCAAGGAGTTCCGGTCACCCGCCGAAACAGGCAGATCGAGCTTTCCGCCCCCCCGGTCGGATGCCAGGCGGCAAGAACGACGAAAGCCGCCAACCCCGTGAGTCCAACCAGAACCCACGAGGCGAGCGGCCGAATGGGGCGCAAGCTCAGACGTGCTACTTCCCGGCGTTGGCGGCTATGGCTTGGAGGAAACCCAGTCCACCGGCGAAGAAGATCGCGATGAAGCCCACGATCAGCAAAGCCGAGCCGATGATGCCGAGAATCTTGCCGGCATTCGCGGTGCCTTGTCCGGCGACGGGAGACAGGCCCGCCGCGATCTGCTGAAGCTCCTTATTGCCCAGATACCAAGCGAAGGGTGCGGCGAGACCGCAGCAAACAATGCCGACGATCCCCACGATCAACGCGGTGGTCGCCTGACTGCTCGCTTTCGCTTGCATCGGGGGCGGGGGTGCGATCGGAATCGACATTCAATGCCTCCAGATCAGAACTTGTCGGCGTACTGGCTCACGCCAGGAATGATGAAGCGTTGGCCGTTGACCGCCTTCATGATGCAGAGGATCGCCAAGATCAGCCACCCAAGCGGCACGAAGATCGAAACGATGGCCGCGAGGCAGCCGAGCACCGGAATCTGCCCGAGGACGAAGAAGACGAGGCTCACGGCGATCCAGAGCGCGGTGATCACCAGTCCGTGCTTGGCGTGCCACTGGACCTCCTTGTCGTCCTTCTCGACCACGAACGGGATGATCGCGAGCAGCCCAAGGTAGGAGAGCACGAGCATCAGAGTCTTGTTGCTGCTCGCTCCACCGGCCGGCGGCGGGGGCGGCGCGTAACTCGGCGGCGGCGGGGGAGGTAGTGGTTCACTCATGCGCAGGCACTCCTTTCAGAGGTCCGGAAAACCCTTGATTATCCAGCGTTTCGAAGCGGATCGAGCATACGACATCGACCGGGGTCGGACAACCGCGATACGATTTGAGGCAGGCAGATCCTGGGCTCGCCAGGCTCC
>JBBRUC010000281.1:0-6580 GCA_038248205.1 Thermoanaerobaculia bacterium
AGGCGCCGGGCGAGAAACCGGGCACCAACTGCACTTGGGTGATGAACCCGTCCATCAACACGGAAGAGAGTCCGTTGACCGAGGCGGCGATCACCACTCGGGTCCACGGCTTCAAGGTTTCAATCAGCGGGTAGTCGCCTGCCGAGCCCTGGCGGGCGGCGACGAAAGTCATTTGAAACCCCGATGGCGCCTCGCTCGCGCTGCGGTTGATCTCGATGCTCTGGAGCGCGACCATGACCTCCGACGGCGCGGGGCTCGGCAGAGTCGAGCCGAGCGAGATCGACAACTGGATTCTCTGCAACTCCATGATGGGCTTGGCGGCGATCCCTTACGGCACCGGCCTGGGTACGCGCAGCACCCGGCCGGTAACCTGCAGGTCGAACGGATCGAGCGCGTCGTTGGCGTCGGCGATCCGCCACGACAGCTCCGCCCGGCCGAGGGTGCGGTAGGCGATCAGGTCGAGCCGGTCTCTCTGTGCTACCACCGCGAGGGTGAGCAGCGGCAGACTCGCCGCGGGCGGCGCGAAGCGGCGCTTCTTGTAGACGATCGTCTGGCCGTCCGCGGTGGTGTAGCGCGCGTCGCCGACGTTGGCGTAGCGGCTCGTTGGATCGAACATGAAAGCCGAATCCTCCTCTTCGTTAGAGCTGGCTCGGGTCGACGCCGGTTGCCGTGCGCGCGCTGCGAACGGAGGTCTGGGCAAGCGGCGCCAGCCGCTCCAGCTCCTGCTGGTAGGCCATGAACTGGTGATAGTCCGGGTCGCTTGGCGACACGTCGGAGTACGACAGCACGCGGAGGTTCAAGGTGGCCGTCGCGCGGAGCGGATTGAGCGTCGTGTCGAACAGCTCCTCGGTCACCTCGTAGCCTTGCAGGCGAACCGGCAAGACCCGGTTGGGACCCCAGACGAACAGCGTCCGCGGCGCGGTCATCGGCACGATCTCCAGCGCTCCGGCGGCGAGCAGCGCCTCGGCCTGGACCACCTGGTTCGTGGTCGGGTAGATCAACAGCTCCAGCGCCGCGAGTTGGGGCAGGATGCCGAACGACTGCGCGACCGAATCGCCGGCTCCCAGCTGATCGGTCGCGTCGATCTGGACCTGGACGTTGATCGTCTCGGCCGGCGCTCCGGCGTAGCGCGGCGATTCGGTGCGATCGCCGGGCTGGCCGCCGACGGTGTACGGATCGAGCTGCCGCCGCATCGACGCGGGGTTGTATTGAAAGGCGACCACCGAGGTCTGCTGGGTCGAATCGTCGATCGTGATGAGCGCCCCTTTGAGCAGGGGAATCTTGAGCGGCGGCGGCGGAAGTGACATGGCGCGAAATCCTCGATTCTCGGGGCGCGGTTTCGGGCGTTACGAAGGAGCGCCCGCGCCGACGGGCGGCGCGGCGACGGAAGCCTCGCCGACCGGGGCGGCGCCGGAGGCGGCGCGAGCCCCGGCGGCCTCCGCCTCGGCTTCGAGCCGCGGATCGTCGTTGATCGGCGCCCCGCCTCCGGCGGGCGAGGCGACCCGGCCCTGGGCCTGCTGGACCACGTGGGCGAGTTCATGGCCGAGCAACCGTTGGCCCGGTGCGCTCGTCGGGTCGTAGGCGCCGCGCTGGAAATGCAGGTCGGTGCCGCGGGTATAGGCGAGCGCGCCGACCGATTCGGCCTCTTCGCCCTGGTGGATGCGGACCCGCGACAAGTCGGTGCCGAGCGCGCGCTCCATCTTCGAGCGGACGGGGCTCGGCAAGGGGCTGCCGCCGCCTCCCGCCTTCGGCGGGTCGGCGTGGTGCGAGGCGACGGGAAGGCGCGAGAAATCGTGCCCCAGCCGGGTGGCCTTTTCGAGCTGAATGCCGGCCGATGGCGGCGCCGGCCGAGGCGTTCTTACCGCCGGCGCCGGCATTTTGGGCGTTGCCTGCCGGGTTTGCGGCGTCGTCTGGGCGATGCTGCTCTTCGGCGCCCGGGTGCTCTGATAGCTCACGGCTGGCCCCCCGCCTGCGGCGTGCCGAGATCGGCGGGCAGGGAGACCTCGCCGCCGTGGGCGCGCGAGGCGAGGCGGAGCGCGAGATGGCGCGCGACAGCGGAACCGATGGCCGTGGGCGCGGTTCCCGGCGGCAGGTCGATCCGCGCCTGGTCGAGATGGAGCGCGCCGCCGTGGGCGAGCGCGCCGCCGCCGAACAGCTCGGCGCCTTGCTCGGCGAATTGGGCGGAGAGTTCGCGCTCCAGGTCGGCGCGAATGCGCCCCCCGGCCGCCGGATCGACCCCGTGGAGCACCAGCTCGCCAATTTCCAGATCGAAGCGCAGATCGAAGCGCAGATCGAAGCGCAAACCGGCGCGCGAATCGTTTCGCGGATCATTCCTGGGTGGGGTGGTCGGGCTCGGTCGCATCGGTTTTTAGACCCAGTCGCGCGTTTCGGCATCGGTGAGCGGCCGGCCCATTTTGATCAGCTCGATGCGCGCGGCTTCGAGCAGGTGGGCCATGCGCACGGGAACCTTCTCGGCGGCGGCTAAAAATGCGGCGGACAGCGCGATGTTGCGAATGTTACCCCCGGAGACGTTCAGGCGCGAAAGTTTCTCCACATCCAGCCCCTCGGTGGGGGTTTTGGCGGCGAACGCCCGGCGCCAAATCCCCGCCCGCTGCTCGGCATCCGGGAACGGGAACTGCAACATGAAACGCAGCCGGCGCAGGAACGCCGGATCGAGCGAGTCCTTCAAGTTGCTGGTGAGGATCGCCAGGCCCCGGTACGACTCCATCCGCTGCAACAGGTAGCTCACCTCGATGTTGGCGTGGCGGTCGTGGCTGTCTTTGACTTCGCTCCGCTTGCCGAACAGGGCGTCCGCCTCGTCGAACAGCAGGATCGCGCCCCCCTCTTCGGCCGCATCGAACACCCGGCGCAAGTTCTTCTCGGTCTCGCCGATGTATTTGCTCACCGTGATCGCCAGGTCGATCCGGTAGAGATCAAGGTTGAGCGCTCCGGCGAGCACCTCGGCGGCGAGTGTTTTTCCGGTGCCGCTCGGCCCGGCGAACAGGGCCGAAACCCCGCGCCCGCGCCACCCGCCGCCGCCCATGCCCCACCGCTCGTGGACGGTGGTGCGCTGGCCGATGTGGGCGGCGATGGTCGCCAGCAGATCCCGCTCGCGCGGCGGCAGGATCAAATCGTCCCAGGTGGCGGTCGGCTCGATCCGCTGCGCCAGATCGTCGAGCCGCGGGCGCGCCTGCTGGCGGCAGGCGTCCCACAGCGCCGCGGCGACCGTTTCGCCGCTCAAGGTTTGGGTTGCGCCGACGTCGATCGCGCCCGGAGGGTCCAGCGTTCCCAGGGCTCCTAGAGCGGTCGCTGCCGCGGCCTCCAGCCGAGGAGCCGGCAGATCGAACTGTTCGGTCAATCCCTCGATCGTCGCAGCGAGGTCCAATCCCCCGTGGGCGATCGCGCCGAGCCGCTCGCGCCACAGGTCGCGCTGCTCTTCAATCGTCGGCCGCGCGACGTCGATCGCGATCAACGGCCGCTCGCGCCCCCGCCGCCGCTCGCGCGAGGCGAGAAACAGAGGGCCGTCGAGCCGCTCGACGAAACGCTGAAGCGCCGCTTCCCGCGCCGGGTCGCTACCGGTGTCGACCTCGCCGGCATCGATCAGTAGCGCGCCCGAGCCGAGCCTCATTTCGCGTTGCCACAGGCGGAGAAGATCGTCCAGCTCGCGCGGCGCGGTGGGCAGCGCCTCGGCGCCCATCGCCACCAGCTCCAGCTCCAACTGGTCGCAGACCGCGGCGGCCACCGCCCGACGGCTGGCCGGATCGGGTCCGCACAGCTGGATCGCGGGGAGCGCCCCCCGCGCCGCGGCGTCGATCCAGATGGTGGCGATCCGCGTTGCGAGCAATCGATGGGAGGGCACCAGCGGCCCGCTCGGATGGACCGGATCGGTCAGGTGCTGCAGCCGCTGGTCGCGATGATCGACCCCGGCGAGAAAATGGAGAATGCGCTCGTCGATCGCCAGACGGCTCGCGGCGAGGCCGCCGCTTCCGCCGTTGCCACCGGTCTGCACTTCGAGCAGGCGCCAGCGGCGCAAGGGTGCCTCCGGCGACAGCTCGGCCCAAGCGGCACCGGGTAAGGCGGCGAGCGCGAGCCCGAACGTCGGATAGGAGCGCTCCCGATCCCCCTGCGCTTGGGCGCAGAGCGGCGCGAACCGCGCGTCCAGCTCGATCCCCGCGGTGAGCGCGAGCAGCGCGCGGGCAAACGGCGACAGGTCGAACAGGTCGGTGACGATCTCAAGCGCCGGAGGCGCGTCGGGAAACGGCCACGGCCCAGGCTCGGCAACCCGGGGCACCGGCTTCGCGCTACGGTGGCTTTTGCCTAGGCCGCCCTCGTCGCTCCCGCCGTCCTGGCCATCCTCGTCGCGTCGCGCATGCTCCTCCAACGCCTCGCGCACCTGGGCCAGCACGGTCGCCAGATGGCTCTGGTTCGCCTCGGCCCAGCTCGGTCTCATGGCACCACGACCGTGGGGGCGGAGTAGCGGCCGAACGTGGGGCTGGTCGAATCGCCATCGATTTGGAGTTCGCTCGTGGCGCCGTCGATGGCGATCCGCACCAGATACGTTCCGGCCGGAACCCCTTCGGCCGAGAAGACCAGCCGCCGGCTCTCGACGGATGCATGGAAGGCGACCGAAAACCCGGCCGGCGGTTCGGAGGGAGAGGTCGTAGCGGTCGAATCGAGGTACAGCTCGACCCGTTGGCCGGGCACCACCGCGGGCGAAACCGGCACCAGAATCGCCGGCTGCGGCATCGAGGGCCCGTTGGCGGCGTAGCTCGGAGCCCCGTCGATGCGCGGCCGGAGCAGAAGGGCGGCGACGTTCGAGTCGAGCGTCAGGCCCGTCGCGGGGGCGCTCCGCACGACGCGTATGGCGACCGAACCGGCCGAGAGGCCGGCGGGAAGGGCGACGGTCAATCCGTCGTCTCGCGTTTGCGTCGGCTGGACGATCAGCTCGCCGCCCGAGATCGAAGAGGCCAGCCGCACCGTGGTCCCCTGCGCACCAAGGCCCGCGCCGCGAATCGCGAACTCCTGGCCGGGCGTGTCCTCGATCGCCACCGGCTCGATCGCGTCGATCCGCGGCCGATCGGTGGACGGCAGCACGGTAAGCGCCGTTCGGCGAACGGGGAGCACCGGCCCGGGGAGGTCGACGGCGGAGTCGATCAGCACCGCCGAGGCTTTGTAGACCGCCGAAAGCGCGTAAGGGATTTGAAACATCGTCCACAGTTTCGACAGCTCGTCGAGCGTCAAGGCGATCGGCACGTACGACGGCGGCCCCGGAGCCTGGACCAGCTCGGCCCGCGGCGAAAACGGCCCGCCCGGGCGTTGCACGATGCCGGTGGGAGCGAGAGGAGCGGGGGTCGCGGTGAGGGCGGCGACGACCGCGCCGAGCATCAGCTCGGGAACCTGCTCGGTCTCGTCGCCGAAGAACGACAGGATGTAGTAAAGGTCGAGCGCCGTCCGCGGGCGCTGGACGATGGTGCCGTCGGACCGTCGGGTCGGAACGTCGCTGTTCCGCCATTGCGGATTCGGCGCCACCTGATAGAGGAAGATGTTGACGATCGGTCCCGACGTGCTGCTCGAAGGGCGCTCCGGCCGCCCGGTTCGGGTGTTGGCGCCTAACGGGTTGACCGCCGTCTGCAGGATGTCCTGCAACGAAAGGGTCACAGCGGCCAGCGCTCGAAAGTCGCTCATCGTCTCCCTACCCTACCGCCGACCCCGGCGGCCGGCCAGATAGTCGGCGAGCGACGGCGCGCTCGGCCGCCGCGGACTCGCCTTCGGAGGCTTGGTCGTCTCGGCCACCCGCACCTCCACCCGGCCGATCGAGATCCGCACGGTAGCCTGCCGCGCCGGCCGTTCCTGCGCCTCGGTCGGTTCGGAGCGTTCGAGGTCGAAGCCCTTCCGCCGTATCGGCTCGCTCTCGGCCGATGGCTCGTCGATGGAACTCGGGCGCCGAGGGGCGGACGGCCGATCGCCCATCTCGGCTGACGGACGTACCGAAGAGGTGACCTCCGCCTCGACCTGATCGAGCCGCGCCACCGTCGCCGCAGGTTCCGCAACGCGAGACGCGCGGAGCGCCGGAATCTCCTGGGAAGCCGGAGCGGGTGCAACGTCGGCCGAGTCCAAAGCCGGGGCGAACGAAGGAGCTTCGGAGGCCGCTGCCGCCACCGGCGCCACCGGCGCCGCCGGGGTCGCCGCGACGACCGGCGCGCTGCTCGCCTCCGAGCGCTGAATGGCGGCGCGATCTCCCGCGAGGGGGCCGAGCCGAGTCGCTTCGGGTTCCATTCGCGAAGCCGAAGCCGGCTGCCTGAGGGTCGGTCCTGTCGACGACTCCACCGTCCGCTGGATCGGACGTTTCGCCGAAGGGCCGGGGGAAGCGTGGCGGGAGTCGCTTCGCCCGCCGGTAGCGTCCGCGAGCGGTTCCTGCTCCGTCATCCCGAGCGAGAGCGAGGGATCTGGGCGGGTGGGCGGCCTTGCATCCCGTATCGGCGAAGGGATCTCCGCCGCCCGGCCCCCGGATTCCTCGCTCCCGCTCGGAATGACGAAGGGAGCGGGAACGACGGTGGGTGCAGGAACGACGGAGGAGGCA
>JBBRUC010000282.1:0-6568 GCA_038248205.1 Thermoanaerobaculia bacterium
CGGCATGCAGACCGTGCTGCTCGGCGCAAGCAACGGCGCGGTGGTCGAATTCATCCTGCCCGAGCCGGGAAGCTACGCCTTTGTCGACCACGAATTCGCCGACGCGTCGAAAGGAGCGGTCGGCAAGATCGTCACGGACCCCACCGCCAAGAGCGCGGATCGCGTCGGCCACGTTCACTGAACCGGGGGACGAAACAATCGCACGAACGAAGCCCCTTGTCCGAGCGCGCCGACCAGGAAGGCGATGGCGCCGGTGGTGACCGCTGCGGGAAAGTCGAGTGCGCTGCCGAGGGCGAGAAGAGGCGCCGCGGCTACGAGGCCCAAAGCGGCGCTCCAGCGAGCGAGCGGCGCCACCCAGGCGACGGGCGGCGGCGGCGTGGGTTCTTGGCCCGCGCCGAAACGCCGAATCCACATCTCGGTGGGCAGCAGCTCCCCCGCTACCGCTGCCACGAGCTGGCCCAGGAATCCGAGCAGGGCGAGAATTCCGTAGGCCACCGCCCAGCGAATCGATTCCTCCGAGGCTCCGGGACGAGTGAGAGCGAGACCGATCGCCATCGCTACTCCCAAGCAGGCGAACGCCGAGAGCGCCTGGGCGCGGGCCAGATTCGGACGGAAACGCCGCGGCCCGGGCCGGCGGCCGTGCTTGAGCATCCATCCAATCCGGGCCAGGAAACCGAGGATGCCGGCCGCAGCGAAGAGCGCTCCGGGAAACGCCCCCTTTCCGGTTGCGAGCCCGATCCCGATACCGAGAGTCCCGACTTCGACCGCGACGGCGACGACCATGAAACCGCGCGCGAGAGGAGCCGATGGCAGGAGCATGGGCAACATCACTTCGGCCATCGAGAGCGCCGTGAGCACGGCCCAGCCGAGCGCCGCCAGATGGGCGTGAGCGGCGACCGGCACCAAGAAATCACCGGGCAGGATGTCGATCAACTTGTCGATCGACATCAGAAGGCCAAGCCCGGTGGCAAGGAAATAATTGGCGCACGCGAGCCGCAGGCCGAATCGAACGCCGGACGGCATCCTCCCCTCGGAGAGGCGGCGGAGAAATCGCGCGATGAACCAGCCGCCCCCGAGGAAGGCACAGAGCGCCGAGCTGATCAGGCCGTACGGCTCATGGATCACCATGTGGCTCGCGAGGCCGATGACGCCGAGGATCCAAGCCGTGCAGGCCCACCCGTCGCCTTTCCGCGGCGATCGATCGACGCGCAGCACCCGCGGGGCGAGTGAACCGAGCGCGCCGAGGATTGACGAGCCGACCCAACCGAGAGCGGTGAGATGGACCACCGCGAGCAGGCGCGGCTGATAGTAGAACCCCGAAAACGAGTCGAGCGAGGCGAGAGCAAGAACCGCCGCAGCAATCAGGCAGGCGTGGGCAAAAGCGAAGAAGACGAGCGGCGTTCGGCCTTCGGGCGGGGTCATCGGGGTTACTCACGACGCGGAGTCAGTAGTGTCCGGTTCCTTGGCGGCCACCGAGCTACAAAGCCTACCAGTGGCGATGGCTTCTGGCGACGGCCAGCACCCGGAAAAGTTCCGGAGAAGATCGTGATGGGGTACCGGGACATCTCTACTCTCTACGCTACAAGACGAATCTTGCTAGACTTCTTGCATGCGAGCGTTGCTCAGCCGTCGTTTCGTGATCGTGCTCCTCGCGCTCGCCGTGGGTCCTGCCGCCGCTCTGGAGAAAGGCGCGCTCTCTCGGGCCGAGATTCGCCAGGCCGAGCAGCGGTTGGCCGATCTCGGCTTCTGGACCGGACCGATCGACGGCGTTTGGGACGGCGCCTCGCGCCATGCCCTGGTCGCCTTTCAGAAGGTGCAACGGGCTCGGCCCACGGGTCAGCTCACCCGGGCCGAATGGAACGCTCTGTCGGTGGCGGTCCCGCCCCGGCCGCGCGAGACGCCCGGGCCGCACGTCGAGGTCGACATCGCCCGCCAGGTCCTGTTCCTGGTAGATGCCGAGGGCAACGTCGGCAACATCCTGCCGATCTCTTCCGGCAGCGGCAAGACATTCCACGAAAACGGCTATCCCGAGACCCAGGCCATCACGCCCTGCGGCCGGCTGGAGGTCTATGCCAAGGTCGCGGGGTGGAGGACGAGCCCGCTCGGCAGGATGCACAACCCTCTGTACATCGTGGGCGGCATCGCCATTCACGGCAGCGAGGACGTGCGCGTCTACCCGGCGAGCCACGGCTGCATCCGGATCCCCATGTTTGCCTCGCACCTCCTGCCGAAGATGGTGCCGATGGGAACACCGGTCTACGTTTACGGCTGCGCGGAAGAGCGCTCCGCGGCCTCAGCGAGCGCCGCGGAGATCGCGGCGCAGCGTTGAGTTGAGGGGGGTAGTCCGCTTTCAGGAAGAGCGGCTCAGCGCAGCTTGTCCTTGAGGATTCGCTGCACTCGGGCAAAGCTCGGCAGGTGCAGGCTCAGGGCGGCAGGGTCGAGTCGCTCGAAGACCTCGAAAGAGCGCCTGCCCTTGGCGTAGGCGTTCCTGCAGCTCTTCATGGCCTGTGCGAGCGCTTGCTGCACTTCATCGCGCTGCCTGCCTTCCAAGTTGGTTGTGGATGGCAGTGGATTTTCGTTCAGGCTCTGCTTGGGATTGTAGTGCTGGCGCAAGGCCGCGCGGTCCGCGACGATCCATGTTTCCATGCAGGTCGTCATGAACAAGATCTGATCGTCCACCGCCTCTTCCGGCTTCTTCCATCGACGGACGGTCGTTACCTCGGCCAGATGTTTCCATGCCTTCTCGATGTCCGTCATGGGCTCTTCACTGTCGATCCACATCGCGATGTAGTCCCTGTCACCGGCTCGAAGAGCGGTGCGGAAATCTTCGTACACCGCATCCCGCCCACCGCAGGCTTTCAGCTTGGGTTTAGACCCCTTGAGGTCCATTCGTTCCAACAGCCGGTGAAAGGCCCTCTGGCAGCGGATCGTAAGCTCCTTGGAGTTGGCGCCCCTGGCCCCGCCCTCGATGTAGAGGATGGCGCTCACCAGCGCTTCCCTCCCAGTTGACCTTCGATCCAAAGCTGACCCAATCGATATTTCTCCAGCCAGATTTTTAGAGCATCCTCAGAGAGCCGGCTCATCGTCGTCCGCCCCTGCTGCTTCTCGCACACCACGACCGCTTCCGGCGTGTCGGTCATCGCGTCCACCAGGATGTCCGAGTGGGTTGTGACGATGAGCTGCGTTCTTTCCGATGCCGCTTTGAGGAGGTCCGCCACGCCGGGCAAGACGTCCGGGTGCAGGCCCAGCTCGGGCTCTTCGATGCAGATCACCTTCGGCGGCTCCGGGTCGCAGAGGATGGCGAGCAGGCACAGAAAGCGCAGGGTGCCGTCCGAGAGCCGCGTGGCCGGGATTGAGAAATCCCCTTCGGTAAAGAAGACCTGTACCGTGCCGCCCTCGACCAGCACGTCAAAGTCCTGAATGCCGTCGTACAGGTCCTTGAGGCCGTTCAGAATCGCCTTCTTTGCCGCTGGGAAGCGGGTCTTCAGCCGATTGAGGAACAAACCCAGATTGGAAAAGTCCTCTTCCAGCAGGTCGTTGCGCATGTCCGCCTTTTGCGGCTCGCGAAACACCGCGCCCCGGCCAAACGCCCATTCCCGGTAGATCCGGATGTGCTCGTAGCTTTGCGCCAGCCATGCAAGCTCCGGATAGGTCTCGGGATCCTGGCGCTGGGCCAGAATGGAGCGATCCGCCTCGATCGTGTCGCGGGCAAGCTTTCTCTGGCCGTTGTCCGTCGTGTGCAAGACCGGATTCCCGCCCTGGTACCGATAGTAGAAGTAGACATCCGCCTGTCCCTGGTATGGAGACTCATTTTCGACCCGCTCATCATCGAGGGCGAACGCCTGCGAGACCGCATGGAATGTCATGCTGTGACGCAAGGGTTGCTGGCCGTTCGGATTGTCGATCACGGCTTCGACCCCGGCTTTGCCGTTCCTGCCTTCGCCTTTCCAGATCCACTCCGCCACGCCGCCGCCTTTGCGCGTCACTTCGCGCCATTCCCTGGGAGCGGCGCGCAGCAGGTTGATCGCCTCGAGCAAGTTCGACTTGCCGCTCCCGTTCGCCCCGATGAGGACGTTCAGATTTCTCAAGGCAAGACCCGGAAAGTCCGGACCGAAAGAGAGGAAGCTCTTGGGTTGCAGGTGTCGGATCAGGGGTGCTGGGACAGTTTCGACCTGGTTCATTCCTTCTCCGTTTCGGGGTCTTCGGAACTCGGGACTTCCGTCAGGACTTCTCAGGCTCCGCCGTCGACGCCGTCAGGCCCCGCGTTGGCCGTAGCGGAATCGTCGCTGTGCCGAAAGTATGTCTCAAATCTCTCTCCGAGGAACCGCTTAAGGCCGCAGGACGCCGACGGAACCCAGCCTTGAGGCCGCCGGCTGGTACAAAGGTGGCGGTTCCCCCACGCCATGCTGCGATCGATGTACACTTCAACGATCTCATTGGTTGTCCCCTCGGAATCTTCCGAGTCGCCTAGGTCCCGAGGAGCTGTCCGTTGCGCTGGATCGCCACCCCTGAAAAAGACTCCGCCGCCGCCACGCTGGAAAAGCGCCTCTGGGAGGCGGCCGACCAGTTCCGCGCCAACTCCGGTCTCAAGGCGCAGGAGTATTCCGGCCCCATTCTCGGCTTGATCTTCCTGCGCTTCGCCGAGGTGCGGTTTGCGGTTCAGCTGGCGAAGCTCCAGAAGGCGGGTTCCTCGTCGCGACGCGGCAGCCGGGTGGAGGAGCCCGCCGCCTACCACGCGGCCGGGGTCGTCTACCTGGCGCCCGAGGCGCGCTTCGATCACCTGCTGTCTCTGCCGGAGGCGGCGAACGTTGGCGCCAAGGTGAATGCGGCGATGCGGGAGATTGAAAAGCACAACCCGCCGCTCGCGGGGGTGTTGCCCAAGACCTACAACCTGTTCACCGGCGCTCTGCTGAAGGCGCTGCTCAAGAAGGTTTCGGAGATTCCGGCGACGGCGGATTACGACGCCTTCGGCCGGATCTACGAGTATTTTCTCGGCGAGTTCGCCCGCACGGAGGGGCAGAAGGGGGGCGAGTTCTATACGCCGAGCAGTATCGTCAAGCTGCTCGCCGAGATCATCGAGCCTTTTCATGGTCGCATTCTCGATCCGGCCTGCGGCTCGGGCGGCATGTTCGTGCAGTCGGCGCGCTTTGTGGCGGAGCACCAGAAGAACCCGGCCGCGGAGCTGGCGATCTACGGGGTCGAGAAGACGGACGAGACGGGCCGCCTCTGCCGGTTGAATCTCGCGGTGCATGGTTTGGAAGGGGACATCCGCCACGGCGGCAACGTCAACAACAGTTATTACGACGACCCGCATGTCGCGACGGGCCAGTTCGATTTCGTGCTCGCCAATCCACCGTTCAATGTGAACGCGGTGGACAAGGAGCGGCTGACGAAGGCGGTCGGCCGTGGCGGCCGTTACCCTTTCGGCCTGCCGAAACCCGATAACGCGAACTACCTCTGGATTCAGCTTTTCTACTCGGCGTTGAACGCCAAGGGGCGCGCCGGCTTCGTGATGGCGAATTCGGCTTCGGACGCGCGCTCTTCGGAGCAGGAGATCCGCAAGAAGCTGATCGAAGCGCAAGCGGTGGATGTGATGGTCGCCGTCGGCCCGAACCTGTTCTATACGGTGACGCTCCCCTGCACGCTCTGGTTCTTGGATCGGGGGAAGGCGAAGACGCCGCGCGGGGGCCAGGTGCTCTTCATCGACGCGCGCCACATCTACCGCCAGGTGGACCGTGCGCACCGCGAATGGACGGCCGCGCAGATCAGCTTCCTCGCCAACCTCGTCCGCCTGTACCGCGGCGAGTCGGTCGACCTCACTCTCGGCGGGGAGGAAACCCAGGCCAAGCTCAAGGAAGTCTTCGGAAAGAAACCGAAGTACGCCGACGTGTCCGGGCTGTGCCGTGTCGCCACGATCGAGGAAGTCGAAGCGCAGGGCTGGTCGCTGAACCCCGGCCGCTACGTGGGCGTGGCACCGGGCGAAGAGGTGAGCGACGAGGATTTCAAGGCGCAGCTCGAGGCGTTGAGCGAGGAATTGGAAACGCTGAATGCCCAGGCGCGCGGACTCGAAGAGACGATCGCCCGGAATGTGGCGGAGATTCTGGAGGCGTGAGGATGGTGTTCGAGTCGCGGCGATTGAAGCTCGACCAGCTCGGATCTGTCGGTCGAGGAAAGTCAAGGCATCGCCCTCGCAATGCAGCGTTCCTTTATGGCGGCCCATATCCGTTCTTCCAGACTGGAGACATTAAGGCGGCGAATCTGTACCTCACCGAGCATTCACAGACCTACAGCGAAGCAGGCCTGGCACAGAGCAAACTCTGGAAGCCCGGTACCTTGTGCATCACTATCGCGGCGAACATCGCAGAAACCGCAATACTTGGTATTCAGGGTTGTTTTCCCGACAGCGTCGTCGGGTTCACCGCAGACCCAAAAGAGTCTGAGGCTAAATTTGTCAAGTATTACATCGACATGATCAAGCTTCAGATACAAACACTAGTGTCCGGTTTATTTGCGACCATCGAGCCATAAAGCCAATGGTAGCAGTACGTTCAGGCGGTTAAAGTGTGTC
>JBBRUC010000283.1:0-6561 GCA_038248205.1 Thermoanaerobaculia bacterium
CACCGGCGCACGATGCCGGCAAACGCCTGGGGGTCACCGGCCAGAACCCGCTCCACGTCGCGCGCATCCGCGCCCGGCCCGGATTCTTCCTCGACCTCTGGGGGACCTTCGACGCGGCTCATGCTCACGGTTGGACGCCGTGGGGCGACATCCGGTTGCAGTTCGGCCGCCTGCAACCGGAATCCGGTTCTCTGCGTCTCATCCTCTGACACCCAAGCCCCGGTCGACGCACCCTCCGGCGCCGGCCCGGGCAAGAAAGGACCGCTCCATGCAGATTCTGCTCCGTGGCATCACCGAGATCTTCTATCTATTGATTCCGATCATCTTCGGGGTGGGAACCTTCGTGTTCCTGACCTTTTGGATGATCACCCATCAGAAGCGGCGCGAGCGCGAAGCGTACTACCGCTACGAGCTGGGCCGGCAGGCGATCGAGAAAGGGTACGTACCGGAAGAAAAGCTCTTGGAGCTTCTCGACAGCGAGCGGCGCAACCGCTGGCTGGGGCGAAAGGAAGGAGCCCGGCTGGCCGGCCTGATCCTGTTCGCTTTAGGCATCGGCCTGATCATCGCACTCGGCAACCTCGACGACCACCTGGTGGGCCTCGGCGCCCTGCCGATGTTCTTGGGCATCGCGCTGTTCGTCTACGGCCTGTTCTTCGCCCCGAAGGATATCGAGGAAAAAACCCCGGCGGAGGAAGACGGGCCGACCGGGCCGACCGCTAGCGTTTGAGGCCGGATCCCTTCGACTTCGCTCAGGGAACGCCGTTCCGCCTCCCTTTAGGAGACACCCTTCGACTTCGCTCAGGGAACGCCGCGGGCTGAGCGAAGCCGAAGCCGCTCCCGTCAGCTCGACGGCAGCAACAGCGCCAGCTCTTCGGTCGTCGGTTGAAAGACCACCGCTCCGACCGTTCCGGGGCCGACGTGGGTTCCGACGATCGGCCCCATTTCGGCGAGCAGAAAATCGGCGACGTCGAATTCGGCGCGGAGGATCGCCTCCAGCCGTTCGGCCCAGAGGGGAGCGGCGGCGTGGGCGACGCCGACGATCACCGGGTGGCGGGGATCGACTTTCTTTTTGAGCAGATCCACCATTCTACGCTGCGCGGCGCGACCGCCGCGGACCCGATCGACCGGACCGACCTCGCCTTCGGAAAGGCCGAGGATCGGCTTGATGCCGAGCAGTTTGCCCACCATCGCCTGCGCGCGGCCGATGCGGCCGCCGCGGGCGAGGAATTCGAGCGTGTCCACCACGAAATGAGCATGGAGCCGGCGGCGCATCCCCTCGATGCGCTGGGCGATCTCCTCGACCGCGAGACCGCGTTGGGCCAATCGAGCGGCGAACAGGACGAGCAGGCCGAGCGGTAGACTCGCCTGCTCGCTGTCGATCGCGCGGATCGTCGGCAACGGCGGATCGACGCCGTCCGGCTCTTCGCGGCCGATCGCCTGGGCGGCGAGCGCCGCGTGCTCTTCTGTGAGCGACATCTTGCGGGACAGGTGGATCGACAGCACGTGCGAAGCTCCGCGCAGGCGCCGGAATTGGGCGGCGAAATCTTCGACCGAGGGGGGCTGGGTGGAAGGGTGCGAGCTACGCGAGGAGAGAAGGTCGTAGAACTGCCGTGGGGTCAGATCGACCGCGTCGCGGTAGGTTTGGTGGCCGAAGATGACCGACAGCGGCACCAAGTGAATCCCCTCTCGCTTGAGCACCGCATAGGGTAGGTCGGCGGAGGAGTCCGTGACGATCGCCACCCGTTCGCGGAACAGCCGGACCTCGACCAGGCCGCGCTCTTCGAGCGAGCGGATCTCCCGCGCGATCTCGCCGTCGGTCGCCGGCAGCGCGTCGAGCAGGCGACCGACCAGGATCCCCTCGCCCACCACCGAGAGGATCTCGCGCTGGACCGGGGTGAGCGTCGCGTCGAACAGTGCGCGGCCGAGCTTCAGCTCGATCCGGATCCGCGCGTCGGGCGCCTCGCCCAGGCTGTCGTCCACCGCGCGGACCAGCAACTCTCGGGTGGAGAACTCGATCGAGCGCTCTGGCGGCGCGCTTAGCGGCAAAAAGCGGAACAGCCCCTCGGCGCGCGGTGTGGCGAGGCGGCAGAACGCTTTCAATCCCATCGCCTGGCCCGCGCGTGCCGCCACCACCTCTCCCCGGTCGAGCGCGATCTCGCCTCCCGGCAGGAGCAGCCGACCGCGCACGCCGCCCGCCTGGAGACGCGGCAGGAGAGCGAAAAATGGCCAGCGCGAAATGTCCCCCACGAGCGCGCCCTGTTCGACGTCCACGTCGAGACCCATCTCGCGGCCGAGCAGCAGCAGGCGGACCCGTTCGAGCAGCAGGGCGGGCGCCGCCTCGGCGAGCGGCAGGATCAAGGTGCGGTCGGGCGCCGCGGCCTCCTGCTCCGGGGTCGCGGGAAGAAACAACAACGTCGTACCGGGGCGCTCGGCGAACTCGAAAAAATCGGCGTAGGCCTCCGCCGGTTCCGCCGCTCCCCCGGCGAGCACCACCACCTGAGGGGCGAGCCCCTGGGAGAAGGCGCGGCCCTGGGCGAGGGTCACCGCCGGCACCACTTCGTAGGCAAGCTCCGAGAGGCCGGTCGCCAGGGCACGGCGCCGCTCTTCTTGCGGATCGATGACCAGCAGGGTCTGCCGCTCCACGTATCGCCTTTCGCGAACCCGAGAATCGAGCCTTGATCCGGGCGCGGCGCCCGGCTAGAGGAGACGTTCCAAGAACGAGGAGAGATTCTGCGGCGAATCGACCGTCCGGCGCCAGTGCTCGGACCGCAGAAGAAGCGCCGCCAGCGGATCGGCGGGGTCGAGAGCGGCGAGCGCCGGGGCGGAATCCGCCGCCACCGGCTCGATCGGAATCCACAGCCCGGCGGCGAAGCCGGGAATCGACTCGGCCCGCTCGATCAGCGCCCGAGCCGGCGCGGAGGCATCGGCCTCGTCCCACCAGATCCCCGCGCCGACGCACAGCGGCAGGACGTTTTCGGCCCGCGCGAGCGTACCTGGGTCGAGTGCCAAGAGATGGAGGGCGACCTCGCCGCCCGGGCAGGCGAGCTTCACGCTGCCGCCGCGATCGCGGGCGATCCCCTCCAGGCGCTCCCACCACCCTTCGACCGGCGCCGCCCAGGCCCCCAACCGCGCGATGAACCGGTGCCAGGCGCCGGCCGAAGCAACGAGCAAAAAATGGCCCGTCGCGGCCTGGCGGGAGGTTCCGCGCAGACGGTCGAGCGCGGCATAGCAGCGCGTCTGCTCACGGCGGCTGACCGCCTCCGGATCGAGCGAGTGGAGCGCACCGTGCTGGGCGAGGATGGCGAGCAACAGGTCGATCGTCACCGGGGCCGCCAGGCCGCGCTCGTGGAGCACCCGACGGGTGGTGCTCGACTCGGCCACCAGCGCTCCGAGCACGCGCTCGCCGCCCGGACCGAGCAGCTCGGGCGGGATCTCGACCGCGCTCCGGTCGCCCAGACGGAACCTTTCCTCCCATTCCGGCAGGTGGCCCGCCCGGTTGGCCAGCTCGTCGGCGAGCCAGGCCGAAGTCATCAACAGATGGGCCAGATCGAGCGGCCGCGCCTCGGCCGGTACCCGCGGGCGCTCGTCGAAGAAGCGGAAGGTCCCGCCGCTGTCGGAGAGTGCCACGATCGCCGCCTCTTCCCCGACCAGCGACACGGCGCCCCGCTCACTCACCTCGGAATGGATCAGCTTGCCTTCCCGCAGGATCAGATCGATCGTCCGCCCCGCCCGGGCGATCGAGATCCGGCCCGAGCGGCCGGAGCGTTCGAGCGACTGCAGCAGGTCCCAAAGCGGATAAGCGTCGAGCGCGCCGGAAAGCTGATGTTCCTCCGCCGGTGGGGCCGCGCCGGCCGGCGCCCGGTCGACGATCAGGTTTTTCACCCGCAACAGCAGCTCTTCGGGCTCGAACGGCTTGACCAGGTAGTCGTTGGCCCCCTCGCGCAGGCCGCGCACACGGTCCGCGCTCTCCCCATGGGCCGACAGAATCATCACCGGCAGGTCGCGGTGGCGGGGCGACTCGCGCAAGCGGCGCAACAGCTCCAGACCGGAGATTTCGGGCAGGGAGCGATCGAGGATCACCGCGTCGAACCGCTGGCGGTCGAGCATCGCCTCGACCCGTCCCGGATGGGAAGCGGTCTCGACCTCGAACCCCGCCCGGCGCAGGGTCAACTCCACCAACAACAGAATGTCCGGATGGTCGTCGACCGCGAGGATGCGCCGCACCGGCCGCGCTGCCGGCTGCGGCCCGATCGGTGCTTCGTGATCGCCCGATTCGTCGGCGACCGGAAGTGCTGCAAACCCGCTAGGCATTACGAGTCCTCACCGCCAGCTCATGACCGCCCGGGCCTTCATAGGCCAAGGCATCGACTTTTGCGCCAGATCAAATAGCGGATCGGAGCAAATTTCGAGCCAGAGCCTTCATCGTATGCCGTTTCCGCCCCGACCCGGCGTTTCGAGCGCCCGGCCGCGGCGCAGCTCCGCCACCGCATCTTCTTTGTTTCCGGCACGTTCGAGAAGATCGGCGAGCACATAATGGCCGAGCGCCGCGACGCGCGACGTGGAGTCGAGCGCCAGGCCGCGCCGCGCCTCGGCCGCCGCCTCGGCCTTCCGCCCGAGATCCAAAAGAACCTGGGCGTGGTAAAAACGACCCACCGCAAAGTCCGGATCGGCCAAAACAGTACGGGAAAACGCCGCCTCTGCCCCCGACGCATCGCCCTTGCGCCCCAACAACCGGCCGAGATTGAACCAAGCCTTATAGGCTTCCGGGTAGTCGGCCACCTCGTCGCGATAGGCCATTTCCGCACCGGCCAAATCGCCTTCAGCCTCCCGCACCAGGGCCAGGTTGTAGCGCGCGTGGCGCGCTTTCGGATCGATCGCCAAGGCACGATCGAGCGCCCGATTGGAGCCGGCGAGGTCCTGTTTGCGAAACGCCACGACCGCCCGGCCGACCTCGGCGCGGGCGGTGCCCGGCTCGATCGCGAGCGTCCGGGTAAACCAATGTTCCGCGTCGTCGTCCCGCCCGGCGTCCAGCAGCACCTGCGCCAACCGGTAGGCGATCTGGCCGTTGTTCGGATCCTGATCGAGAAAGCGCCGGTAGCCGAGGATCGCGTCATCGATGCGACCAGTGGCCACCAGCGTGTCGGCCAGGCCGATCATCGCGTAGTCGTGGTCCGGGCGGCGGGCGAGCGTCTGCCGGAAGTCCACCGCCGCGTCGCTCCACCGGTGCTGCTGGAACTTCGCGTTGCCGCGGCCGAACCAGGCGTCGATCACCTCGGCGTCGCGGGCGAGCACCTGATCGTAGGTCGCGATCGCGGCATCTGGCTTACCCGAAGACAGCTCCTCCCGCGCCTTGGTCATCAGGTTGTAGACGTCCAGCCGGTCCTTCGGGTCGGGCAGGTCGCGAAAGCTCTTGCCCGCCGCGGCATCGCCCGCTGATCCAACGTAACCGAGCGCCGCGAGCTTCCGCAACGTCTCTTCGTCTTCTTCGACCGGCGCCGCGGTGGCCGATTTCCCGCCGGGGGGGGCGGCGCGCTCGCGCTCGACCGCCGCATCGACCTCGCGGTCGAGCGCCGCCAGGCGGCCGCGCAGATCGGCCACCGTTCGCCGCTCGGTGGCGGCAAGGTTCGTCAGCTCTCCCGGATCGGCCGCCAGATCGTACAGCTCCGGCCGCGGCGCCTCGATGAAGTGCCAGCGCTCGGTGCGGATCGAGCGCAGCTCGCTCCAACCGTAGTGAAACCGTGGGTAGAAGGCCTCGCTGTAGCCGGCGGGTGGATCGGCCGCCGCGCCGCGAGCGGTGAGCAGCGGGACGAGGCTCCGCCCCTGCCCTGTGAATCGATCCTCCGGTCGGTCGAGGCCGAGCAAGTCGAGCAGGGTCGGAGCGAGATCGACGTTGCGTACGACCGAGGCGACCCGCCGCCCGGCGAGCCCCCCGTACGGCCCGGCGAGCAGAAACGGCACCCGGGTGGTCGGCTCGTAGAGAAAATACCCGTGGCCATGCTCGCCATGCTCGCCGAGGCTCTCGCCGTGGTCGGCGATCACCGCGACGATCGTCTTTTCGGTAAGCCCACGGGCTTCGAGACCGGCGAGCAGCCGGCCGACCAGCTCGTCGGTCCAAGCGATCTCGCCGTTGTACGGGTGCCCTGGATAGCGGCTGGCGTACGGTTCGGGCGGATCGTACGGCGCATGCGGATCGTATAGGTGAACCCAGGCGAAGAATTTCTGGTCCGCGCCCCGCGCGCCGAGCCATTCCAGCGCGTGCGCGACCGTCACGTCTCCCCGGCGCTGGATGTCGCCCATGCTCATGGTCTTGAACTTGGCGAGATCGAAATCGTCAAAGTAGGTGTCGAACCCCTGCGCGATCCCCCATCGATGATCGAGCACGTAGGCCGAGACAAACCCGCCCGTAGCCCAGCCGCGCGCGGCGAGCTTCTCGGCGAGCGTCACCTTCTCCTCCCCGACCCGAAAGCCGCCGTTGTCGCGCACACCATGGGCGGCGGGCAGTTCCGCGGTCATCAGTGAAGTATGAGAAGGAAGGGTGAGAGGAACCGGCGCGATCGCCCG
>JBBRUC010000284.1:0-6528 GCA_038248205.1 Thermoanaerobaculia bacterium
CTCACGCCCCCCCCGCGCCGGGCTCCGCCCGATGGCGCGCCCGAAGCGCTCCCCCGCCTCGGCGATCTCCCCGGCGTTGGCGATCCGTGGCCCCGCCGTCCCTTCGAGCACGAATCCTCCCTCTCCGTCCGGCAACGCTCCGGAGAGGGTGAACGGGTCCGGAATCTCGACGGAAGGAAGCGTCCCGCTGGGGCTGAAGCCAGGAAGGGCGAGAAACGCCTCGGCGCCCAGGCGCGCAAGCTCCGGGTCGCGTTCGGACTCGGCCGGCAGCGGTCCGATCGGCACGGCGATTCGGTCGCTGGCGCGGATGGCGAGATCGACCAGCCAGGAGGAAACTCCCGCGGTGGCCGGGAATCCGACCCGCGCACCCGGGGCCAAGCCGGAGAGTCGCGCAGCGACGCCACCGGCCCGCTCGACGGTCTCGCCGAAGGAGAGCCAACGCCAATCGAGATCGCGGGCGAAGAAGAGAAACGGCCTCTCCGGCGTTTCGACCGCGAGGCACCGCCACGCGCGGAGCGGTCCGAACGGCGGCATCGGTTGCTCTGTTTTCCGCCCTTGGGAAGGGGCTACCCGCAGGCCTTCTTCATCGCGCCCGTGATCTTCTGCTCGATCAAAGAACGCATCATGCTCGCGGGCGGACCGAGGTGGGCGCGGCCGACCAGCTTGCCCTCTTCGAGCACGATCGTGCCTTTCGCTCCTGGGCCGGTAAGGTGGCAGACGTCGCCGTCCCAGCTCCACTTCAACATGCCACCGGGAAACTGTGCTTTGAGCGCCGCATCGAGCGATGGGCGCAACTCCGAAATCGACGCCTTCGTGGTCGGCGTCTCCAGGGTCAGGTCGCTCATGGCGGGGAAAAGTACCACAGCCTCCCAAAGGGACCACGAAATCGGGTACCGGCTCCGTCGGGCTCGCGCAGGCGCCTGGCAGCGCCGCAGGCGCGCACGCGAAGGAGCCGAGCAGAGCCCAACGGGGCCATCGGCCGATTTCGGGTTCGCGCGCGTTGACCTGGGGGCGAGCCTCCTCATAGGATTGCGCGCCAATGCCAAACCTTAGAAATTTCCGGGCCTTTTGGGTTCTCGCCGGTTTCGCCGCGACCGGCCTGTGCACAGCCGCCTCGGCGGCTCCGATGCTCCGTTCGGGCTCCGATCCGGGGCGCATCGAACTCGCCACCGGCGCCCTGATCGACCTCTCCCTACCGGCCGGCGCGACGCTCGATGCCGTCGCCGGCACCGACGCCTCCTGGATCGCCGCCGGCACCCGCCCGCGCAAGGTACACGGCGAGGACGAAGTGCGCCGCGAGCTGTTCGTCATCCTGGGCCAAGGCGCCGATGGCCCACGCCGCACGCTGCCTTCGCTCCAGACGACCGAGCCGCTCCAAGCGCGGCCGATGCCGCTCGCCGTTGACGGCAAGCTCGCCGGGCTCGCCTGGCTCGAAGGGGCGGACCCGCGCTCGCTCGCGGTCAAGGCCGCGCGCTTCAAGAACGGCCGGTGGTCTCACCCCCAGACGATCGCGCCCAAAGGACCGGGCAGCCAGGTCGGGCTCGTCTCGGCGCGCCTCGACGACGGTACCTATCTGCTCGCCTGGAGCGCCTTCGACGGCCAAGACGACGAGATCCTCTGGAGCCACGGCCGCCCCGGCTCGGCCTGGACGCATCCGCGCCCCGCCGCCCCGGGCAACCGGGTACCCGACATCACCCCCGCCCTAGTCGCCACGGCCGACGGCGCGCTGCTCGCCTGGGCGCGATTCGACGGCGACGACTACCGGGTGGTAAGCGCCGCCTTCTCCCGGGATCGCTGGAACGCGGCGAAGACGGTCGGCCCGGCGGGCTCCGTCTTCCCGACCCTCGAACGGACGGCCGACGGCGCCTGTCTGCTCGCCCGCACCGCCGCGCCGCGCGGCTGGGAAGCGATCGAAATGGACGGGGCCGGCAAGCCGCTCCGCCGCGCCTCGATCGCCGACACCCCAGACTCCCCCGCCGCCGGACGCAGCGACCGGCCGCGCCTCGCGGCGACTGTTAGCGCCCTCACCTTCCGGTGGCCGGCGGGAGCGCCCGGAGCCGCTCCCGCTGAGCTTTCGGCCCGCTGGAGTGAAGAACCGTGAAGATCGTCGGCTTCCCCCGCGCCACCGCGCTCGCCCTCATCGGCCTCTTCCTCCTCCCCGCCCTCGCGGTGGCGCAGAAGCGCTACATCGCCTTCGGCGACAGCATCACTTTCGGCACCGGCGATGCCACCAGCCGCCCGGTCTCCGAGATGGGATATCCGGGACGCCTGGACGACCTGCTCGCCGCCCGCGGTATCACCGCCACGATCATCAACGCGGGACTTCCCGCCGAAGCGACGCCCGAAGCGGTCTCTCGCATCGATCGGGTATTGCGCACCACTCCGGCCGACGTGCTGTTGTTGATGGAAGGAACCAACGACATCGGATTGCAGGTCTCGGTCGAGACCGCCACCTTCAATCTCAACCGCATCGCCGAGAAGGCCGAGAACCAGGGCCTCCAGGTCGTCCACGCCTCGATCATCCCGCGCCTGCCGAGCGCCAACCGCGACGCCGACAACAAGATCGCCGCAGAGTTGGCCGGCACGCTGCGCGACCTTGCATGGGACAAGAATCGCGGGTTCGCCGATCCGTTTGAAGTCTTCTTCTGGCAGACCGCGAACTTCGCCACTCTGTATATTGGCGGTATCGACAAGCTCCACCCGAACGCGGCCGGGTACGACAAGTTGGCGGAAGTCTTCGCCGACGTGATCTCCGAGACCGACAAGGTGCCGCCGGTGATCGGCGCCTTCGCGCCCCCAAATGGCGCGAAAGAGGTGTCCGCGGACGCAACGATCCATCTCAGCCTGTACGACTTCGGCAAAGGGATCGACCTCCCCTCGACCCGCCTGGTGATCAACGGCCAAGAGGTCGGCGCGCTGGTCGCGGGGGACATGCAGAAGGCGGATATCGACTTCCGGCCCACGAACCCGCTGGTCGGGGTGGTATCCGTCAGCTACCGCTCCCGCGATCTGGCGAATCCGGCCAACAGCGTCGACCGCCCACTCACCCGCTTCATCATCGCGGGAACCAAGTTCCTGACCGGCGACATTAACGAAGACGGTCGGGTGGATGGCCAAGATCTAATCGCCCTCGCCCTCTCCTTCGGCGCCCGCCGTGGCGATCCACGCTTCCTCCGAGCCGCCGATTTCGACACCAACGACATCATCGACGGCGTCGATCTCGCGGCCCTGGCGACGAACTTCGGTCAGAAATCGTTCTAGGTCCCCCACCCGCCTCAATACTCCTGGAACGCGTCGTCCGGATAGCAGAAGAGCCACCGCTCGCCCCGCTCGGCGGAAGCGATCACCGGATGGTGAGACGCGCGGGCGTGGTGGCTTGCGTGTTGGTTCGGTGAGCTGTCGCAGCAAAGGGTGACGCCGCACTCCTGGCAGGTCCGCAGGTGGACCCAGTGGGAATGGATCTTCACGCACTCCTCGCATTCCCTTACCTTGGGGTGGACGACTTTGTGAATCGCGGCGATGTGGGCGCAGGCGGCTTCGGACATGGTCGGTTCCTGTTTTTGGGTCGACTGATTTAGCCGACGGTTATTCGTGCAGTACGCGGTGGACGAACGAGATCGCGATCGAGCCTTCGCCTACCGCGGAGGCCACGCGCTTGACGTTTCCGGCGCGCACGTCGCCCACCGCAAAGACGCCCGGCAAGCTCGTCTCGAGCAAGTAAGGCCGACGTGCCAGAGGCCAGTCCGAGAGATCCCCCCGCGAAAGGTCCGGCCCGGTCTTGATGAAACCTTTCCGGTCGATCGCGATGCATCCGCCCAGCCAGGCGGTGCACGGCTCGGCGCCGGCCATCATGAAGATGTGGCGGATGTCGTGCGTTTCGGTTTCGCCGGTCTCGCCGTTCTTCCAGCGCACCCGCTCCAAGTGGTCCTCCCCTTCGAGGGCGTCCAGCTCCGTGCGCGTCAACAGCTCGATGTTCTCGGTCCCTTCGATCCGCCGGATCAGGTAGCGCGACATGCTCTCGGCGAGCCCCTCGCCACGAACCAGAACGCGGACCTGCCGCGCGGTCTGCGAGAGATACACGGCGGCCTGGCCGGCGGAGTTGCCGCCGCCCACTACGATCACGTCTTCGCCGCCGCACAGCTGCGCCTCGATGAAGGTGGCGCCATAGTAGATGCCGGCGCCTTCAAACTTCGAAAGGTTTTCCAGGTTCAGGCGACGATATTCGGCACCGGTCGCGATGATCACGGTACGCGCCTGGACGCGCGGGCCATCCTCCATCTCGACGGCGTAGGGCTTGCGATCGCAAGCGAGCCGCTTGGCGCCTTTGGCGACCATCAGCTGCGCCCCGAATTTCTGCGCCTGAGTGTAGGCCCGAGCCGCCAGCTCTTGCCCCGAGACCCCGGTCGGAAAGCCGAGGTAGTTTTCGATCTTCGAGCTGGAACCGGCCTGCCCACCGGGCGAGCCCTGCTCCAACACCAGAACGTCGAGCCCCTCGGAGGCGCTATAGACGGCGGCCGCGAGGCCCGAGGGACCGGCACCGATCACAACCAGGTCGCGCACCTGGGTCGGATCGATTGTTTCGTTGAACCCCAAGCAGTCGGCGATCTTCTCGTTGGTCGGATTGCGCAGCACCGTCTCGCCGCGACAGATCAGCACCGGCACGTCTTCGGGATCGACGTGAAACCGGTCGAGGATTTCCTGGGCGCTGTCGTCGCGGTCGAGATCGAGATAGGCGTAGGGGTGGCCGTTTCGCGCCAGGAACTCCTTGATTCGCAAGGTTCCCGACGAGTGATCCGAGCCAACCAGGACGACGTCACCGAGCCCGTGCGCGATCAGCTCCACGCGGCGCAGGATGAAGGCGCGCAGCAGGATCTCGCTCAGCTGGGAGTCGGTCTGCACCAGGGCGAGCATTTGATCGCGGTCGAGCTCGATCAGCTGCCCCGCCTCCGAGACGCGTGCCGCCACCAGGGCGCGCCGCCCGGAGAGCATGTTGATCTCTCCGGTAAAGGCACCGGGGCCGTGGACGGCGATCAGTTCCTCGCCGTCCATACCCGGCCGAACGATTTCGATCTGCCCTTTGACGACCACGAACAACGGCACCTGCTGGGCGCCCTCTTCGATCAGGACTTCGCCCCGCTCGACCTCCCGCACCTTGCCGACCGCGCACATTCGCTTGACCTGCTCGGGGGTCAAGGTGGGAAACGCCTTCTCGGCCGGTGTCGGAAGGGTAGGCGTTGGGGTTTGCAGTACCGGCTCGGTCATCGGAGGCTCTCGATCGAAAGAAAGGTGAAGCACGGATTTGAAGCTGCGAACTTCCCGCGGCGGAACGGATAGTTCCGCCGCCGTACCATACGGTCCGGAAGAAAGGGCGGACCCGCCTCAGCGAGTGTAACGGATCACGTAGAACGGCACGCCTTGGGGCGAGACGATGCCACAGAAGCGGCCGACCTCGGGGATGTCTTGCGTCGGAACGCAGACCTTGCCGCCCAGCGCCACGACCTTTCGCAGATCGCGTCCGCGCTCTCGACCTTCACCATCACGCCAATCCCCGGCCGGCTCCCCTTTGGCCCGGGGCTGTTGTTCTCCAGCGTCGAACGGATTACGATCGATCCCCCATGGCCAACCAGGAGGCGAAAGGCATGATTGAAGTCGGACAGAAGGTCCCAGAGGTGAAGTTGCTCACGACCGAGCGTGGCGAGGTGCGGGAGATCTCGACCGAGGCGCTTTGCCACGGACGGAAAGTCGTACTGTTCGCGGTGCCGGGAGCGTTCACCCCCACCTGTTCCGACTACCACCTGCCGAGCTTCATCGACCACGCCGACGAGCTGCATGCCAAGGGAGTCGAGGTGATCGCCTGCGTCTCCGTCAACGATCATTACGTGATGGACGCCTGGGGCGCCAGCCGCGGCGTCGGCACGAAGATCGTCATGCTCGCCGATGGCAACGGCGACTTTACCCGGGCGATGGGAATGGAGAGCGACGGCACCCGATTCGGGATGGGGCATCGCTCGCGCCGTTACGCCGCGATCTTCGACGACGGCGTACTCCAGTCGCTCTTCCTCGAAGAGCCGGGCAAGTTCGAAAAGAGCGGCGCCGAGCCGGTACTCGCGGCGCTCTAAGCCCGGCGACCGCCCGGATCGTCCAGAGACCCAAGCGACCAGGGACCGAAAACGAAACAAGGGGCGGTGCCGCTTGCCGCGGCGCCCGCCCCTCGTGCATCGCAGTGCCCTGGGCACTTTTACGCTACTGGAACGAGCGCCGGGAGATCGGCTTGTCGTTCGGTCCGCCGACCGTGGCCACCCCCCCGCGATAGGTACCGTCGTCGTTGAAGAAGTGCCAGACACCGCCCTGGTAGACCGTGAAGTCAAGCGTACCGTCGCCGTCGTAGTCGAGCGGCGCGGGCACCACCCCCGTCGGCGGACCGGTGTAGACGGCCGAGGCGACCGTTCCGGCCGCGAAGTCCCAACGGGTCCAGCCGCCGGCATTGAAGACCATCACGTCCTCTTTGCCGTCGCCGGTATAGTCGCC
>JBBRUC010000285.1:0-6520 GCA_038248205.1 Thermoanaerobaculia bacterium
ATCCGGCGACCAGATAAACGCCGACCGCCACGGCGAAGAAACCGCCGAGGAACGACATCGCCGAACCGATGTAGGCGGCGCTGTGGACGCTCGTCTGCAGGCGGCCATCAGCCAACTGCCATGAGACCGAAGTCGCCTTGCCGCCGGGATTCGGAATCCAGAGGTAGGCGCCGAGCAGGATCACGGCGACCGCGACCAGCGTCCCGGTAGACCGGAGCCGCGTGCGCACTTCCGCTCCGACCTGGGCAGCGATCGAAGCCCCGAGCGCGCTCATGGGTTGGGACTCGAAGCGCTCGCGCCGAGCGAAGTCGAGGTGCTCGCACCGAGCGAAGTCGAGGTGAGCTGCGAGATCAAATAAGCGTCCTCGAGGGTCGGCTCGACCGGCTCGGCGCCCGGCAGATCGGGCCTTCCGGCCGTGCCGACGAAACGCACGTGGACGCCGTCCGCCCGGCGCGCCAGGTTCGAGACCGGCACCTGAGCCTGGACCGCGGCCAACCGCTCGCTCGGCACCACGGCGCGGAACACCCGCCCTTCCGCCGTCCGCAGCAGCTCTTCCGGCGTCGCGTGGACCAGCAGTCGGCCGGCGCGAACGACCGCGATCGACGAGGCGATCGCTTCGATGTCCGAGACGATGTGGGTCGAAAGGATCACCACCCGCCCCTGCGCCACCTCGCCGAGCAGATTGCGAAACCGAACGCGCTCCTCCGGATCGAGTCCAACGGTCGGCTCGTCGACGATCAAGAACTTCGGATCGCCGAGCAGCGCCTGCGCGATTCCCACCCTCTGGCGCATGCCGCCTGAGTAGCCGCCGAGCCGCCGGTCGGCCGCGCCGTGGAGGTTTACCAGGGCGAGGATCTCGCCGATTCGGCGCTTGAGGTCGCCGCCGGAGAGACCCTTCAAACGGCCGAGATAGAGCAGAAACTCACGCGCGGTGAGCTTCTCGTAGACCCCGAAATCCTGGGGCAAGAAGCCGAGCGTTCGGCGCACCGCGAGCGGGTTCTCGACCCCGTCTTGCCCCTCCCAAAGGAAGGTACCGGCCGACGGCTGGGTCACCGTGGCAAGGATCGTCATCAACGTCGTCTTCCCGGCGCCATTTGGGCCGAGAAGTCCGAGGACGCCCTCCCCCACCGAAAGCGAAAAATCTTCGAGCGCCAAGGTGCCGCTCGGGTACCTCTTGGTCAGTCCGTTGATGGCAAGCATGAGTTCCAAGTCCTCCCGCGAGCTGTACGGCAGAGGGCGGGGTTTGTTTCCGGCCTAATACCGAGCGAAGAATCGATCGTCAGGCCTCTTCTGAACCCGGCTCAACCCCGAGCGATCAAATCGGTCGGCCGTACGGGAATGTTCGAGCCTCCCCAGGAGAACTTCATGAAGCTGTGCCTTTGCTGCCGCCGGAGAGAACGCCGAAGGAGACCGCGAGCGCCGCCACGAACTGCACGCCGGAAAGTGGGGCGAAGCCTTGGCCCGGAGAGGTGAACAGGGCGAGGATCGGCGATGTTAGAGAACCGGATAGAGGCGCAGCGACGGAGGCGCGATCCCGGCAAATCCGAGGATGCCGTCGCTCGCAACGATATCGGGCGCGCCGACGAGAGGCTCATCGAAGGCTACGTCGATGCCGAACGGTCGGCTGTAGATCATGCCCACGAGTCGGCACTCCGTGCGATAGCGGAAGCCGTCGTAGAACATCCCTTCGTTCTGGATCTCGGGGTGATCCGCATCCGGCTGGACCTCGAACAGCATGTGGTCGCCGAGGTCGAGGCGGCCTGCTTTCCTGGAGAAGCTCGAGTACGTCGTCGGACGAGCCCATCATTCGAAGGTCGATGTCTTTGGTGGTCCGCGGCCGAGCGATGCGAAGTTCGAGGACCAGCCCATCCTCGAGCGTGACGGCGTCGCCCCCGCCTGGGCCAGGCGAGCGAGGAAGCGAGCGAAGTCGACGCCGGTGGCCAACCAGGACTTGAGCCGTTGCTCGAGCCTCACGTCAGGGTAGTGGTCGATGACGTCTAGCAATTTAGCGAAGAGCTTCTTCAGTGTCTAGAATGGCGTAATAGCACCCCAAACACCACGCCACCGCCCACCGACGGTCGTATCGGCTAGCCAGTCGGCGGGGCCCCCGAGGGCTTCGTCTCATCCGCCGCCAGACCTCAGCCAGAGACCGCTCCCCCGACCGGAATCCGCAACCAGTGTCCGTCTATTCCTACAAATGGCCTAGAACAGATGACTTGTTCGGATTCGGTGCCTCGTTCGTTTTACAACTCAAAGGAGGCCTAGACATGGCCCTGTGGATTCCCGGTCGTTCCTGGAGTGGAGGCGTCAAGCTACTGCTTGCGGGTGAAGCTACTGAGCATGCAACTCGCACGGGTGAATCTGGAAGTGGCGCCGCCCGCCCGACGTCGGCTCGATCCCGATGGCGAGTCGTCGAGGGCAGAAAACCTGGCGCCCCTCTTGGCATCGGGTCGATCTGCGCCCTGATGATGTGCCTGTCCGCGGTCGGTGAGCACGCTGTTTGGGCGGCCTCGACGGCAAGCAAGGGTGGCGTGACCATCGGCTCGCTCTGCTTGGATGGCGTCCGCGGACAGAGCGATCCGGCACGCGCCAATCCGAAGCCCGACGGCACGTGGGTACCCTGGAGCTATGAACTCGACCCTGCAAGGCGCTCCCGGGCGGGATTGTTCATTTTCGACAGCACCTTGCCGGACCAGGAAGCCCTGCTCAGCTGCGAGAAGATCGCCCTGGAAGCCGAGAAAGCGGGGATCCACCTTCTGCTCGCGGGAACCATCCAAGCCCTCCCAGTCCTGAACGCGCAGCTATTCCGCTCCAACAACGGGGGCGGGAATCGGTTTCAGATCGAAGCTCGCCAGTTCAAAGCGACGCTGAGCCGTGTTCAGTCCGGTGCCATCAGCCTCGCCGGAGGCACCATGCCTCTTGCCGGCGCCCAGCTCTACGTCGAGAACGTGACCCGGATCCTCGCCTTGCCGGACCGGCTCGAGGGCACGTTGCAGATCGAGGCTTGGAACCGCAATGTCATGGGCGCCGCCATCACGCTTCCGGGTGGCGCCGTGATGACCGCCGACCTCGCGCCCATCTCGCCGAACACCGAGAACGTGACCGTGCATCTCGACCTCGCCAAGCGCCTCGCGCGTTTCTGGAAGGCAAGGATGCGCAGCACCTCACTCCTCTCGTTTGCCGCTCCCGAGTTCGAGCTGGGGCCCGTCGTTCTCCGAGAGGCCACGCTAGAGGTCCAGAACGTCGAGATCAAGACCACAGGTGGGCAGTCGACGGCGATTATGCACAACCTGGCAGGAATAGCTGGCACCGCCGTGTTCGCGCGCGACACCGGCACGGCGGCTCTGGACCGTCCGACGCTCCACGTCAAAGAGCTGACTTCGGTGGTCGAAGCGCCTGCGGGCCAGGGCTTGGTGCTGTCGGCGCTTTCGAGCAGCGACGTCGCCTTTGAGTCCGATCGGGGTGAGGTCAAGACGACGGGGAACGCGGTACTGGTTCGGGGTGGTGTCAAGGCTCATTTCGCAAAGCTCGACTCCAAAATGGTGGAGGGGAGTATCGACTGGTCGCGCCCCGCCTTGCCGGCCCTTTCCTTTCTCGTTCCTGCCGAGGCGGCCGAGACGCTCCACCTGGAGGTTAGCGGTGCGCCCAACAGTATGAGAACCCAGGGCAGGCTCGCTGCGTCACGCTTCAAGATCGGGCGCGTCGAGATCTCTCAAGGGATCTCACTCCCGTTCACTTTAGGCGCGGTTGGAATCGAGATACGGATTCCACTCGCGATCGCCCTTCCGCCTGTGGGATCCTCGGTGACGATTTTCGACGACGACCAAGAGGCCCTGCTCTCCGCGTCGATCACCGAGGGAAACCTTTCCGGTGTTGTGGTTCTCCAGTGGCCCGAACTCGAGAAGAGCCGCCTGGAGGTGCCAGCCGATGGCCTTCGGCTGACCTTGGCCAGCACGGTCGCCACGAAGCCATTCATGGCGGGGGCCACACCATCCTTCGCTTCGGCTGGAGTGGTGCTCACCAACGCGACGCCGCTAGCGGTGGGCAAAGAAACCACTGGCGCACTCACCATTAGCAGCGAGCTACTCGCGCTCGGGCAGCCCATCATCCGGATCGGCGAAAAGGGCAAAGAGGCGCGTGCGACGCTGGCGCTCTCGGCGCAGGGAGCGGTGCGCATCGGCCTCGACCTCGCGACCGGGCACGTGTCCCTGTTGAGCGGCCAGTTTGCGGCCCGGGATGTCGAGTTCGCCCTTCTCGACCCGTCGGCTACCATCGATCTTTCCGGCACCCTGATCAGCGCGCCGCGGATCAAACTCCGGGAGCTGTCGCTGGCAGCGAATGGCGAGCTGGCAGAGTTCAGCCTGGCAGGCCTCACCATCGACGCGTCTCATGTCTCGCATCCGCGGCCCGTAGACCGACCGACCGAGGTTGCCTTCGAGGCGACACCTGCCGCTCCGATCAAGCTCGACCAGATGAGCGGCTCAGCCACGCTGGGAGATTCGCTGACGTTACTCCCTGCCACCTTCAGCGGTTTCTCCTTGGATCTTCGGGACGCCGCCGTTCAGTTCGGTACCGATGTCGCGGTTGGCGAAGCGCGACTGACTGTGAGCGCGGTATCCGTGAGGGTGCTGCCACAGAGCGAACCCGTGCAGTATGAGTATCAGGACCTCTCCTTCTGGGCATCCGGGAGGTTGAGCGTCAGCGGGGAAGCACACATCAACGATGATGCCGGGTTCGAGATCTCAGCAACGGCAAGTGGGCTTTCTGACCAGCTATCCGGCAAAGGAACCGCCAAAGTCGGTGCGTTCACCGGCTGGGCTACGTCGTCGATACCCGCTGAGGCATTTTGCAAGCTGAACATACCCGTCGAGTACAACTACGCCTCGGGAGGGGCCGCCCTCGACGTCATGGTCCGAGAGGGCCACTTCGCGGCGACCGGCAACCTGGCGCCGCTCGGAGTTCTCCTCAAGAGCACCAGCGGTGCGTCGTGCGACACGGAGCCCGAGGAATTCGAGGTCTTTCCCGAGAAGTGGGTATCCACATCGGGAGTGTGTTGCGTTGAAACGAGATGCCTTGGCCCCATCTGCGGCTGTGTCCGATATGAGGGCTGCGAGTGGAAGACGAAGCTCCACGACAAGGTCGCCTTGAAATGGCACAAGATGTTCGAGGTCCATGGTTTGGGCGCCACAGCCATGCTGACGAACCCGCTGCTGCAGCTCGCGGATGGAAGGCTCCGCGTCTGCAATCGCGGGATCGTCTCGGTCGCGAGTTTAGGCAGCGCGCTGGTGGTAGGTGGCGTCTCCCCGCAGGTCGACTCATCGGTACCGTTGATCGACGATGTCCTAAGAGTCAGCATCAATCCAATAGTCTCCGGTTCCTTCGATCTGGTGGAGTCCGCGCTAGCAACGGGACTTGCACAGGGCGTTGGATTCTTGGCCAGCTCGTTGGCAACCCCCGCGGGCAACTTGCTATGCCTGGGGCAACACTAAGGAGACCTTTGTGAACATGAGCCATTCGGCACTCTTGGTGCCCTTTTCGTTTGTTGCCGCGTTCGCCGCTCACTCGGAAATCATGCAGATAGCCGTACCCTTGCAGGTGGAATGGTGCGCGGACATAGCTGCTTCTCGCGATTCGCAGCTCTCCGCAGATCAACAGCAAGCCGTCATGACTTCGGCAACAGAAGTGCTGATCCGTTGCGCGCGCTCGCGAGACGTCATGCACATTGGTATTCCGTACGTAGCACCGGTAGAAGTTGTGGATGAAGCCTCACGGGAGGTGCGGATTCGCGTTTGCGCTGCCGTGCCGTCGCGCGAGGTCGAAACGTGCGATCCGCTGGTGCGGCGAAGCCTCGAAGCGGAGAGGGCGCTGGTCAGCCTCTGCCCCGCGGGCGCGTCGTCGCCGTGTCGAGGAGAGATCGCGGCCGCCTTCAACGACGGACCCTTCCGCCTTGAGCCAGCGACCCAAGCACAGGTGATCTGGCGATTCGTGAGCAGCCGCGCGGATCGCTTGACGAGAGAGGCGGTCCAGGAGACCCTGACCGAGTTGCCCCTCGACGTTGACGCCGACCCCCACACTGAGAGCCCCCGCGTGGACTATCCATCTGTGCTCGTAGTGGCCTTCCTGCCGAAAGTGCCTGCCGAGGCGGCTAGCGAGTGAGGGGTGGCTCGGGCATCAGGCTTTAGTTTCGCCGCTCGAGGTTGCCCGTCGGCCCTGGCTAGGCTCGTGCCTGGCCAGGGCGATTCAGGCGCGACAGATCGACCCAGTCCGGCCAGGCCAACGGCGATCTGCTCGAAGCTCGCGCGCGAGTGACCCTTCTGGTTTGAGGGTTGGCCCCCTTCGAAAGGAGAAGTCGACGATGCGTGCTTCACAGATTCATCCCGCAGTTCTGGTCACCGCCCTTTGCTCGATTGGTTCCGCGCTCTCCTTGGCCCAGGCGCCCCCGACGTTTCCTCCTTCGAGCCAGGCCATCTTCTATGACGCCAACGGGCTCATCATCCATCATGGACCGAACGGTGAGTTC
>JBBRUC010000286.1:0-6519 GCA_038248205.1 Thermoanaerobaculia bacterium
GCCGATTTCGGAGCCTCGTACGATCCGAGCTGGGGGCGGGTCAAAGCGCTCACCCGACCGGTGCCCGGCAATCACGAGTACGCAACCCCGAACGCCGCCGGCTATTACCAATACTTCGGCGCCGCGGCGGGCGATCCGGCAAAGGGTTGGTACAGCTTCGACCTCGGCAGCTGGCACCTGATCGTCTTGAATTCGAACTGCGCCCTGGTCGGCGGCTGCGGCCCCGGCTCGCCGCAGGAGCAATGGCTGCGCGCGGACCTGGCGGCGAATCCGGGGGTTTGTACGCTCGCCGCCTGGCACCATCCGCGCTTCTCGTCCGGACCGCATGGCGACGATCCGCAGACCCAACCGCTCTGGCAGGCGCTCTATGAGGCACGGGCGGACGTGATCTTGACCGGCCATGACCATATCTACGAGCGCTTCGCGCCGCAGCGACCCGACGGCGTCGCCGATCCGGTCGACGGCCAGCGCGAATTCGTCGTCGGTACCGGCGGCAAGATTCTCTATTCCGTGGTACCCGCCCACGCCAACCGCGAGATCGCCCAGACGACCGACTTCGGACTCTTGGAGCTGAGCTTGCGCCGTACCGGCTACGACTGGCGATTCGTCGGGGTTCCCGGCGGCTCGTTCGTCGATGCGGGTTCGGGCGTCTGCCACCGCGCGGCGTCGCGCTTTCACGCCGTGGCCCCCTGCCGCGCGGTCGACACCCGGAATCCCAACGGCCCCGTCGGCGGCCCGGCGCTTGGCGCCAATCAGAACCGGAGTTTCACCGTGGCCGGCCTGTGCGGTGTACCGCCGGACGCCGAATCGGTGGCGTTCAACGTCAGCGTCGTTTCCCCCGGGCGCAGCGGCGATCTGCGCGCCTGGGCGACCGGAGCCCCGCTGCCGGTCACCACGACGCTCACCTACTCCTCGGGCAAGACCCGGACCAACAACGCGATCCTGCCGCTGGCCGAGGGTTCTCTGTCGGTGCGCGCCGTCCAATCGTCCGGAACTACGCACCTGGTGCTCGATGTCGTGGGGTACTTTGAGTAGCTGGCGACCTTACTAGGATTTGATCCCGGCCGCCGCGAGCACGGCTTCGAGCCGCAGGCGCTCGGCGTGTTCCATTTCGAAGGACGAGGAGTCCTGGGCGATCTTGTTCTGTAAAGCCCGCGCTTGTTCGGCGGCAGCGACGGCGGTGGCTTCCGCCCGTTCGCGCGCCTCGCGCTCCGACGCGATCGCGGTGGCGGCGTTCCTGGAAGTCTCGGCCACCAGGGCATAGAGGCCTTCAAGTTCGACGCGGCGCAAATCCCGATCGCGACTGTAGGCCCCGTGCCGTTCGAGCAGATCGCGGGCGCCGGTCGACAGCTCCCCGCCATGGTCGGGCAGCGGATCGTCGCGCAAGGCATCGAGAAGCGCGCGCTGCGGCGGGGTGAGCAGTTCGCGCTCGATCTCGGGCGCGCGAGGATGGCGTTCCAAGGAAGGATCGAGGAACGCTTCGAGCGCGCCGGTCGGCGGCTCGACGAACGCCCCCGCCGGCTCCCCCGCTTCGGCGGCGATCCGCTCCAGCTCCTGCCGTAGCCAGCGCGCCGTTTCGCGCGGCCGATCGACCAAGTCTTCATAGCGCACCCGCAGGCGCGGCAACCCGGCCGAGACGGTGAGCGCCGAGCGCTGGTAGTGCTCCCACAGGGCGATGCCGAAGGCGAGAGAGGAGTCGTCGCGCGCCGAAAGCGACCGGGCGACCGAATAGGGGGAGCGCTCGACCAAGACGCAGACCGGCGCCAGAGCCACCCGCCGCCAGAGCGGAAACAGGAGGCAGAGGCGGGGATCTTTGATCACCCAGGGGCGGCCGGCCGCCGCCGCGTCGAGCCCGGTCACGATGTCTCGCGCCCGGCCCTCGACCCGCGCCAGGTCGGCCGGCGGCAGGGCCGCCACGAAGCGCTCGGGATCGACGCTCGTCACCCCGTCCCAGGTGGCGCCGAGTTCCGAGAGAAGATCTTCGTCGAGCCGCCAAACGTCGCGCCGCTCCCAATAGCCGCGCGGATTCGCCCCGTCGGCGGCGGGAAAATCGCCCGAATCGCCCGCGTGGCAACCGAGCAGCCCGAGGGTCCGCGCGAGCGCGGAGGTACCCGAGCGATGCATTCCGAGAACGAAGATTTGCACGCTGATAAGGACTCCTCAAGAGCGCCGGATTTGGAGCGCCGCATCGCGAACCGCGCCGATCCGGCGAGACCTCCTACTCCTGGACGACTACCACCGGGGAGAGCTGTAGCTTGGCTCCCCGATCTTCGAAATAAGCGACCAGCTCTTGCACCAGATCGAGCTGCAGCGTGTACTCCCCCGGTTGATGCGGGGCGATCACGTCGATCGCGAGCGTCGTCTCGCGCCCGGGGCCGAGCGGCTCGGTGAGATCCGCGCGGTTGCTCGTCCCCTCGCCCGCCGCCATGTCTTCCGAGATTCGCCAACGCCAGGCCAAGCGCACCGAGTAGGCGCCGGTGCCCGCCGGATCGGCGCTCTGTCGATCGGGCCAAACCTCATCGCTGATGTTGCGGAACTTGACCTTTACCGTCGCCACCTCGTCCGGCTTCATCTGCGCCGGGACCTCCGCCGAAAGCCACTCGACCTGGAAGGCGGAATCGGGCAACGGTGTGCCGGAGGGGGTGGCGGCCTTGTTACAGGCGCCGAGGCCGATCGCCAGGACCACGCCCAGCAAGGCTGGCCCGAATCCACCAACTCGCCGACGGGTTCTTACCGATGTTCCGATCGCATTCATCTCGAAGCTCTCCCGAAAAGGGGGCCGGCCGGCGCGGCGACGGACCGCGGCGCACCATGGAAAAGGACTCCCTCCCGACCCTTGTTGAGGTAAGCGTATCGCACCCGTGATCCCGCCGGGCGGCGAGACGATAGAGTTGTAGCCACCGATGGGTGAAAAATCGTTCCGTTCCGGCCGTTTCGGAAGCGCCACCGTCGCCCTCGCGGCGGCGGCGGTTGCGGCGCTCGCCGCGGCTCTTCAGGCGCTGCTGATGGCGCTCGAACGCTCCGCGGGTGGGCGGATTTTGTGGGGCGACGAGATCTTCTACTTCTCCTCGGCGCGCCAGCTGCTCCAGACCGGCCGGAGCGATCTCGATCCGCTCTGGCCGCCGCTCTATCCCCACCTGCTGGCCGCCCTGGGGGGATCGCGAGGGGCGATCGCGGTCGTCCAGATTCTCCTCTTGTTCGCCGCGGCGGCGCTGCTCGGCGACTTCGCGCGCCGGGCGTACGGTGGCGGGACGGGCGTGCTCGCCGGATTGCTGGCCGGCGGCCTGCTGCTGCTCGATCCGCAGGTGGCCGCGTTTTCCCATTTCCTTTGGCCCGAGATCCTCCATTTGTTCCTGTTCGTCGCGGTGCTCTGGGGGCTGCTTCTTCTGGGGGACGGTCCCGTTTGGCTCGCGCAGGCGACTGCCGGCGCCGCAGGCGCGCACACGAAGGAGCACCACCATCCGAACCATCTTCCCTGGATCGCCATGGCGCTCCTCGGAGCGGCCTGCGGCATCGCGCTTCAGGCCAAGAGTCTTCTGTTGCCGTTCGTGCCGGTGCTGTTCTGGCCGGTCCTGCGCCGGCTCGGCCCGCGCCGCGGCGTCCTCTGCGCTCTGATCGCCGCGGCCTCGCTCGCCGTGACGCTTACCCCGACGCTTCTCGCCAACGAACGCGAGGGGATCGGCTTCCGGCTCGCCGACAGCGCGCGATTCAATCTCTGGGTGGGGCTGAACGACACGTCGCGCCGTAATCTCGTCGGCGAGATCGTCGGCCACGAATACGACCTCTACCGCCGGAGCGCGCCGACGTTTGCCGCGAGGAACGCGATCCTCGGCGACAAGATCCACCGTCTGATGACGCGGGAAGGTTGGTTCCCGCTCGCTCTGCGCCAGCTCGGGCGCCAGCCGTTCCGCCTGCTCGATCGCGCGTCGTTCTTCACCGATCAACTGCCGGGCGGCGCGATCGCCGCCGAAGGTCGCGGCTACCGCGGGGTGGCGCCGAGTCTCGCCGCCACGCTCGGCACGGCGGCCTCCGGGATCTATGGTCTCGCGCTGCTCGCCGGGATCGTCGGAATCGCCCGCGGCCGGGCCGCCTGGGCGCCGGGCGCCGCCGGGTTCCGTCCCGTGCTGCTGGTCTTCCTCGGCTACAATTTGCTGTTGTTCCTCGCCCTGCACGTTAAGACCCGCTACCGCGTCCAGATCATGCCCGTGCTCGACCTGTTCGCCGCCTTCGGCCTCGCCGGCCTGTGGGAGGGGGCGCGCCTGTCGCGCCGCGCGACGGTGGGCGCCGTCGCGGCGGCGCTGGTGGTGCTGGGGCTCGCTTTCGGCGGCCGGGCGCTCGATGCGCGATGGCCGCAGGAATCGCTGGAACCGCTGCCAGCCCTGCCCCCCCGGGCAACCGCTTCCTCGGAGACCGGTCGATGAGCGACCCCGAAATCCCAAACCCGCCGCCCGAGCACGAGAGCACGGCGTTCAATGCCTATGCCGGCGGGCTTTCGCCCGAGCAGATCGCCGCCGGCTGGCACCGCACCTGGATCGGCGGCCTGTGGGAAGAGATGGGTCGGTTGCAGCTCGACTATCTGGTCGCCGAAGGGCTGAAGCCGGGGATGACACTCCTCGACGTCGGCTGCGGCAGCTTGCGCGCCGGGGTGCAATTCATCCGCTATCTAGAACCCGGCCGCTACTACGGGATCGACGTCAACGCCGCGCTGCTCGACGCGGGCTACGAGGTCGAGCTGCCGCTCGTGGGCTTACAAGAGCGCTGCCCGCGCGAGAACCTACTCGCGAACGGCTCGTTCGAGGCCTGGCGCTTCGGCCGGACGTTCGATTTCGCCCTCGCGCAGTCGGTCTTCACCCATCTGCCGGCGAACTTCATCCGTCGCTGCCTGATCGAGATGGCGAAGGGGATGCCCGAAGGCGGCCGGTTCTACGCCACCTATTTCGAATGCCCGGACGATCGGCCGGATGCTCTCACCCTCCACCACGAGCCCGGCGGCATCACCAGCTATCTAGACCGCGACCCCTACCACTACCGCGCCCGCGATCTCGATTGGCTCGCCGACGGTCTGCCCTGGACGGTCGAGCACGTCGGTGACTGGAGCCACCCCCGCGATCAAAAGATGGTGCGTTTCGTGCGCCGGGGTTGACGATCCGCTCAGCCAGCGGGTAGGACCGAGCCCTGAGCGAAGTCGAAGGGCGGTCGCAGCAGCTCGTCCAACCGGCCGGCGCGTAGGCCGGTGAGGATCACGTCCTCCCCCTGGCGCTCCGTTTCGATCCGTTCCAGGCGCGGCGCCTGGGCGAGCTGCGCGAAACCGCCGCCGCCGAGCGGCGTCGGCGCCGAGAGACCGCCGAGCAGGAGCGGCGCCGCATCTACCCGAATCTCGTCGTAGGCGCCGGCGGCGACGAAGCTCGCATGGATCTCTCCGCCCCCTTCGACCAGCAGGCTCGCCACACCACGGGCAAAGAGCGCCGCCGTCACCGACTCCGGCCCGACGACGGGGAGCCGCACCACCTCGGCTCCGGCGGCCGTCAGCGCCAGGCGGCGCTCGGCGTCTTGCGAGGTGGTGAAGATCACCACCGGTCCTTCGACCGAGAACATCTTCGCCCCGGGCGGCGTGCGCAGCCGCCGGTCGAGCACCACGCGGAGGATCGGCCCGCGCGCTTTGCCGAGCCGCCGGTCGAGCCGTGGATCGTCGGCGAGCACGGTGCCGACGCCGACCAAGATCGCGTCGTGCTCTTCGCGCAGGGCGAGCGACGCCTTCCGCCCCTCGGGCGAGGAGATCCAGCGGCTTTCGCCCGAGACGGTGGCAATCTTGCCGTCGAGGCTCATCGCCCACTTGAGCGTCACCGCCGGGCGGCCGAGCAACTGCGAGACGAAAAACGGCAGGTTGCTCCGTACGGAATCGGCCGCCAGCGCCCCCACTTCGACGACGATTCCGGCGTCGCGCAAACGGGCGAAACCCTTGCCCGCCACCTGGCGGTTCGGATCGCCGACGCAGGCGACCACGCGGACGATCCCCGCCGCGATCACCGCGTCGACGCACGGGGGGGTGCGGCCGAAATGGGCACACGGTTCGAGCGTTACGTAGAGGGTGGCACCGCGGGCCGCGTCTGGTCCGGTGGCGGCGGCCGCCCGCAGCGCCTCGATTTCGGCATGCGGACCGCCGACCTCGCGGTGCCACCCCTCCCCCACCACCTGGCCATCGCGGACCAGCACGGCTCCCACGCGCGGATTCGGCGCCGTGCGGTAGCGCCCGCGCAACGCGAGCCGCAAGGCGCGGCGCAGGTAGCGGAAGTCGTGGCGGAGGTGGCGGAGATCACTGCGATCGACGGCAGGCACCAAGCTCTCCTCAGCCGAGGAGGGCGTTGGCGAACGCGCGCGGCTCGAAATCGATCAGGTCGTCCGCCTTTTCGCCGACACCCAAGAACAGCACCGGCAGCTTGAGTTCGCGGGCGATCGCGACCGCCATCCCCCCCTTGGCCGTGCCGTCGAGCTTGGCGAGCAGAACGCCGTCCACCGGCA
>JBBRUC010000287.1:0-6470 GCA_038248205.1 Thermoanaerobaculia bacterium
CTTCCGCGAGAACACCGAAGGCGCCTACGTCGGCGTCGGCGGCAACTTCAAGAAGGGGACGCCGGACGAGGTCGCGATCCAAGACGAGATCCACACCCGCAAAGGGGTGGAGCGCATTCTACGCGCGGCGTTCGAATACGCGGTTGCCAAGGGCAAGACGAAGGTCTGCATGAGCGACAAAGCGAACGTCATGCGTTTCGGCCACGATCTGTGGCAGCGGGCGTTTGCCGAAGTCGCCCCCGACTACCCGAGCGTCGAGCCGAGCCACCTCTACGTCGATGCGCTCACCATGCTGATGGTCAAACGCCCCGAGAGCTTCGAGGTGATCGTCACCAACAACATGTTCGGCGACATCGTGACCGACCTGGGCGCCGCCCTCCAAGGAGGGTTGGGCGTGGCCGCTTCGGCGAACCTGCACCCCGGCCGGACCTCGATGTTCGAGCCGGTCCATGGCTCGGCGCCGAAGTACGCCGGCACGGGGCAGGCCAACCCGATCGGCGCTATTCTCTCGGCCGCGCTGATGCTTGAAAACCTGGGCCACGACGAGGCGGCCCGGGCGCTCGACGCCGCGGTGCTCGCGGCGATCCGCGAAGGCGCCACGACCTCCGACATCGGCGGCACGATGACCACGTCGCAAGTAGGTAGCGACATCGCCAAGCGCGTCGAGCGCGCGGCGCTCATGCCGACGCAAGCCTAGCCGGCGCAAACCGGCATTCCCCCTTCCCGTCCCTTTGGAGAGACCGCCAATGCCGCAGACGTCGCCAAGCTCCGCCAGCGACCGTGAGCTGATCTACGACTGGAACCGCGAGAGCGGCCAGGAGCTCAAGCCCTTGCGCGGCAAGGTCGAGCTCGACGACGAAACCTTGCGCGACGGTCTCCAGTCTCCGTCGGTCAAAACCCCGCCGATCGAGCAGAAGCTCGAAATCCTCCATCTGATCGCAGCGCTCGGCATCGAGTCGGCCGACCTCGGCCTGCCCGGCGCGGGGCCGCACGTGGTGCGCGACGTCGAACGGCTGGCGCGAGAGATCGTCGATCAGAAACTCGCGATCTCTCCGAACTGCGCCGCCCGCACGCTCGAAGTGGACATCCGGCCGATCGTCGACGTTTCCGAGCGGGTGGGGCTGCCGATCGAGGTCGCCTGCTTCCTCGGCTCGTCGCCGGTGCGCATCTACACCGAAGGGTGGACGCTCGACCAGATGCTCCATTGGACCACCAGCGCGGTCGAGTTCGGGGTGAACCACGGCCTGCCGGTCATGTATGTCACCGAGGACACGACCCGCGCGAACCCAGAGGATCTACGCCGGCTCTACACCGCGGCGGTCGAAGCGGGCGCGCGCCGGGTCTGCGTCTCGGACACGGTCGGGCACGCCACCCCGGCGGGGGCGGCGGCGGTGATCCGTTTCATCCGCGGTGTCGTCGACGCGACGGGGGAGGACGTGAAAGTCGACTGGCACGGCCACCGCGACCGCGACTTCGGCGTGATCAACGCGCTCACCGCCGCGGCGGCCGGCGCGGATCGCCTGCACGGCACCGCCTTGGGGATCGGTGAGCGGGTCGGTAACTGCCCGATCGACCTGTTGCTGGTCAACATGCAGCTGCTCGGCTGGATCGACCGCGACCTCACCCGGCTGGAGGAGTATTGCCGTCTGGTCGCCGAAACCACCGGCGTTCCCTGCCCGGACAACTATCCGGTGATCGGCAAGGACGCGTTCCGCACCGCGACGGGGGTCCACGCCGCCGCGATCTTGAAGGCGCGGGCGCGCGGCGAGGATTGGCTCGCCGACCGGGTCTACTCCTCGGTCCCGGCGAGCCTGATCGGTCGCCATCAGGTGATCGAGGTGGGGAACATGAGCGGCAAATCGAACGTCGTCTTCTGGCTCGAAGAGCGCGGCCTCGCGGCCGAGTCGGGGCTGGTCGACGAGATCTTCGACTGCGCGAAGAAATCGGGCCGGGTGCTCGAAGAGGCGGAGATCACGACGATCTGCCAGGCCCGCGGGTTCACGCCGGGCTCCGTCACTCCGCGCGCCCTCCCTTGAAACGCCGCCCCCGCGCGCTCGATCCAGAGGCCGCCGCCGGGGCGGCGAAGGAGAAGGCGACGCCGTGGCACCGGGCGCTCCGCCGCTACCTCGAATCGCTCGCCCTCGAACGGGGTTTGGCCGCCAACAGCGTCGAAAGCTACGGCCGCGATCTGCTGCGCACCGCTCGGGCGCTGGCCAAGAGCGGCGGCGACCTGCTCTCCGTCGATTCGACCGCGCTCTCCGCCCACATCCGCGACCTGCGCCGCGAGGGGCTCTCGCCCCGCTCGATCGCCCGCGGGCTGGCCTCAATCCGCGGCTTCTTCCAACACCTGATCGAGATCGGCGAGCGCAGCGACAACCCCGCCGTCCATCTGGTCCAGCCGAAGCGGTTCCGCTCGCTGCCCAAGGTGCTCACAGAGGCCGAGGTGGAGGCGCTGCTCGCGGCCCCGGACCTAGCCACCCCCCTCGGCCTACGCGACAGGGCGATGATCGAGCTGCTCTACGCCGCGGGCCTCCGCGTCTCGGAACTGGTGGGCCTCACCCTGCCGCAGCTGCGGCTCGACGTCGGATTCCTGATCGCCTACGGCAAAGGGGACAAGGAGCGGGTGGTACCGGTGGGCGAGGCCGCCGAGATGTGGGTCGGCCGCTATCTCTCCGAAGTGCGACCGGCGCTCACCGAAGGAAAGCGCCACGCCTTCGTCTTCGCCAACGCCAAAGGCGACGGCATGACCCGCCAGGGCTTCTGGAAGAATCTCGGAGCCTACGGCCGCACCGTGGGCTTACGCGCCCTCTCGCCCCACGTCCTGCGCCACAGCTTTGCCACCCACCTGCTGGAGCACGGCGCCGACCTGCGCGCCGTCCAGATGATGCTCGGCCACGCCGACATCGCGACCACCCAGATCTACACCCACATCCACCAACACCGGCTCAAGAGCCTCTACGATCGGTTCCATCCCCGGGCGTAGTTTTTCCTCGGCCGCGCCTTACGCCGAGAGCGCCGCCTGAGCTTCGTTCCAGCTCGTGGCGGCGCTTAGGGCCTTCCTCCGCATCGGGTCGTGGGCGAGGCGGGCAATGTCGGACAGCAGCTTCAGGCAATTTTCGGGATGCTCGTCGGGACAGAGCAGCAGGAACGTCAGCTCGATCGTGGCCTCCGTGCCCGCGGGCGAACGGAGAACGGCGAGAGCCACGCGCGGCTCGGCGAGACCGGGAATCCGCGCGTGAGGCACCGCGATTCCGGTTCCCAGGTACGTCGAAGCCTCCCGCTCGCGCCGCTCCAGGGCGCGGATCACGTCCGCAAGATCGAGCCGGGTGCCGGCGACAAGCGGCGTCGCGAGCCGCTCCAACAGCTCGCCGCGCGAGAGAGTTTCCTGGAGGAAGAACGTCCACTCCGGCCGCAACAACTCCGCCAGCCGGTCGGTCTTCTTCGACGCCGCTTTCGCCGAGGCTCTTCGGACCGCCGGCTCCGATTCTTCGCCCGCCCTTGGCGTTTCTGGAGTCTTTTCTGTCCTTTCCGCCGCAGCGACCACTGCCGGCCCCAGGGGATCTACCACCACCAGCGCCAGACCCGTCGCCCGCTCGACCAGGGCGTCGACCAGCGACGGTCGAAGCAGGCGGCGCCAGGCCGGACGCGGGACGGGGCGGCCGATCACGACGTGCCCGGCGCGGACCTCTCGCGCGAAACGGAGGATCGTCTCGGCCACGTCTTCGCCTTGGAAGGTGAACACCGTGGCGCCCAGGTGGCGCGCCAGCTCCAGCGTCTCGCCGAGCTGCTTTTTCGTCTCCGGATCGAGCCGCTCTTCCGCCGGCGTGCGCACGTACAGCGCGTAGCAGTTGCGGTCGAGCTTGCCGGCGAGGCGCGAGGAGTAGCGCAACAGGGCGTGGGCGTTCGGGCTCTTCGACGACAGGCAGGCGACCACCTGGTCGGGCGCTTCGATCGACGTGCCTTCCGTGCGCCCGCGCCGTTCGAGCACCGACGCCACCTCGCGCAGCGCCAGCTCGCGAAGCTGTTCGAGCGGCTGGGTGCGGAAGAAGTTCTGGAGCGCCGCAGCCGCCCGCTCGGGTGGGTAGATGAGTCCCTCTTCGAGCCGGCGGCGGAGGTCCTCGGCGGCGAGGTCGACGTTGACCACCTGGTCGGCTTCGGTGAGCACCCAGTCGGGAATGCGCTCCTTGACCTTCACCCCTACCAGGCGCTCGACCGTGTCGTACAGGCTTTCGAGGTGTTGGATGTTCAAGGTCGTGAGCACGTGGATGCCCGCGGCGAGGATCTCCTGCACGTCGAGGTAGCGCTTCGGGTGGGCGCCGCCGGGAACGTTGGTATGCGCCAGCTCGTCGACCAGCACAACCTCCGGCTTGCGCTCGAGGATCGCCTCGAGATCCATCTCCTGCAGGTGGACTCCTCGGTAGGTGATCTCGCGGGGGGGTATGGCGTCGAGCCCGAGTACCAGCGAGGCGGTGTCGGCGCGCTCGTGGGTCTCGACCACGCCGATCACCGCGTCCACTCCCTGCCCTTTGAGGCGATGCCCTTCGAGCAGCATCTGGTAGGTTTTGCCGACGCCGGGGCCGTAGCCCAGATAGACCTTAAGCCGGCCGCGCCGCGCGCGGTGGATCAGGCGAAGAAAGCTCTCGGGGCTCTGGGGCACGGGTTATTTACGCGCGGCGTCCAACGCGAGGTTCAATTCCAGCACGTTCACCCGGGGCTCGCCAAGGAAGCCGAGCTGCCGCCCCTCCGTGTGCGCCGCCACGAGACGTCGCACCTGGTCCTCGGACAGACCGCGCTCGCGCGCCACGCGGGCCACCTGAAACTCGGCCGCTGCGGGCGTGACGTGCGGATCGAGCCCCGAGGCGGACGAGGTGACCAGATCGACGGGTACCTTCAGGGCGGGGCGATCGGGCGCGCCGGGATTTTCGGCGATCGCCGCGGCGACGGCAGGCGCGACGCGTTCATCGATCAGCTTCCGGCTCGTCGGTCCGAGGTTGGTGCCGCCCGAGGATGTGCCGTCGTAGCCGGCGCCCGCGGCGGATGGGCGAGAGCGGAAATAGCCCGGGCCGGTAAACGGCTGGCCGATCAGCCGCGAGCCGATCACCGTGCCGTGGGCGTCGCGGATCAAACTTCCCTCCGCCTGCGTCGGGAAGATCAGGCGGGCGAGGCCGGTGACGACGAGCGGATAGCCGATCCCGAGGATCGCGGTAAGAACCAGGGTCATGAGGAGCGCGGGGACGATTTGCGCCTTCCACCCGTTCGAAACGTTGGTGTTCACAGGGGGTCTCCTTTCAAACCAGCCCGAGGGCGGAAATGACGACGTCGATCAGCTTGATGCCGACGAACGGGATGAGCACGCCGCCCAGGCCGTAGACAACCAAGTTGCGCCGCAGCACCGAAGCCGCGCCGAGCGGGCGGTAGCGAATGCCGCGAAGAGCGAGCGGGATGAGAGCCACGATGATCAGGGCGTTGAAGATCACCGCGGACAGGATCGCCGATTCGGGCGAGGCCAGGCGCATGACGTTCAACGCCGAGAGCGGCCCCGAGCCCGGTTTGGCCCCGGCCAGCACGTAGAGGGTCGAAAACATCGCCGGCAGGATCGCGAAGTATTTCGCGACATCGTTGGCGATCGAGAAGGTGGTGAGCGCGCCGCGGGTCATCAGGAGCTGCTTGCCGATTTCAACGATCTCGATCAGCTTGGTCGGATTGGAATCGAGATCGACCATGTTGCCCGCCTCCTTCGCCGCCATGGTCCCGGTATTCATTGCGACGCCGACGTCCGCCTGCGCGAGCGCCGGGGCGTCGTTCGTGCCGTCGCCGGTCATCGCGACCAGCTTGCCTTGGGCCTGCTCGCGGCGGATCAGGTCCATCTTGTCCTGCGGTTTCGCCTCGGCGAGGAAATCGTCCACCCCCGCCTCGCGGGCAATCGCCGAGGCGGTGAGCGGATTGTCGCCGGTGATCATCACGGTCCTGATCCCCATCCGCCGCAGCTGCTCGAACCGCTCGCGAATGCCTCCTTTGACGATGTCTTTGAGATGAACCACACCCAGCGGCCGGGCGCCTTCAGCGACCACGAGAGGCGTGCCGCCACCTTTGGCGACCGCCTCGACCGCGGCTTTCAGCTCCGGCGGGGCCGAGCCACCGAGCGAAGCGACGAACGCGGCCACCGAATCGGGCGCGCCTTTGCGGATCGTCCGGCCGCCGAAATCGACCCCGGACATACGGGTCTGGGCGGTGAACGGCACGAATCGAGCGTCTTGGCTGCCCAGCTCGCGACCGCGCAGGCCGTATTGGGTCTTGGCGAGCACCACGATCGAGCGCCCTTCGGGCGTCTCGTCCGCCAGGCTCGCGAGCTGCGCCGCGTCGGCCAATTCGGTCTCGGTGACCCCGGGCAACGTCAGGAATTCGACCGCTTGGCGGTTGCCGAGCGTGATCGTGCCGGTCTTGTCGAGCAGCAGCGTATTGACGTCGCC
>JBBRUC010000288.1:0-6468 GCA_038248205.1 Thermoanaerobaculia bacterium
GCCTGGGTTGGAAGATCCGCAGGGCGGGTACACGGGGCCTGAGAAAACGAATCTGCCGAGCGCTACGTGTGGACCTAAAAGCTCTCGCGGCCTTTCAGGCCGCGTCTCTGTGGGGTTTTTGAACCCAGGGCATCGGCCTTCGGCCTCAGCCCTGGGCTAGGCTCTCCCGGCCCGTTGGGCCGGCCGGACCGGTAGGGTCGGTGATCCTGTAGGGGCGCCCCCCCGTGGGCGCCCAAGAAGGCCACGAATACCGAGCGAAGGGCGGCCACGGGGGTGTCCGGCCTTCAGGACATAGGTAACACCTCGACCTCAAGACATCGGTAACAGGAGTTCTCATAGATTCAATTTAATTCAATCTGACTGTGCGCACCACGGCGGTCGTGCGCCCAGCTTCGAGGTCGATCTCGCGGATCTCCATGTGCCGGTAGGTCACGAGCACTTTCTGGGCGAAGGGCTGGCAGCGGACCCGTTGGCCGGCCAACGCCTCGCAGACGAAGTACCGATGATTGCGGTACTCCAGACAGCCCGCGCTGTTGAGGCGCAGAACCTCAGAGCCCTCAGGATACTCCCACTCTTTGGGTTGGGCCTGGTAGCTGCGCGGGCTCTTCTCGTATCGCGATGCCGGCACTTCCATCGCCAGGGCCTCATGCGGGCGGATCTCGTTGTACTCCTGGCGAAACGCCGCCAAGGCTTCGACGAAAGCCTCGAAGGTGGGCGGCAGCCCCCGGTGCCGAAAACTCGACTTGAGAGTGCCGTGAAAACGCTCGACCTTGCCCTGCGTCTGGGGGTGACGAATCCGCCCGTAGATCAACCGAATTCCTTGCAGGATCAGCCGAATCGAGAACCGTGTCAGGCCGTGCCCGTTGGTCGTGCTCCACCACGGGGTCCCATGGTCCATCAAGATCGCTGTGGGAAGCCCATACTCTTCAAAACAGGCCACTAACGGCGGGTGAGCCGCCTCGTCGGTCAGCGACCGGAGCGGAGAGAGACCCACGGCGAATCGACTGTGGTCGTCCAGGACGCTGAGCGGAGTGCTGGACCACGCGTTCTCCCATTGCATGGGACCCTTGAAGTCGATCTGCCAGAGGTCGTTCGGCGTGGGCCGCTCAAAACGCAGCAACGCAGCGCGACCGTCCGGTGCCGGACCGGTCAGGCACCGGCGTCGGAGAACGCGGTCCACCGTGCCGGCCGGCAAAGTGATCCCCTCGCGATCCAGAAGCCGACTCAGCTTGCCTCCTCCCCACCCGTGCTTTTTGCGGAGTTCCGCGACTCGATCTTCCACCTCGGGTGGGGTTTGCCGAGGACTGCGATGAGGCCGCCGGCTCTCTGGTACAAGCTTTTGGAGATTTCCCACTTCGCCGTAACGCTTGATCCATTTGTAGCCCGTCTTTCGGCTGATCCCGAACTCACGGCACAGCTCACTACGATTCGCTCCCTCCGTCAGGGCGCGAACCACAAACTGGATCGTCTGGTCCATCGCATCGGTCTCCCGCCAGGGCATAGAAGGGCCCTCCTTGAGCCCCACTTTGCCCCAGCCTGTTACCGATGTCTTGAGGTCGAGGTGTTACCTATGTCCTGAGGCCGGACACACGGGGGGCCGCCCCTACAGGATCCGGCGGGGCTTGACAGTTTTTCCCGGACTTTGACCAGGCCCGCGGGTGATACCCTCAGCAGGCGGCCCCGCTGGGCATCGAATCTTGGTGCCACCCCGTCCGCCCTCTCCAATGCCCAACCCGCGGCTGCGCTCCCTCCTCCTTGACCTTCGGTTCTACCTGCCTGTCGCCTTGGCGCTCGGGCTGGTGATGAACGCGCTCGGCCACCTGCTGTGCTTGGCGTACTTCCGATCGTGGTGGCAGGTGGGGACGTGCTACTGGGGATACGTGGTGCCGGTCGCCCTGCTTTTGCGCCGTCGGTCGACCGTCGACCAGCTCGGCTGGGGCACGCTCGCGATGATTCCGCTCGAGCTGACCGGGTACGGGTTGGGGACGTCCCTTCCCTGCCCGGGCAACGCGATCGAGGCGGTGCTCGGCGTGCGCAATTTTTCGCTCGCCATGGTGGTGATCTGCGGCGTGATTCCTTGGCTGCTGAACACCCTGGTCCGCTGGATGGCGAGAGGGAGGACCGTCCGCGAGGGCGGCAACGCCCCCGGGCTCGGGGACGCGAACACCCCCTCGCGCCGATCTTAACGCCCGTTGTTGATCAGCCGGCCCCAGTGCTTCGGGCGCAGACCCTTCATGCTCGCGATACGTTCCTCGGCGAGGCGCTCGGCGGCGATCTGGGTGGGAATCGCTTCGGCGCGCGAGATCTCGAACACCCGCATCATGTTGTCGAGAATGCCCGTCGCCATCCGCATCGCCCGTTCCCGGTTATAGCTCGGCATCAGCTCGTTGTAGACGTTGATCAGGCCCCCCGCATTGCCGACGAAATCGGGCGCGTAGAGGATGCCGCGGGCGTGGAGGTCCGCGCCGTCGCGTTCCTCCTCGGCGAGCTGATTGTTCGCGGCTCCGGCGACGATCCGGCATTTGAGCTGGGGAATCGTCTCCGGGTTGAGCGTGGCACCCAAGGCGCAAGGGGCGACGATGTCGCAATCGACGCTAAGAATCTCAGTCGTCGGCACGATCTCTACCCCCGCTTCCTCGGCTCGCTCCTGCGCCGCGGCGTAGACGTCGGCGCCGAACACCTTGGCCCCTTCCTCCAACAAGTAGCTGGCGAGATGGAGCCCGACGTTGCCCAGGCCCTGAATCGCGACGCATTTGCCGCGCAGGGACGCGTCGCCGTAGGCCACCTTCGCCGCCGCCTTCATGCCTTGCAGGACGCCGAACGCGGTCACCGGCGAGGGGTCGCCGCTGCCGCCCATCGCGTCGGACACACCAGTCACCCAGCGGGTCTCGGCGAGGATCGTCTCCATATCGCGGACGCTCGTGCCGACGTCCTCGGCCGTGATGTAGTCGCCGCCGAGCGATTCGACGTACTGGCCGAAGCAGCGCAGCAGCGCCTCCGTCTTGTCCTTTTTCGCGTCGCCCAGGATGACCGCCTTGGCGCCGCCGAGCGTGAGACCGGCGGCGGCGGCCTTGTAGGTCATGCCGCGCGAAAGGCGGAGGACGTCCTCCAATGCCTCGTCGGTATTGGCGTAGGGCCACATTCGAACGCCGCCAAGCCCCGGGCCGAGAACCGTCGAGTGGACGGCGATGATCGCGTGCAGGCCCACGTCGGGGTTCGAGCAGAAGACCACCCGTTCGTGTCCCATCGTCGCCATTTCGTGGAAGAGACCCATAACTGCTCCTTGCGGTTCGTTGATTCGCTGAGCGAACTGAGGGCGAGAGTGTAACCGGTGCCCCGTCGCGGCGACAAACGACCGCGAGCCGAGCGGAGCCCGCGGCCTCAGGTCGGCGGCCCGATCCCCTCCGCGCCGCCCCATAGCTCGGTGACGAGCATGGCGGCGACCACCAGCACGCCGCCGAACGCGAGGTTGTCGCTCCAAAGCTCGACCCCGAGAAGGACCGAAAACGCCGCGGCGAAGACAGGCTCCAGAGTGAACAAAACTCCCGATTCGACCGCCGAGAGGTGCCGCTGGGCGTACAGCTGGCAGAGGAAGGCCACCGCGGTGGCGAATACCCCCATGAGCGCGATCGCGAACAGGGCGTAGGGGGTGAATTCCGCCCGGGTGGGCGGCGTGATCACGAGCGACGGAGCGGCGAGTAGGGCGATCAGTCCGAACTGGACGATCGCGAGCCCGCGCACCGGCTCACGCCGCACGGCGGCCTCGACCGCGAGGACGTAGACCGCAAACACCAGGGCCGAGAGCAGGGTGAGCCCATCGCCCCAGTTGAACGCGCCGCCCCCCGTCCCTTCCCCTGGGCGAAACAGAACCCACAGCCCGGCCGCGGCCACGGCGGAACCGATCGCCGGACCGGGGCGGATCGTGCGTCCGAGCAGCTTGCCGAGAAACGGCACCATCACCACGGAGAGACCGGTCAAGAAAGCCGAACGGGAAGGGGTGGTGCCGAGCAGACCGTAGCTCTGGAGAGTGAAACCGGCAAAGAGCAGAAGTCCAAGAATCGTCCCCTGGGAGAGCGTTGCCCGCGTCCAGGCAACTCCGCGGGCAAGCGGCAGGAGGAGCAGCAGCGCCACGACGAATCGGAAGGTCATCAGGTGGAACACGGGCAGGTCCGCGATCGCCCGCTGGACGATGACGAAGCTCGTGCCCCAGATCAGGGTTGCGAACAGAAGTGCGCCGCGGGCGCGTAGGCGGGTGCTCAAGGGGAGGATGTCGATTCGGGCAGCAGCCAGCGTTCGCCGATCGCGAGCGGCCGGACCCGCGCATCGCCGCCCAGGCCAGCGAGGTGTTCGGCCAGAACGAGCGGCGCGAGACCGACGGGCTCGTCGGTCAGGTCGAACACCCCCCAATGCATCGGTACCATGTGCTGCGCGCCGAGATCGAGGAACGCCTGATAGGCCTGCGCGGGGTCCAGGTGCTGGTAGCCCATGAACCAACGCGGCTCGTAGGCGCCGATCGGCAGCAGCGCCACGTCGATCGGCGCGAGGCGCCGGCCGATCTCGGCAAAGCCGCCGAACGCGCCGGAGTCGCCGGCAAAGAAAACCCGCCGCCGCGGCGATTCGAGCAGCCAACCGGCCCACAGCGTTCGGTTGGGCCGAAAGGTGCGCCGCGACCAGTGTTGGACCGGGACACAGGTGAGCCGCCAACGCCCGATCGTGGCACTTTGCCACCAATCGAGTTCGGTCGCCTGCCGGCCGCGGCGCGTGAACCAGTCTTTCAGCCCCAGCGGTACGAACCAGGGGAGCGTCGCGGGCAGCCGGCGCACCGTCCAGTCGTCCAGATGGTCGTAGTGATCGTGGGAGAGAATCGCGAACGTCGCCCCCTCCGCCGCTTCGATCGGAATCCCGGGAGGACTCTGGCGCGGCGGGAGCAACGCCCGTGCGCCCCAGTGGGGATCGGTGAGCACCAACTCGCCGCCGTCTTGGAGGGCAAAGGTCGAATGCCCTACCCAGGTGAGCGAGTCGGGCTCTTCAGGGTGCGCGAGATAGGCGCCATCGTTGGCCACCCGGGGAATCGGCGGTTTTGGCCGGTCACGGTACTCGTTGGCCCCCAGCTTCCAGCGGAGCACGTCGGCGATGCGCACCGAGAACCGTGCCCAGGGATTGAAGAACGCCCCATCCGGATCGCGGTGCGGGGCGTCGAGGCTGGCGGGGTCGAAAGGTTTCCCGGTCAAACCCTCGCCCTCGCCGCCCGGGTCGGCCGAGGGGGAGCCGTGGCCTCCTCGGCGGCGGTGAGGGCGCGGATGCGGATCTCCGTGTCTCCCTGCTGGGGGGCCACGCCGAAAATCTCGCGCATTCGCTTCAGGCGGTAGGCGAAGATCCGCCGCAAATCCGGCTCGACGAGCAGCCGATGGACGCCGGGAATCGGCAGAAAGGCGTAGTGGACCCGGTCGGTGGTGAGCGTGCCTTCCGATGTCTCTTCAAACCGATGCTCGTGATGCCACAAGCGGTAGGGGCCGCGGAGTTGTTGATCGACGAACCGGTACGGCGGCTCCCACTCGGTTATTTCGGTGCGCCAGGTGATCGGGACGCCATGCAGGCGCAGACGGTAGTCGATCAGCGATCCAGACTTGAGGGCGAGCGGCAAGGCGGTAAGAATCTGAAACCGGAGAAGCGGCGGCGTGAGGGTTTCGAGGTTGCCCGCGTCGGCGAAAAACTCGAAAACCTCCGCCCGAGGGCGTGGCAGGAGGGTGGTCGATGTCAGGAGGTACGTCATGGCGGAGCCGGTCAGGAGTCGAGTAAGGCGGCGAACGCGGCGCGGATCGCCTCCATACGGCGGCGATTGACGTCGAAATCTCGGCGCCCCCAGCGGGCGGCGGAGCGAAAATGGATCGTCTGGCCTTCCCGATCGAGGAGAAAGTCCGCGTCGTCGGGAAATCGGAACACCAGGGAGCGAAAACGCGCCCGTGCCCGGTCGGTCTCTGCTTCCAGCAGGACGGTTCGCGGCCAGCCGCGCAGCAGGTCGAGCAGCCGATTCCACGCCCGCTCGGGGTCGCCAACGAATCGTAACGGCTCGATACGGTACGGATCGCGCGTCTCCTGGCTCGACACGCAGTTGCGACGACGGCAGGGGGCAAGAGCGGGCGGCGGCGAGGTTGCGGTCATTGCGGCGGTTCCAACGCGGGCGGACGCGGCCAAAATTTCGTCCCTCCGTTTACCCTCCAAGGCCTCGTCGGCTCGCGCCACTCGCGAATTCGCTCGCACCTTCCGGGAATCTGCCGATGCTCCTGACCAGATCGTTCGAGCCCCTCAGGAGATCGCTGGTGTCTCCCAAAAATTGGTTGAAGTCACCGAGAAAATCACCGAAGTCACCGAGAAAATCACTGAAGTCACCGAGAAAATCGCTGAAGTCACCGAGAAAATCACCGAAGTCACCGAGAAAATCACCGAAGTCACCGAGAAAATCACCGA
>JBBRUC010000289.1:0-6445 GCA_038248205.1 Thermoanaerobaculia bacterium
GACCTTCCCCCCCGGTGCTCCGCACCCCGGTCCCGGCGCCCATACAACCCCTTGCCGGGGATCTCGCGCGCGGTCGCGCGCGCGGCCCGGAAAGCGAAGCGCGCGAGCCGCCGCGGCGGCTCGCTTTTGAGCTGGGATTTCGCAGCAGATCCGAGAGGATGTTGGTGTCGAGGAGATACCGAAACTCGGCCATCTCAGAGATTCACGTCCTCGAGAGGCTCCAGGTCGTCGATCTCCGGAAACTCCTCGTCGAGGGGCTCCCAGGTCGCCAACAGCTCCAGCAATGATGGCCGAGGCATCGGTTCGACGATCAGCTGGTTACCCTCTTACGGAGGATCGCCTCATGGCCAGGAAGCTCGAGGTCGCGAGGGATTCGGACAGCTTGGTTGCTTCCGTTGCGAAAAAGGCAAACCACACGTTCGGGCTGCACGAGACCCTCCCGCCGCTGACGCGGCATTTGCAACGCATAGGTCAACAGGTTTGCCGCGCTGGAAGCGATGCCCACCCCACCCTACTCGACCCCAAATTCCGTCAGCCCCACCGGCAGCTGGCTCGCGGCGAATTCGATGTACTGGCCGCTCACGCCGCTCATCTTGGTCGAGACCAGGGCGTTGGCGCGCGAGATTTCGAACACTCCCGTGCCGGTGGTGACCAGCAGGTTCAGGTTCGGCAGCTCGTATACCCCTCGGTACCCGCCGCCAGGAACGGGGTTGTAGACGCCGACCAGCGTACCGGTCGAGGTCAGCTCGACGATGCCGGTTTGGGTACCGCCGAAGTTGGCAACCAAAATGTTGCCGTTGGCCGCTTCGAACAGCTGTTGCGGGAAGTTGTTGATCGAGGCGAAGACGTCCAGGAAGGCGCCGCTCGTCCGGTCGTAGCGCAGGACCTGGTCGGTATTGATTGACGAGACCAATACGTCGGCGGCGCGGACCAAGACGTCGAACGGCCCGTCGAGCCCGCCGGAACCGATCGCGATGAAATCGCCGACAAAATTGCCCCCGGCATCGAACGAGGCGACCGAATCGCCGTTGGCCCCCGCTTGCACGCAGACCAGCAGGTTGCCGTTCGGGTGGATCGTCATCCCCGTCGCATTGTCGAGGATCGCGTTGTTGCCCCCCCCGGCCGGTGCCAGGATTCCGAGATAGCCGCCCGCGCCGTAACGTTGGACCGCGTCGTCGATCTGGTCGAGAACCCAAACCTCCGAGCCCCCCGGGTTCGCGATCGCATCCTTGGGCGTCGACAGGTTGGTCGGATCGGCCGGGATGAAATCGGCGTTGATCAGATTGCCGGTCGTGGGATCGAACGCCATCACCCGGTCGGCGGTCGAGTCAGGGATCAGCAAGACGTTCTGAGTGACGCCGCGGACCAGCCCCGAAGGGAGCGCCGGGGCGGCCGGTCCCTGGGTTGGATCGGCGGAGTTCTCCAGTCCCGCCGCCTCGGCTGCTTCGCGATCCGGGGGCGCAAGCTCGGCGGCGCCGATCGGCAGAGCGAGGGCGAACAGGGCGGCGATCCAAAGATGGCTGCGGCGAACGCCGGCGAAATCGGACATGGATGTGCCTCCTTTTTTGGAACCGACGAGGAATAGACGGCCCCAGGATAACTGAACTAGCGCTTACCCTGCGAACACCCCCGCTGCAACCTTCGCGGAGAAGCCCCGTACAACGCTCTCGGGCTAAACTCCCGACCGAGATGGCCCATCCAGCGGACGAATTCGACCGCGGCGTGGCACTCAGCCACCGGGTTGACCCGAACCCTGCGCGAAGTCGAAGGGCGGCGTTGAGGGCTGTCGGGCAACGCAGCCAACTTTGAAGGAGCCCAGGAGACTCGGACTCCGCGCCCCCTACTCCGGATCCAGATGCCCCCGATCCGAGTCCCCCATCTCAACCTTCCCGCCAGGGAAGTACTCGCGCCAGCGGCGGGTGACGGTGGCCGCGGTCTCCGGGTCGGCGAACAGTTCTTTCGGGTACCAGGGCTTGGTGCGGGCGTCGATTACGATCGGCGGCTGGTAGGACAGATGATGCCGCACGACGTCGGCTCGGGCGGCATAGATGTCGGCGGCCGGCTCGAAGCGGGTGAAGGTGGTCCAGAGGAAGTTCATCGCGCTGGCCGCCGCCCGCCTCGGCTCGTCGGACAACACCACGAGCGGCCAGGCGGCGAAGGCCGGGTTTTGCGCGAAGCGGGCTGCCGCGCCCGGCTCGGCTTCGAACGACGGGGCGCCGACCACCAGGCAGCCGGGGCAGAAGACGTGGACTTCGCCGCAGCCGATCGGTAGCTCGGGGCTCGAAAATTCACGCGGCAGGTCGCGCACCGGATCGCCCAAGCCCAACCAGACGCCTTTCGATCCCTCGTTCACCCTCGGCCCCGAGTAGTCGAGAGTATCCATCGAGAGGTTGGAAAAGATGTAAAGGTCGGTCTCGGGACGGGTCCGTTCGAGCAGATGGACGAGCGTCGCGCGGAAGTCCTTCAAATCGACCGGCCGATCGGTGACCAGCAGGAACTTGGTGAGCGAGAGTTGCCCCTCGCCCAAGATACGGAACGCGCTGGCCATCGCCTCGCGGCGGTAGCGCTCGCGGACCACCGCTCCGGCGAGCGAGTGGTAGCCGGTCTCGCCGTACGACCAGAGATCGAGCACGCCGGGCATGACGAGCGGGAAGAGCGGCGAGAGCAGTTCCTGAAGCAGATCGCCGAGGAAGAAGTCCTCCTGGCGCGGCTTGCCGACTACGGTTGCGGGATAGATCGCGTCCTTCCGTCGGGCGATCTTCTCGATCTCGAAGATCGGATAGTCGTGCTGGAGCGAGTAGTAGCCGTAGTGATCGCCGAACGGCCCTTCCGGCCGGCGGACGCGCGGGGGAACCTTGCCGATCAGGGCGAATTCGGCGTTCGCGATCAACGGATGCGGCCCCACCCCTTCGATCAACCCAAGCTTCTGCCCGGCGAGGAGCGAGGCGAGCATCAGCTCGGGAACGTTTTCGGGCAGCGGCGCGATGGCGGACAGAATCAACGCGGGCGGACCGCCCAGGAAGACGGTGACCGGCAGCGCCTCGTCCCGGGCTTCCGCCACGGCGTAATGGAATCCGCCCCCCTTACCGATCTGCCAATGCATGCCCGTCGTCCGCTCGTCATGCACTTGGAGTCGGTACATTCCGAGATTGTGGCCGTGGCCGTCGGGGTGTTCGGTATAGACCAGGGGCAGGGTGACGAACGGCCCGCCGTCCTCCGGCCAGGTGGTGAGCACGGGCAGGCGGTCGAGGCGGACCTCGCTCCGATCCTTCGTCACCACCTCAGAGACCGGACCGGACCGCCCGCGCTTCAAACCCACCCGCAGCGCCTCGAACGCCACGTCCCGCGCGCCCCAGAGTTTGGCGGGCGTGGGAGGCAGAAGCTCCTGAGCGAGCGAAACCAGTCGGCGAATCAGCTCGAACGGCCGCTTACCGAAGGCGATTTCTGCCCGCCCCGGCGTGCCGAACAGGTTGGTGACCAGCGGGAAGTCCGCCCCGCGCACGTTGGTGAACAGAAGCGCCGGTCCGCCCGCCGCGATCGCCCGCCGGTGGATCTCGGGGACTTCCAAACGGGCATCGACGGGAGCGTCGACGACTACAAGGTCGCCATTGCGCCGCAGTTGATCGAGAAAGACTCGCAGATTGGGGAAGGTGGGCTCGCGCATGGGTGGGTGGAGTCTATCCGGGGATCGCCCTGCGGAGAGTTTGGATTGCGGCGACACGTCGCCGCTTTGACCGGATTCGCAACTTCACCACCAACGCCCAAAGCGCCGACGCGTCGGCGCACTCCAAATCGGTACTGTCAGGGTTGAGGCTGTAGGCTCAGGCGGCTGCCGAGAGGCGGCGATTCATCACCCGCCAGAAGGTGGCGACGGCTTCGGGTTTGGAATCGAAGTAGTCCTCGAAGAACCCGCGGCCATTGAGAGCGGGAGGATAGGCATAGCGCTCGTTCTCGTCGCCAAGTTCGCTCACCCAATCGTTCGGCTCCCGGGCATCGACGACGTGCCAGATCTTGCGCGGATAGAGGAAAGGCCGGCCCTGATCGTTCAGAACCCGAAGATCATCAGCCTCAATGCCAAGAACTACGTAGGGCTGGCCTGGAGTCAGATCCTGATACGTTGCATCGCGCTTGCGTATTTCGACGATCATGGGTCGGTAACCTGTTTGCGCTTCAGCTCCACCCGGCCAATTCCAGGGTGCTCATACCAGTGTAGCTCGAAGGGGCCTTGATCATCTTCCAGCCGCGGGCTGCTTTTCTTGACCCACCTGGAGGCGGTTCCGCCAAAGGTTGCGACCAGCCGCGCCACCTCCCGAATACGCTGCCCTTTCGCTATGACTCGCGACTGGGATAGCAACGATGCGTTCAGGTCTGGGATGGTCCAAACTCTCGGGCCATCGCCCTGTTTAGAGGCCCCCACAGCCTCTGCCGAATCCTAGCAAGAAGTTTCGCCCGCAAATCGCTTTGGGGCAGTTTTGGACCGCTGTGCTCCGAATCGGTACTTCAGGGGATAGGATTAGATGCCTCCTCGGGCCTACTCTCCATGCACAAGCTCGCCATCCCCATGTACGTGAAAGTCACCGATGGGAACAAGCCTGCGGTTTTTTCATCCGCCAGGAGGGGAGCTGATGCCGTTCGACTCTGAAACCAAAGAGGCAGCCTTGGCCCGGCTCAAGAGCCTCGACGCCCCGGTCGGTCCCGTGGAGCACATGATCGAGAAGTCGATCACCGGTCGCTATTCGGCGATGTCGGTCCTGGAGTGCGTCGAAGAACTCGACATGAGCAAGACCGATATTACTCGCGTGACCGTGAAACCAGGCGAACCCCTACCCCACGGCGACACCGACTGGGAGCGGGTGAAAGCCATGACGGACGAAGAAGTTCTCCCGATGCACAACCGCTCAGTCCGGAAGAATTGGCCAAGATGCGCCGGGTCTCGCGCGTGAAGGTTTTGCGGCAGAGGCTCGGGATGACGCAAGTCGAGTTCGCGGAGACTTTCGGCTTGCCCATCAACACCCCTGCGAGATTGGGAACAACACCGCTGCACTCCCGATGCGCCGGCCCGTGCGCTGCTGCGCGCCATAGAGCTTGAGCCTGAAACGATGCGACGGCTGTTGGGCCGCGCTGCCTGAGGCCTAAAATCGAGGAGATCGAGCCGGTATCGCTCAGGGGAGCGGGTGACGACCTCGGAAAACGGCCCGGCGCGTCGACCACCGCGAGATCCCCTCGCGTCGCAGTCGATCGAGGAAGGCCTGAAAGCGGCGGCCGGGGAATACAGGGACTTGTCAAAAAGAGGAGGCCGCAGGCTCACCGAGCTGTTCGGGGTTTACCGCTTAGTTATCACTCAATCCTGTGAAGGGATGCTCTCTACCTTGGGGGAACGTCGCCTTCGCATCGAAGCTCTGACCAGGAAATTTCTCTTTGAGATCTCATTCGGAACGCTAAAGCAAGTCTGAAATGCGAGTATGACTAGGACCAAGAGAGCCAGTACTGCAGCTAGGCCGACGGGCCATGCTCGACTAATAAACGCACATCCGGTTGTCTGAATAACTGTTTCGCGCGAAAAGATGCTTGCACTCACCTGCAGCCCGAGAGAGACGAGAAATCCCGCCGCAGCCTCTCCCCTTTCCAGTTTCGCCGCCATGGACACCGTAACATTTTCTAGTAAATTTTTATGGAAAGCACTGCGGTGAGACAAGGAATACAGCGTTAGCCTCTTTAGGTCCCGGAAAACCAGCTTCAGCCTAGAAGTTCCCGGCCCGAGTTCTTGCAGCTCAAACCAATAAAAAAGAGCAACCACATATGCCATCGCAGTGAGAAAGGCTATTACAAGAATATACAGCAAGGAAGCCTGCAGTACATTGGGGAATGTTAGAACCTGAATGGAGCCCTTAGAAGTGAGACCTACCCCTAAAGAAAGAACAAACCAGGAATCCAGGAAGAAGACGAGGCCGATAGCACGATATAAAAACTTATGTGCGCCGAACTCATCGCTAGCGAGGTCTTGAACCTTTAGCTCTAGCACTTATTACCTCGCACACAAGAGGAACTCCAGAACCAGATGCCTCGGATGGAACGCCAAAGTTAGCGAAGTCTACGCTAGCGCGATTTCTCCGTCAAGTAGACGGTAGAAAGAAAGAAACTCTCTAGAAACTCTCCAACTATGATCACGACCACCCCTGCTGCCCGCCAAGTTCGACACCTTTTCGCTGGAATTGAAGATGGCTCGCAGACCCCTCACGCGGCTCAGCTCCGAACTCAAACGAAATCTCAGGTCTCACCGCGACAACGTGCGACGTGGAAGAGCCATCTAGGACCGGCAAGATTTCTGGTTTGACTGTACTGGGCACTACGATCATACTCATACCCATGAACATGACGCGACGCCTTCAGATCCCGGTGAGCGAGCAAGAGTCTTCCCGATTTCACGCCGCCGCCCGCCGCTCGC
>JBBRUC010000290.1:0-6432 GCA_038248205.1 Thermoanaerobaculia bacterium
CCACCGGTAGCTCCCCAACATCCCTCACCCCCGACCCCTCTCCCCAAGGGAGAGGGGAGGGAGCTAGCCCGCGAACACCTGGGTATCGCGCAGCTCCTTGAGCTGGTCGCGGAGCATGGCGGCCTCTTCGAATTCGAGCCGTTTGGCGGCGGCGCGCATCTGTTTTTCCACCAGGGCGATCTGCTCGGAGAGCGGTAGGTCGGAGCGGTTGGACAGCTCCGAGAGGCGGGCGACCCCGGTCGAATAGAGATCGAGGTTCGCCATTTGTACGAGCGGGCTGTGGATGTCTTTGAGGATCGACTGCGGCTCGATGCCGTGCTCGACGTTGTGCGCCTCTTGCTTGATCCGGCGGCGGGCGGTCTCCGACAGGGCGCGCTGCATCGAGTTCGTCATCGCGTCGGCGTAGAAGATCACCCGGCCGTTCAGGTTCCGCGCGGCACGGCCGGAGGTCTGGATCAGCGAGGTTTCGCTCCGCAGGAACCCCTCCTTGTCCGCGTCGAGGATCGCCACCAGCGAGACCTCCGGCAGGTCGAGCCCTTCGCGCAGGAGGTTGATGCCCACCAGGACGTCGAACTCGCCGCGGCGTAACCCCGTGATGATCTCCACCCGTTCGAGCGTCTCGATGTCGCTGTGCAGGTAGCGGACCTTGATGCCGATCTCTTTAAGATACTGGGACAGCTCTTCCGACATCCGCTTGGTGAGTGTCGTCACCAGCACGCGCTCGCCGCGCTCGATAGTCTTTCGGATCTCCCCCACCAGGTCGTCCACCTGGCCTTTGGCGGGGCGCACGTCGATCTTCGGATCGATCAGGCCGGTCGGCCGGATCAGCTGTTCGGCGATCACGCCCTGGGTGCGTTCCAGTTCCCACGGCGCAGGGGTGGCTGAAACGTAGATCCGCTGGCCGATCCGGGCGTCGAATTCCTCGAACCGGAGCGGCCGGTTGTCGAGCGCCGAAGGGAGGCGGAAGCCGTAATCCACCAGGGTCTGCTTCCTCGACCGGTCGCCGTGGTACATGCCGCGTACCTGCGGGATCGTCTGGTGGCTCTCGTCGACCACCAGCAGAAAATCGTCGGGAAAATAATCGAGCAACGTCGGCGGCGCCTCGCCCGGCGCGCGGCCGGACAGGTGGCGCGAGTAGTTCTCGATCCCGTGGCAGGAGCCGATCTCCTGGAGCATTTCGAGATCGAACATCGTCCGCTGTTCGAGGCGCTGGCGCTCCAGGAGCTTGTCCTGCGCTTCGAGCTCGGCGAGCCGCTCTTGCAACTCCACCTTGATCGTCTCGATCGCCCGCACCATCCGATCCTTGGGCGTCACGTAGTGGGTCTTCGGGAAGACCGCGATCCGTTCCACCTCCTCAAACGCCTCGCCCCGCAGCAGGTCGAAGCGGGTGATCCGCTCGATCTCGTCGCCGAAGTACTCGATCCGCAGGCCGATCTCGTCGTAGGAGGGGAAGATTTCGAGCACGTCGCCGCGCACGCGAAACGTGCCGGGGTACAGATCCATTTGGGTGCGCTGGTACTGCATCTCGACCAGGCGGCGCAGCACCAGGTCCATCCCCTCCTCGCTACCCTTCTCGAAGAAATGGAGCATGCCGAAGAACGACTCCGGCGAGCCGAGACCGTAAATGCAGGAGACCGACGAGACGATCAGCACATCGCGCCGCTCGAACAGCGCCTTGGTCGCGCGCAGGCGGAGGCGCTCGATCTCTTCGTTGATGTTGGTCTCTTTCTCGATGTAGGTGTCGGACTGGGGGACGTAGGCCTCCGGCTGGTAGTAGTCGTAATAGGAGACGAAGTACTCGATCGCGTTGTTGGGAAAAAAGCTCCGGAACTCCTGGAACAGCTGTGCCGCGAGGATCTTGTTGTGCGAAAGGACCAGCGTCGGCCGGTTCACCCGCTCGACCACCTTGGCGATCGAAAACGTCTTGCCCGACCCGGTGACGCCGAGCAACACCTGCTCTTTTTCCCCCGCGAGGATCCCCTCGGAAAGCTGCCGGATCGCCTCCGGCTGGTCCCCCTGCGGTTCGAATCGAGATACCACTTGGAAATCGCCCATGGGCGGGGATTGTAGCCGTTCGGGAGTTGTTCGGGAGCGCCACGCCAACGCCCGGGCACCGCCTTCCGTACACTCATCGACCCGAACCCTTGACCGGTAGGTGCGATGTCCAGACCCGGAATCCTCCCTCTTCTCCGACACTCCGGTGAGCCGCTGCTCGACGAGATCCTCGCCGGCCGCGGGCTCGGCAGGATCGCCCTTCGGCTGGTGCTCGCGATGACGCTAGGCGCGGCGCTCTACGGCGCGGTGTTCGGCTCCTGGCACGGCCCCCTCCTGGCGCTCGCGGCGCTCGCGCCGGTCGCGGGTCTGTTCGTCTGGTGCTCGCCCCGGCCGACGCCGGAGGCCCGCACGGCGCACAATGTGCTCTACCTAATGCATACCTTCCTGGTGGCCATGGCCTGCTCTGGCTCGTCGCCCTCGCCCAAGGAGGGCTCGGACGCCCGGGCGGAGGCAAGCTCCGCCCCTACCTACCCAACCTATGCAAATCTCATAGCTGGGGTTGTCTGGTACTGCGACACCGGCCCAACGGGCCGGGCGGACCGACCGCGACAGTCTTTACCGCAGCGCCCGCCAGCCTCGCTCGCCTGCCGCGGTGGTGATTTCTTGCGCTAGGCCGACGGCGGCGAGGCTTTCTAAGACGGCGAGGACGTTTTCGGCGCTGTTGCCGCGGAAGTTGCGGTTGAGGTCCGCCGCGGTGGCTTCTCCGGCTTCGGCCAGGAGGTCGCGAACGGCGGAGACGCGTTCGGCGAGTTTCTTGGGCCACGCGGTTTTGGCGGCTTTGCCCGCGGGTTTGGCGACGGGGGTTTCGAGGCCGGCGTCGGCGAGGGTGGCTTGGGTTTCGGCTTTGACGCCGCTCGGGTTTTGGAATTCGGGGCGCAGCCAACGGATCAGGCCGCGCTCTTCTTCTTCGGCCCGTTCGCGATTCAATGCGACCAAACGTTCGAGGATCTCTTCGTCGGAGAGCGTCGCGGGCCAACCGTAGGCGTCGAACACGGCGGCGTCCAGGTCGTCGTGGATCAGCTGCAAGATCGAGACGAGGCCCTGCTCGTGGATCTCCCGTTCCTTCTCGGTGAGAGCTTCGCCGCTGCGCAGCTTTTCGAGCACGTTGTACATGCCCGTGATCGTGAGTTTTGGATGGAGGGATTGCTGGTGCTTGCGGTGGGCATCTAGGGACTCACCGAGCGCGCGGATGCGGGCTTTCTGGGTGTCGGTGGCGGAAGGGAAGGGGAACGGGAGAAAGCAAGTCGTGTTTGTCCATGTGGGATCGTTCCCGTAACCCAAGCGTCCCCCTGCGGCGAGCGCCCACGTACCGTGTACTCGGGAAGACAGGACTCCAAGGAGGAGGGCATCGTCCGAGGCGATGGCATAGAGCTTGTGATCGGGACAAACACTTGCGTCGAGAAAGACGAAGGGCTTGTGCTTTGAGGTTTCGACCGTTGCGACATAGCGGGCGAGGCCGGAAAGTGCCTCTCGCATTGCATCGTTCGATCGCCCGAACAACCACCACTGTCGGCGTCTCTGTTCGTCACGATTGAGGAGGCGAGATGGCCGCACCAGATCACTGATGCGCTGATAGATCACCGGATATTGAGCCCGCACCTCCTCTTCTGAAAGTCCAAAGAGATCGATGACGAACCATTTCTTCGCGACTTGGGTCACGTCCCGCCCTGCCGCATAAGGCCTGATGACTGGAGGAAGGCGATCTTCGGCCCAGCCGAGCCGATCGAGATCGGGCAGTTCAAGGCGAAAACCATCGCCCACCAGGATTACCCCTTGAAAGCACAATCGCCCATTTGACTTGAGTCGTTGCGCTCGTAGCACCGCCGCGCCGATCGAAAGATCAGCCTGAATCTGCCCTGTTCGCTCTTTGAAGGTCACTCGAGCGGCATCCTGATCGCCGTAGTCCTCCGTGAATACCTTGAGGAGTTTCCCCTCACTCTGCCCCCTCACGGCGGTCGTCATCGCCACCCGAACCGCCGCGCCATCCATCGAGTCCACCCACGGGTGATCCGGAATGGCAAACACGACCGAAATCGCCTCCACTCCCTGGAGCTTCTTTTCAACCACCTTCCGATTGAACGTCTGCGTGATGCTGTTCGTAGTGATTAATCCGAACCGTCTCGCGCTCCCCTTCCCCACCAACCCGGCCGCGAGATTCCACCAATACATCACGTAGTCGGCCGTCTCCGGCACGTCGTCGTGCGCCTTGCGCAGCGCTTCGACGTAGCCGTCGCCGAGGGCGAGGCGCATCCTCTTGTTCCCTATATACGGCGGATTTCCGACGATGAAATCCGCCGCCGGCCACTCCGCCCGCCGCGGGTGTACGTACCGCTCCACGGGCACCCGGGCCGTATCGTCCGGAATCTCCTCCCCGGTCACCGGTGACTTCTTCGTCGTCTCACCATCCCAGCGCGTCACCGGCTCACCCTGATCATCAACCAGCGGTTCCACGCGATCCCAGGCGAGCACCGCGTCTCGACATTCGATGTTGCCGTAGTCGCGGAGCACCGGCTGCGGCACCGTCTTCGCTCCGCCCGGCTGACGGACCTGCCATTGGAGGTAACCGATCCAGAGCACCAGCTCCGCGATCTCCTTCGCCCAGGGCTTCACCTCGATCCCCAGGAACTGCTCCGGCGTCACCCGAAACTTCTCCATCTCCAAACCGATCTGCTTGTAGCCCAGCTCCGCCAGCAGCGCCAGCACCTCCGTCTCCAGGCGCTTGAACAGATCGAGCGTCACATAGAGAAAATTGCCCGTGCCGCAGGCCGGGTCCAGCACCTTCGTCCGGCAGAGACGGTGGTGAAAATCGAGCACGCTTTTCTCCGCCGCGGAGACCTTCTCCTCCTCTACCAGCTGGCGCACCTCCGCGCGGACCAGATCCCAATCCGCCCGCAGCGGCTCCTCGATCGTCGGCCGGACCAGTCGCTCGACATAGGCGCGCGGCGTGTAGTGCGCGCCCAGCCGGTGGCGCTCCTTAGGGTTCAACGCCCGTTCCAGCAGCGTGCCGAAAATCGACGGGTCGACCTGCGACCAGTCGCTCTTCGCCGCCATCAGTAGCAGGATCAACTGCTCCTGGGTGAGCAACGGCGCGTCATGCGAAGCGAACAACCCGCCGTTGAAGCGGAGAAGCTTGCCGGTAATGTAATTGCCGCCCTCGTCCATCGCCTGCCAGAGCGACGCCACCCCGCTCGGAAACGACGTTGGGGCCGGCAGCCAGTACTTCTCCAGCGCGTCGGTGAACGGCCGGTGCGCCAAGAGGCCCACGTCTTCGGAAAACATCGTGAACAGGCAGCGCATCAAGAAGCTCGCCACCCGTTCCGGCGCGTGCCCCGCCGCTTCGAGAGCGCGGGCGAGCGCCGCGATCTGCTCGGCGATGTCGCGGGTGACCGCCGCCGAGCGCTTCGCCGGATCGAGCGACGACGGATCGGTCCAGATCGCCCGCAGCATCTCCGCGTGTTGCGCGAGGTCGGCGAGGAAGATCCGCTTCCGGTGGCCGTCGGGAAACGGCCGATAGAGCCCCGTGCCGTCGAACGAGGCGTAGACGTCGAAGCAGTAGCCGAGGTCAGAGACCAGCAGAAAAGGGGGCGGCGCATCCAGGTTCGAGGCGTAGCCGAGCGCCTGGCCGTGCGCCTCGCTCATCAACTGGTTCCACGCGGGAGTGCCGCGCCGCTTCGAACCCGAGAGCGCACCCTGCTTCGCCTCCAGCAGGAAGCAGCCTTCCTTATAGAGATCGACGAAACTGGTCGACGCCCCGCCCGCTCGGGCCCGCGGCACGTCTTTCTCGAAGACGTAGGTGTCCACCGCAGCGTTGCCCGTCTTCGGCCGCGGGCGCTCCACGTCGAGCACATCGCACAGCTCCGAGAGAAACGCGTCCTTGTTCGCCCGCTCCGCCGCTCCGCTCTCGGCCCAGCGCGCGAGAAACTGCTCGATCGTCATGGAGACAGGAGTATATGATGGGGGAACACGAAGGTCGGCGTAGGTTTCTCTGAAAGCGTCCGCCGTCCCAGATAGCCGCTATCGGAGACGGATAGCCGCTATCGGAGCCGGATAGCCGCTATCGGTGGGCGGATAGCCGCTATCGGAGCCGGATAGCCGCTATCGGTGGGCGGATAGCCGCTATCGGAGCCGGATAGCCGCTATCGGTGGCGGATAGCCGCTATCGGAGCCGGATAGCCGCTATCGGTGGGCGGATAGCCGCTATCGGTGGCGGATAGCCGCTATCGGAGCCGGATAGCCGCTATCGGTGGGCGGATAGCCGCTATCGGACCTGGGGAAGCGGTTTGCGGCGACACCGAGGAGGCGGTAGAGAAGATTCGCCGAGCACGGGAGATGTGGCAGCCCGGCGACGGTTCCGACAGCCTCGAAGAGGCGCGCTTC
>JBBRUC010000291.1:0-6353 GCA_038248205.1 Thermoanaerobaculia bacterium
CCGCTTGGGTGGACAGCGTCGATGGCCAGTGGGCCAGCGAGGAAGACTTGGCCCTGATTGGCCACCCAGATAATCCCGCCCCAACGGTTGGCCCCTGCAACGCCGAATCCCGGAGGGTGCCGCGCTCCCAAGCCGCAGGCAGCATCGGACCGGTCGAGGCGCTCGGACCGGCTTGTGCATTGCCCGCTGCGGCGAAGGTCAAAACGCCCAATCGCGCGGCTTTTTCGAGAGCGAGGTAGACGGCTCGCGGTCCCGGCGGAAGGTCACAGACCCGGGTCTCGGAGAGACCGCCGAATCGCGCGCCATCCCAACCGACCGATAGATTGAGGACGAGATGTCTCTTTGTTTGACTCTGCCAAGCGGCGACTTCAGCGTGGATCGCCTCGGCGAGGTCGGCGAAGCTGCCGACGTATCCGCCGTTGATCTCGTCGCGGTCGCTTTCCTCGGGGTGGAGGGCGTTGGGTCTGAGAACCGGCAGTGCGAGCCGGGTGGTGATCTGAACGTCTTCCCCGGCGAGCTTGGTGCCCAGGAGTCGCAGGAAGTGACCGTGCTCGATCTTTGGATTTCTACGCAGGAATGCCTCGTTGGCCGGCTCCGAATCGAGGAAGGCCAGGCGCACCGTTTTCCCGCCGTTGGCAGCGTTCGATAGGGCCCCTGCGCCAATCCGTTGGATGAAGCGAGACTCCAGAGCGGGCCCGAGGGAAGTTCCCAGCCGACCCGCCCTTCCAGGAATCGGCACCGCGGCGGTAAGTGCCACGGCATCGGGCTCCAGCCGCGCCAGGCCGAGAGCGGCTGGCTGGGGAATGGCCTGAGGCCCCTTGCCGGCTTCGTACAGGCAGAAGGCGTCCATCTGTCGTTCGATGGCGATCAGGGCTTTGCGGTTCGCGTCGTCTTCGCCTTCGCAGACGCTCCTGCGGCCGCCGAGTTGGAAGAGCTGACGCACGGCCCAGCCCGGGATCTTCGGGCAGGGCGCCTCCGGGTCGTTCTTGATCCCCAACAGACGCGACGGCGTGTACGCTCCCCGCGAGTCGATGGCTGGATACGTCGCCGGGGCGTGAGGCTTTGCGGTACCGAACGAAGAACAGCCGAATGCACCAAGAGTCAACAAACATCCCAGCCCAAACACGTGCAATTTCATGATCGATCTCCTATCCATATGGCGAGGTATTTGCCGCACTCTCGCAAAAGTGGACAGGCGCGAGATCGATGGAAACGTTAGGGCTCGATCAGGCGAAAACTCCTCCAGTCGGCTTGCGGCTGGCTGCGGCGCCAGGCGAGCAGCGCCTGCTGGAGAGATTCGGCGAGGTTTTCACCTCCTCGCCAGCGGCGGTATAGATCGGAAAACAGCGGCTCGGCGGTTCGGTCGTCCACCTTACGGACCGAGGCGACGACGGCGCGCGACCCCGCGAGGACGAAGGCGTTGGCCAGGCCGAGACCCTCGACCCGCGATTCGACGCCGGTGCTGCCGGTCTCGCAGCCCGAGAGAAGGACGAAGCGCGGCGCGCCGCCGAGGACCAGGATCTGACCGATGCTCAGGCGCCGGTCGTCGGCGAGCGAGAGGCTGCTGTCCGAACCGCCGACCCCGGCGAAGCGGCCGTGCCCCGCGAAATGAAAGAGATCGAGGCTTCGGAGCCGCGCGCTCACGGCGTCGGCCTGAGCCGCGGAGCCTTCGAGCGTCTCGACCTTCCAGGGAGGTTTCCAGGTTTGAATCTGCCGCGCAACCGCCTGGGCCTCGGCGAGCGAGCCCGGTAGGTTACGGCTCGGGTCGGCGACGATCAGCGCCTGGAGGGCCGGTGCCGATTTCGGCCGAGCCCCGGTCGGCTCGGGAGCCGGCCCGAGATCGAGACCGTAGATCACGGGTTTGGCGGCGAGCAAGACATCGCCGTCAAACGGCAAGGCGTGGAAGTCGACGTGCCGAAGCGCTCCGTAGGGGAGGACGCGGACCTGCCGGGCGTTTGAAATCTCTTGCCGGAACTGCGAAAGGATCGCCGCCGCGAGGGCTTCGTTCCCCGCCCGGTCGGAGGAGAGCGAGAAGGAGTGAACCCTGACGCGCACACCGTCCGCCGCGAAGGCAACCCATTGCGTCGATTGGGACCCCGGCCTACGGGCAACGGGGTGAAACGCGAGCAGGAGATCCCCCGAAGCGATCGGTGCGAGCTTCGGCTCGCGGGCCGGCGGGCCGAGGAGTCGCAAGGCATTGTCCAGCTGCGCCGCGGCCGCCCGCGCCTGGTTCTCCCGCGCGGCCTGCTCGGTGGCCCGTTCGCCGCTCAGAAGAGTCCACTCGTCGTGGAGCGCGCTGTCGATTTCGTCGCGCGAGCGGGTGTAGCGGCCGATCTCCTCGCCCCATCGTTGGCGTTCCTTCGAGCCGAGACTCGCCAGCCGCTCGGTCACATCGAGCTGGCGCAAGATCCGGGAGCGCGCCCGTCGGGCGGCGCCGAGCGCCTCGTCGGTTCGACCGGCGTCGAGCAGGATCTGCACTTCAAGACTCGCCACCCCCTCCCGTTGGGAGACGAACGTCATCCGCCCCGCGTAGAGCGGCACCTGCAAGCTCTGGCCATCGAGCAGAGTCTCGGCGTGGTGGAGGATCGAGAGCGCCTTGTCCCGATCGCCGAGATCCCTGGTTGCGCGGGCCAGACCGAGCGCCGCGCGCAGTCGGCCGTCTGGGGCGCCGACCGATTCGGAAATTCGGTCGAGCCGGCGATAGGTCTCTACCGCCGCTCGCGGCCGATGGCGAGCCAGATCGATCCGCGCTGCGAGGTCGAGTTCCCAAAGCTCTTGAAACAGGGTGCTCTTCGTCTTGCCCTCCCGCGCCGAGGCGAGGGCTCGGGCCGCGCGGTCGGCACGGCCCTCCTGGAGGTGGGCGAGAACCAGGTTCAGACGACTGTTGAAGATCTCGCTCGCCGGGCAGTCCGGGCTCGATGAGTACGTCTCGATCGCTTGCTCCAGGAGCTGTACGGGCTCCACCCTGGAGGCCGGACCGATGGGTTCGCTTCCCCCGTCGGCTTCTCGGGCCAGCAGTGTGGTCCAGGCCCAATTGTTGACGAATTGACCCCTGAAACAGGGCGGCAAGGGGGGAGAATTCGACCCGAGCTGCGCAAACATCTCGGCCGCTTCCCCCGAACGGCCGAGGTTGGCGAGCACGAGAGCGAGCTTCTGATGGGCCAACCAACTGTTTTTCACATCTCCGGCGTGGCGGGCGATCGCAATCGATGCTCCCAATTCATCGAGGGCCTTGCGGACGTCTCCTTCTTTGTCCGCCAGCAGGCCGCCGTAATAGCTGAGGAAATACCGCGACTCCGCGGGCAGCGCGGCGGACGGAGCGAGAGATTCGAGATCCTCCAGACTCTCTCGTGCTTTGCTGAGTTCCAGCGCTTGGATCAGCTCAAAGGTTCCGTCGGCCGCCGCGGTCTTGCCGGACCGGGACTTGATCTCCCCTTGAACGTCGCGTTCGCCTGGCTTTGGCGCTCGCTCCGCAGAAAGCACGAGGGACCAGAGGGCTCCCGCGGAGCCGGATTCCCGAGCCGATACTTCTACCCGTTCGGCGTCGGCAGGAATCGTCAGGATGAAACGCAGCCCCTCGTCGATCGGTTCTCCTGCTTCTTCGAGCGGCTGCCCGCCGAGTCGGACGGTGATCTCGGTATCGAGCGGTTGCGGCACCCAGAGAACCAGGCGCCGTTCCGGCCCGAGGACGCACACAGGCCCCGGAAAGAGCGTCTGGGTGCAGCCGGCGAATTCGACGACCAGGGGAGCCGGCGGCGGGGGAGGCGGCGCGGAGCACCCCGAAGACAGAGCTGCCGCGACGAGAACCCATCCAAGAACGACGGAAGGAGCGCCGCACCGCCTCATCACGTCAGGGAGACTGAACCTCGATCGGTATCGGTTCGGCGTCCCAGGTGCGCATTCGGGTCGGCGCCGCCGTCGACAAGTGCTCGATCGTCTCGCTCGGCGGCTGCCGGCCGCTGTAGGCGAGAACGATCCAAAGCGTCGCGGATCCGGTCGGCAGGTCCGCCGGCAGGCTGCCTTCGATCCGCAGCGCGCCGGTTCGAGGATGACGCTCGGCCGTTCGGCAAGGGGCCACGAGAAGCTTGCTCCCGCTAGGTTGTTCCGGCCGAACATAGCAAAGCGGTTCGATGTTCGCTCGGGGAGAAAGTTTCGCCGCGGGTTGCGCCGACATATGGAAGCCCGTGCCGGCCAGCAGGACAGGGATGTCGTCGGTCTCTTCCCCGCGCTTAGTCTCGACACCGGAGGCCACGGTGGCGATCGTGATCGCGGGCAGGGGAGGCAGTCGGAGGGCGAAGAGCATTGCCGTCGCCGCCGCGAGGCCCGAGCCGAGGAATCCCAGCCGCCACCAGGGAAACTGGAAACCCCGGCGGCTTTTCGATTCAAGCGCCGGTTGGGGTCGTTCCTCCCGGACCGGCGCCTCGACCGGCGGCGCAGCTTCTGCGGGGGCCGCGGCCCCCTGCACCAAAGGGCCGATCGTCGCGACGATGCGCGCGCGGAAGTCGGAATCGAGGGGGCGGAAGGCCTCGAACGCCTGCTCGTCTTCAACCGAAGCGGCGGCTAAGGCGCGTAGCTCGGATTCCTCCTCCGGGGAGAGCGCGCCGTCGTTCAGGCGGTCCCAGCGATCCCAGCGCTGTCGCTCTTCCGCCTCCTCCTCGCGGGTGGCGCGGGCGAGATCGCGTAGGAATCCTTGATCGTCCATCGTGGGTCGTCCTGTCATGGCCTTTGCGGTTCTCGGTCGGAATTCGACAAATCTTCGAGAATTCGGCGCGCCACCTGGCGTAGGCGGCTCTGCCATTTGTAGACCGCGGCCTGGCTCATCGCCGTCCGCCGGGCGACCTCGTCGGGCGACAGCTCGCGGAGGAACAACAGCTCGAACAGCTGCCGACCGAGAGGAGAGAGCTCCTCCTTCAGTCGATCGAGCAGCCGGCGCAGCGTCTCGCGCGAGGCCGTCGTCAGCTCCGGATCGCCGTCGTCGCCCGCCTGGTCGAGATCTTCGATCAACGTCGGGTCGTCGCGCCAGGGGCTGCGCTTGCCGCTACGCAAGATGCACTTGGCTTGCCGCTCCGCCACCAGGCCGACGAAATTGGGTAGCGACAGGCCGCGCTCCGGGCTCCAGGTACGCAGTACGCGGCCGTTGTCGGCGAACAGGGTGACGAAAACCTCTTGCGAGAAATCCTCGACCTCCTGCCGGACGTCGCGCCCGCTCGACGCGCCGTGGCGCCGGGACAGGAGAGCGCGGGCCACCCTTTTCTGGATCACCGGGGTGAACAGATCGACGAGATCGCCCAGCGCGGCCGGGTTGCCCGAGAGCGCCCGCTCAAGAAGGTCCTGCATCTCTTGGTGATCCATCATCGAATCTTCGGAAACGGAGGAGAGTGTATCCGATCCGCGGCGGACCTTCAGGCATGAGAAGATCGAACGATGCCTGTGATGAGAAAGCGGCGGCGCAAGCCGAAACCAAAATCCCCTGCGGCGCGCCCGCCGGGGACTGAAATTCCGACCCTTGGAGCGCGGGTGCGCGAGGCCGAGCCGGGGCTCTCCTGGCGCGCGGCGCGCGAGCGGATCGCGGCGGGGTGTGTGACGGTCGATGGCCGGGTCGAGCGCGAGGCGGCGTTCCGTCCGGAGCCGGAGAGCAAGATCGAGATCGCCGCGGCCCGGCCCGGGGGAGTACCCGCCGTGCCGATGATCCGGATCGTCCATTCCGACCCGGACGTCGCGGTGGTGGTGAAACCCACGGGGGTTCTCACCGTGCCGTTCGAAGAGGACGATCGCGACACCCTGATCGCGTTGACCCGGGTGGCCCTACGGCGCAAGGAGACCGCCAAGGGGAACAAGCCGAACCTCACCCTGCGCGCGGTCCAGCGGCTCGACAAAGAGACCTCCGGCCTGGTCGTCTTCGCGCGCAACATCCCGGCGCAGCGCAAGCTCCAAGAGCAGCTGGGAGAGCACGCCGCCTTGCGGCGCTATCTGGCGATCGCCGAGGGGAGCGTCGACACCGCGGACATCGAAAGCTGGCTGGTCGAAGATCGGGGCGACGGCCTTCGCGGCTCCTGGCGCGGCCCGGGCGGGCCGCCCCGAGAAGCCAAGCGCGCGGCGACACGCATTCGCCCGATCGAAAAGCTCGCCGGGGCGACCCTGGTCGAGTGCGAGCTGGAAACCGGCCGCACCCACCAGATCCGCATCCACCTGGCCGAAGACGGCCACCCGCTGGTGGGAGAGAAGGTCTACATCCGCGACGCCCGCGCCGGCAAAGGCCCCCGCATCGTCGCCTCCCGTCCGATGCTCCACGCCGCCGAGCTGGGATTCGACCACCCCCACAGCGGAGCCCGCCTCCAATTCGAAGAACCGCC
>JBBRUC010000292.1:0-6238 GCA_038248205.1 Thermoanaerobaculia bacterium
ACTCGCCGATCGCCCGAATGCTCGCCGCCAGGGGTCTCACCCAACCCGGGGTCGCCGACACCGGTCTCTCGCTCCCTGAGCTGTGGCACTGGTTTTTCGTCGAGCGCCTGGGGCACCCCGCCCCGCCCGATCCAGCCGGGCTCGAACGGGCTGCACGAGAGTTGGGTTTCGCGGACACGGACGCGTTGCGTCGAGCCGTCGTGCGCGAAGCTCTGTTCGTTCGGGGGTAAAGCCGCGGAGGGAAACCCGGGCGGGCGAAGACATCTCGCCCGCCCGGGGTGTTTTCACCTTACATCCATCAAGCGGCGCGACGACGACGGGCGAGCGCGATTGCGACGCCCACCAAGGCCAGCGCCAAGAGTCCGATACCGATACCTGAAAGGGTCGGGATCTCGACTACCGACTGCTCGATGCAGCCTGGCCCCGCGACCGAACCGTTGAGCAGCAGCTGGACGCACTCGATGTTGCCGACATCGGCCGCGCCGAGGTCGACCGCTTCGAGGGTCCAGTTGCCGTTGACCTGCGCACCGGACTTACCGGCGAAGGCCGACAGCGGTTCTTGCGGACGGAACGAACCGATGAACGGCGGGGTTCCGGTAAGGATCGAGGTGGCCGCCTGGTCGTCGAACGTCGTGTCGTTGCCGTCTGCCGGGCAGTCGGTTCCGAAGCCGGCGCCATTGCCGCCTACCTGATAGGACAGCAGGACGACCGTGTTGTCGGGGCTGCGCAGGCGGAGGACCAAGTCACCGTCGAAGGTGTGGGTGATCCGCAACTGGACGGCGACCTTCGAGAGAACCTGCGTGAATCCGGCCACCGGAATCGTGATCGCGGCGCCGAGGCCATCGTTGTCGGGAATCGCCACCGGTCCCGTAGCCGCAACCCCGGTCGGCACACCGCCCGTGGTCTGGATCGAGAACGGAATCGACAGCGGGCCCTGGGACGTGGTCAGTTGGAGTACCAAGTCCATCGGCTTGCCGGCCGGATAGGTCGGCTCGGCGCGAACCTTGAACGGTACGGCGTTGGTTCCTGTTCCGCCGCCACCGGGGATGTTCGGATACGCCGAGAAGCCCTGGAGGATCGTAACCTGCGGGGAAACCGCCGTGATCACCCCGGTGATTCCGGATGCGGCAATCGAACCATCGTTGGTCACGGTGACATTGAGGAAGAAGCATTCGTTGTAGTCGACGATACTGTTGGCGTTGCCGATCGAATCGTCGATCGTCGTCGAGGAGACCGACAGGCTCGGGGTCGGATCGAGAGCCGCATCGACATCGGTGGTGCCGCTGGTGCCGACGTTGACGCCCGGCTGATTCTTCGGGAAATAACCGGCGCTGGAAAAGTCGACCGTGTACGTGCCGGGCTCTAGAGAGAAGGAGTAGTCACCCGAGGCGTCGGTCAAGGTGGTAGCCCCGTTCGACAGGGCAACCAAGGCTCCTTGGATCGGCAAGGTGGTGGCCGCGTCGGTCACCGTACCGCTTAAGACGCCCGTGGAGAGCGCAAAATCTCGGATCGTCGTACCGCCCGCCGAAACCGTCACGCCAACGGAGGTCTCCGGACCGTAGCCCGCTTTGCTCGCCGTGACCGAGAACGTGCCGGCCGGAACGGCCATCGAATAGGCGCCGCCGGCTACCGTGATCGCCGAGTTACCGTTCGACGTCTGAACCAGCGCGCCGACGATGCCGGTCGCGGTGTTTGCGTCGGTCACCGTGCCCTGCAACGTTCCGGTGGTCGGCGCCGCGTTGACACAACCCGGCAGCGTAAAGCTGGCGATACGAGTGGTCCAGCAGGCCGTAGCCGAGCAGGCCGGCGGAGCGACCGGGTCGTAATACTCTTGCGTGTACCAAAACGTACACTCGTCGACCGGATCTACCGACAGGGCGCTGTAGTCGCCCCACCGCGAGGCGGTGCTGGTCTGCGACCGACCGCCGGCCGCAATGTTCAGCTCGCCCTGGAACAGACCGCCCGACGGATCGCCCGCCAACCGGCCGGCAGCCCGCACACCCGGGAACGTGGCGGTATCCGTCACGCTGTAGCCGACGGCGATGTTGCCGTTGCCGTCCATCGCCGCGCTGCCCATGAACCGGTGGGTCGAATCGGGCGAGAAGGTCGCCTGCTCGTGAACCGTGAAGGTTCCGCCGGGCAGGGTGCGCCGCAGCTCGTAGTAGCGAATTCCGGCCAGGTGGCCGCTGGTGGCGCTGGCCGGCGTGGCATTCACGTCGACCGTGTGGGTGAAGACATAGGACTCATACGAGCCGAAGTTGCGGTATCCCAAGCGGTGGAGCGGCCGATCCGAGAGGGCATCGAGGCGCATTCCGCAGTTGGCCGGCGCCGGCTGCTCGAGGTCGTCGCGCGCGGAGAACGCGAAGCCGCAGTTGCCCGCGACCTGGGTGAACGTGGGATCGAACGCCGCCACCGCCAGGCTGCCGCCCGGAAAGCCTAGCTCGGTGAGCGTGGTGGCGGGCGGATTGGAGAAGTTGGGCTTGAGTTCCAGCAGGCGAATACCGTCCTGCGGGTCGCCCAATTCGTTGGCGGCGATGCCCGCAAGGACGTTGGGCGCTCCAGCCGGCGGCGCGATACCGTCGACGTCCGACGGCAGGATGCGCCCGAGCCCCGGGTGCGAAGTCGTCAGGTCGAGGAAGATCGCCTCGGCGGTCGGGTCACCCGCCAGCATTTTGGCGCGGTTGAAAGCAAAGACTCCTTGGCCAAACACCGGACCCTCGAACAGCGGTGCGGTCATGACGTACGAATCCGGCCAGACCCCCAGCTTTGGGTAGTCGTTGAAGTAGGGCTCGGGAACGGGGAAGTCGTACGCGAAGTAGGCGCCGGTCGGATCGGCGGTCTGAGAGACCACGATGCACTGGTGGGCGAGCCCCGCGCCGGCACGGTTGCCGACGGCGAATTGGCTGAGCATCCAGCGGTCGGCGAGCGGATCGTAATTGACGATCGGGTCGCCGTCGTTCAAGGTCGAGCAGTCGCCGACACCACCGGAACCCGCGAACAGCGCCCGGAGCGTGAACACCGGACCCGCCAAGGTGCCGTTCTTGTTGAACACCTGGCAAGCGAGGTTGACGCATTGGACGTAGTGGTTCGGTCCGACGTCTCCCACCGTGTCAGGCGGCGAGACGAAGAAGCCGGAAACCGCGCCCTGGGTAGCCTGGCTGACTCCCTGAAACGAAGCGCCGAGGGTGAGCGCGCGGGTCTTCGGGTACCGGGTCTGCAGCGCGCCGTCCGGCGTGACTTCGCCGATTCCCTTGCGTACGCCGATCGAGTCTTCGTCTTCCACTTCGACGAAGGGAACCTCGCGGAGGACGTTCGGGTCGGGATGGCGGACCGGTTGCCGAAGATCGCGCACCCTGGGCGTGACCCCCATGAAGTTCGCCTTGAACGTGCGGATGGTGGGCTTCGCGTCGCCGGGTTGGGGAAGTCCCGCCGCCCCTTCCGCACCGGCGCCTAGCGAGATGATGGAAGCGACCGAAGCCGCCAGAGCTAGACCTACAACGACTCGTGCGATCCTCATCACGGATCTCCTATACCGAAAATTGGAATTATGCCTTGACAATAGTAGCTAGCGGCTCTTCTGTCAAAACGGCAGCAGGCCCCAGAAAGCCCCGGACGGTCGGATCGTTAGTCGAGCAAGCCCTTCTCGCGCATCCACTCGTCATTGAGCTTGGAGAGATAACGGTCCCCGGCGTCGGGCAGAAGAGTCACCACCAACGACTCTTCGGGAAGCTCGCGGGCGATCCTGCGCGCCCCTTCGGCCGCGGCCCCGCCGGAGGAACCGGTGAAGATCGACTCCTGCCGGGCGAGATCCCGGGTTGCGCGGTAGGCACTCTTGTCGTCGACCTTGACGATCTCGTCGATGTAGTCCCACCAGACGGTCGAGGGCATGAAGTCTTCGCCGATGCCGTCGATCAGGTATTGGTGGATCGTCTCTTGCGGCGGCAGCTCGCGGTGCTCCTGGTAATACTGGTAGACGCTACCGATCGGATCGACGCCGATCACGCGGATCTCCGGATTCTGCTCCTTCAAGAACTTCGCCGTGCCGCTGATCGTGCCGCCGGTGCCCACTCCGGCGACCCAATGGGTGATCTTGCCGTCCGTCTGGCGCCAGATCTCGGGGCCCGTGCTCTGATAGTGCGCTTCCGGGTTGGCCTGGTTGTAGTACTGATAGGGAAGAAACGCCCCCTCCTCGTCGCGAATTCGTTCGGCCACCTTGTAATAGGAGCGCGGGTCGGTCGCGTCGACGTCGGTCGGGCAGGTGAAAACCGTAGCGCCGTACGCTTCGAGCATCGCGACCTTTTCCTTCGGGATCTTGTCCGCGCAGGTGCAGATCAGCCGGTAACCCTTCAAATTCGCGGCCATCGCCAAGCCCACGCCCGTATTGCCGGAAGTCGGCTCGACGATCGTGCCGCCGGGCTTCAGGTGGCCGGCTTTCTCGGCCGCCTCGATCATCGCGATGCCGATCCGATCCTTGACGCTCGATCCAGGATTGAACGACTCGATCTTGGCCGCAAGGGTGGCGCCCGACGGCGAAAAGCGCGCCAGCTTGACCAGCGGTGTATTGCCGAGCGTTTCGAGGATGTTTTCGTAGATTTCCATACAGCGCTCCCTAAGAGATGCTCCAGATGGTTCGAATCGGTGGGGGAAGGTACCAGATCTGGCGTTTCGCGCAGCCGATCGAGTCAGTTCCCTTCCCAATCCCAGAAGTAATCTTTGTTAGTAAGCTCCGGCGCCTCGACCTGCTGCTCGACCTCTCGGCCCGCGGCGCGGTCGTCTTCGATGCGCGCCGCCGCGGCCTCGCCGCGGATCACCGCGAGCTGCTCTTCCAAATCCTCGGTTTCGCGGTTCCAGTAGTCCGGCGTGCCGAACCAGGGCCAGGCGGCAGGGAATGCCGGATCATGCCAGCGACGCGCGAGCCACGTCGCGTAGTGCACCAGGCGCAGTCCGCGTAGCGGCTCGATCAGCGAGAGCCAGGCGCGGTCGAAATCGCGGAATTGCCGATAGCCGTCGAGGAATAGCTCGCGCCGGGCGAGGGTCTCGGCGTCACGACCGGACAGGGCGAGCCAGAGATCCTGCACCGCGGGCCCTTCGACCATGTCGTCGAAGTCGATGATGTGAAGCAGCCCGTCGCGCTCCAAAAGGTTTCCCAAATGCAGATCGGCGTGAATGCGGAACGTCGGCACCCCGGCGAGGCCGCGATCGACCGCCTCGGCGATCCCCAGGGCCGCGGCTCGATAGCGCGCCTCCAGAGGCTCGGGCAGCGTGCCGTGCGCCGCGAGCCAGGCGAGCGCGTCGCGGATGAACACGTCGGAAGTCATCGCCAGCCGCGGCGCGGCGGGTTTGCGCGCTCCTACGTTGTGCAGCCGGCCGACCAGCCGGCCGAGGCGGAGCGCCAGCTCGTCCGATAGCTCGGCGGGCGCCCGGCCGCCGCGGCGGTCGGCGAGCGAGTACCAGATCTCTTCGATTCGCGAAAGCGTCGTGCCGTCCGCGAAGCGGCGCATCGGAACGACCGGAATCTCGTCGGCCGCCAGCTCATCTAAAAATCGATGCTCGGCGAGGATCTGCTCTTCGCTCCAGCGCCCCGGCCGGTAGAACTTGGCGATCACCCGCGAGCGGTCGGCGAGTTCGACTTCATAGACTCGATTCTCGAATGAATTCAGCGGGTAGCAGAGGCCGGTTACCGCATGGCCGCCGGCCTCCACGGCTTCGAGCACTCGTTCGGGAGTGAGGGAAAGAAAGAGGTCGTCGGCTCGGGGGTTGCTCACCGCGGCAGTCTAGCAGGGGGGCGCGGGCGCCCTGGGAGGTCACGGGCGCCTGATCGAAGGGCGGCCACGGGGGCCGCCCCTACCACCCCACGCGCGAACCGGAAGCGAACATCGCTTACCCACGGAGGTTCGCGCAGCCCGTAAACTCCGCAGTTTCAACGACATCGGCTACGACCCCGCGATCGTCCCAGCTAAATCAAGGGGCGGATCACCCCACTTCGCGCAAACCGGGTTGTATCATGCTGCAAGCCAAGGCTTTAGAGCCGCGGCGTCGCCTCCCTCGCGGGGGCGTGGATTGAAACCCGGGCGCGGCTGCTGCGACTGCGCTGGATGCGGGTCGCCTCCCTCGCGGGGGCGTGGATTGAAACGACCCAGTGGCGAGTGACTACAATAAGCTCGACGGACTCGTCCCTCACGGGGGCGTGGATAGAAACCGTGGCCAGCAGGTACAGGGACCAACCGCGGGCCGCGTC
>JBBRUC010000293.1:0-6231 GCA_038248205.1 Thermoanaerobaculia bacterium
CCGGAGACCGCATCGAGTCAGCCCGTGCTGGTGATGCCGTCTGGTGCGCGGGTGGAAGGCCTCTCGATCGGCGATCTGGTGGCCCTCCTGGGGGCGCTCGGATGATCGCGTTGGGTCGTACCGGCCGAGTTTTCGCTCACGTCTCGCCCGCGGACCTGCGAAACGGATTCGACGGCCTGGCGGCGCTGGTGGCCGAGCACCTAGGCGCGGAGGCGACGAGCGGCGCCCCGCCGTTTTGGAGTGCGTCGGCGCTTTGGGGCCAGTCCGTCCCGAACGTCTGGCGATGCTGACCTCCCGTACGAACCCTCGAAGCCTTGGGTCCTTAGCTCTCGGTGCAGCACCGCGGCGTTGAAGGCCACCTCTGGAGCCCGCCCTCGCAAAAACGACTCCCACCGATCCAACGCCCGGCTGCGACCGGGCCGCTGCTGCGGCTCCCACTTCTGCCGAAGCCACTTGCTGTCGACCAATCTCCTTCTTGCTCAGGCCCCGCTCGCGCAGAGCCCGCACGGCTCCCCAAACCCTCTCCTCGATCAACGGCTCCTCCGTGGCGCCTGCAGGCGTCATGGCCAGCATCTCCGCTTCTCGGCTGATGTCCATCCCTATAGAGGTCGGCCCCGTGACGGATCATGGGCGCCGGGCACTCGTCGCACGGACGGGAAATCATGCCTGCTACGAGTTCGCCGTCTCCGGTCACACGCTCGGCGCTGCGTAGCGTCGAGCCCTGGTACGGCAGCAGCTGGCGCGGGGGTCAAAGCGCGGAGCGTGAGCGGGCAGAGGGCAACGCGTGCGTTGGCCCTCAGCGCCGCCGGCTTCTAGATCCGCCCGCCTCAACTCGCCCGCGCCAACCAACCCTTGGCCAGCTCACCAGCCTCCAAGCCACCGCCCTGGCGGGCGAGCCAGGCGCGGGCCTTCTTCGCCGCCGGGCGCCACTGCTCTTCGCGCGCCGCTTCGTCGCGTTCGAGCAGAGCCAAGCCGAGGGCGGTCGCCACGACCGTTTCGCCGGGCTGCGAGAGGGCGGTCTCGACCTCCGCCGAAATCGGTACGAGCCAATCTCGGAGGGCTGGCGACGCCGGGAAACTGCCGTCGGCTTTCTGGGTGAGGAGCAGGTCGTAGAGCCTGTCGGTGGTTGGAGGCACCGCTCGGGGCGCAAACGCTTCAACCGGTGCCGCAGCCTCAAAAAACATGGAGGAGGGGGATCGAAAGTCGTCGGCCGACGACGATCCGAACCGCGCCTTGGCCCGCGCGAGGATTCCGCGCGGAGCCGGGGCGGCGGGCGCAAGGTTGGCGACCGAGAACGCTCCCGTCGTGGCTTTCAACTGGGGTCCACCCCCTCTCGTCATTGGGATGCCATGTGGGGCGTTTTGCAGGCCGCCTCGCCCCCACCCGTCGGCCAGCGCAACGGGGACCGGTCTCAACTCGGCCGTTGCGAGCGTACGTTCCCCCTCCGGCCGCTCGTCGACCGCCACGTAGCTGGTTGCGCTGGAGACCAGACCGTAACGCTTCCCCAGCTCGATCAATTGGCGGTTCGTGCGTTTCTCGGCGGCGCCCTTCTGGCTCGAGCCACGTCGTAGACCGCCCCGCTCGAGGTCGCGAATCGCCTCGCGCGCCCAGAGGACCGGGATCGGTCCACCGGTCTCCGCGGTCGCGAAGTCGAGCGCCAGCTCCCAGCTTCGCCCGCCGCCGTGAAGGGTGACGCGCTTGGGGCGCTTCCCCCGGATCCGCCCAAAGACGGTGAGGGCCTCGCCGGAGAACAAGGGCGGCGTCTTCGCTGGAGCCTGTTCCACCTCGGCGCCTCCCCAATCGAGCCGCAGATCGGAGAGGGCCGGGGTGCGGACGCGGTTGAACATCCGCAGCACCTTGGCCTCGATCCGTTCCCCGGGAAAAATGAATTCGCAAGCTGCGCGGCTCACTCGCGCCAGCTCGCGCACGAGATAGTCGCTCGCCGCGGTGCCGATGCCCAAGGTAAAGATGCGCGCCCGGCCGGCGTGTTCGGCGGCCAGCCGCACTACCTCGGCTTCGTTGCCTACCTGCCCGTCGGTCAGCAGCAGGATCTGCCGCGGCCGCTCGGCATCGGCTTTCGAATCGAGCAGATGGCGCAGCGGCTCCAGGATCTCGGTGCCGCCGAGATCGGCGCGCATCCGGTGCAGCCAGGCGACCGCCTCAGCCAGCGAGCCTTCATCGAACGATCGCGGCGCTGGCCAGAGCGATTCGAAGCGCGAGCCGAAACGGACGACGTTGAAGGTGTCGCGTTCCGACAGGGCACGGATCGCCAGCTCCAGCGCCCGGCGCGCCTGGTCGATCGACGGACCTGCCATCGAGCCGGAACAGTCGAGCAGGAACAGCACCTCCGAGCCGTCCGCCTCCCCCGGAAGCTCGGGGTAGAACGTGACCATGGCAACCGACCGATCGTCCTCTCCCCGTGCCACCTTCGCGTGGGGACGATGGGGTTCGACGGCTTCGGCGAGCAGCACGAAATCCCGGTCGAGGGCGGCCTCGGCCTGGGCCAGCTCCACGCTGGCGCCCGACGCGCCCGGCGCTCCGGCACCGCCGAGGCTCAACTCAATCGGATGGCTGGGCGAGGAGACGCGCGCCACCGGACCGCCGAGGTCGAGATCGACGCGGAGCGTCAAACCGTAAGGAACCGAGCGACGGTGCTCGGGATTCACCCGCTCGCTCTCCGGCTGGCCGACCCGCGGCGGCCCGGCCGGAAAGTAGCGCGGCGCCACCGTGGTGGGAATCGCGAGGCGGACGGCCGAGCCTTCGAAGCGGGCGAGCGCCACGTAGCGGATCTGCACCTCGACCGTCTCGCCCGGCCGCAGGTTGCCGACCGATGCCGTGAACACATTCGGCCGTTCCTGGTCGAGCAGGAACGCGCCGTGCCCCTCGGCCATCGCGTCGTCATAGATCTCGAAGGCCCGCTCGCGCTCCTCGACCTTGCCGCGGACCCGCCGTTCGCCGATCCGGATCGAGAATCCGCAGACCGCCGCCCCTTCCTCCAACGGAAAGACGTACACCGCCTCGACCGGGACATTCTCCGTATTGCGGTAGCGCTGCCGGACTTCCACCTCGGTCGACAGGCCGGAAAGGCGAACGTTGATAGCGACACCTTCGAGCGGGATCGCACGGTCGCGAACGAGGAGCCCACACGGGAACGGAAACGGCCAGGGGAACGGACCCGGCGCGGGGAACGGTCCTGGCGCGGGGAACGGAAACTCCGGGATCCGATGAAGAGGAACGGATTTCTGCTTTGACCTGGAGGAAGTGACCATCAGTCGGCTCCTTGAGGGTTCAAAATGGGATGGAGCGCCTCGGCCAGGGCACGAATCGTGTCGCCGTCGAGGTGTCGGCCGGACAGGTGGAGCTCGACGCCGTCGGCGAGAGGAATCCTCGTCCAGACGGAGAGCGAACCGGGGATGGAGAGCGGAGCCGCCTCCGGCCAGGGCTGGCCGTCGAGCCGCGCCGCGATCTCGGGCAGCGGACTGCCCGACTCCTGCAGCCGGCGGATCTCGATCAGGGCGTCGAGGTGCCGCTGGGTATAGCGGCTGCCGCGCCCGGCGCCATCCGGCGCCGGAAGGAGGCCGCGCTGAATGTAATAGCGCACCGTCCGCCGCGACACGTCCGCGAGGTCGGCCAGCTCACCAATCGAGTAGGTTGGGTCGTTGTCGAGACCGCTCATGAGCTAATCATGACACTAGAGTGTCGTGATTATAAGTGTCGCGTTCTAAGGCGGCACGATGCTGGCAATTCGCCGCACGGCACGGCGTCGTTCGAGCGCTTGTGGACGATCCCCTCGTAGCGGATTTCGGGGTGGCTGCGGACCAACCGCAGCATGCCGATCGAATAGACGTCGGGCTCGCCGTCGTCGGGACGGATCACGCGATCGTGGCGTTCGAGGAAATAACCGCCGATCTCCGGCGGCGCGGCCTGGAGCGTTTCGCGCGGCGGAAAAGTCGTGCGCGCCATGGCTCCAGAAGGACACGGCAACCGTGCTCCCGAGCGATCTCTACGGTGCGATCCGACGACCCGGTATCGACCCGAACGATTTCATCCGCCACCTCGCGCACCGAGGCGAGCGCGCCGGCCAGAAAGCGCTCCTCGTCTTTGGCGATCAAACAAACGGAAAGCAGCATGGCGGGGTAAGACACGCGAAACCCCGGGCGCGCCGGCCCGGGGATCACGGCTCAGGTCGAAATCAAGAGTGGTAGAACGCGGCGAGCGAACCCTGAGGGATCACGATTCCGGTTCCATCCGTCCGCCGTCCGCCCTGCACGACGCCGAGCAAGCGGCCGATGGCGGCCGGGTCGATCGTCTGAACCTTCGGGGCAGGCCTCGATCTTCCTACTGGCAGACGAAGGCGGAGCAGTTGCTGCCCCCGCAGTTCGTATAGGCGGTGCAGTTAGGGCAACTGTTGACCGTGCAGGCCCTTGGGTCGGACGGCGTCAACCCACCGAAAACTTGGGGAGTTTCGCCTGCGAGCAGCTCGCGGACGGTCTCGCGGCGAAGCGACAACTTCGCTAGCTTCTTCTTCACGGAAGGCTCCTTTCTCAGTAGCGCTGAAAGTAGAACTAGTAGAACTAGTAGAACTATAAGAGAAGTGTTGGGCGGTGACCCAAGTGAGACACCGAACGCGATACCCATGGTTTCGCTCAAGATCGACATGCCTGAAGAGGCGTTCTGGGCCCTGCGGATTGACCCAGCGCAGTTCACAGAGGAGCTGCGGTTCGCGGCTGCCGTCCAGTGGTACCCCAGGGCCTGATCAGCGGCAGCAAAGCCGGGCAGATCGCAGGCTTGACTCGTCTCGCGTTTCTCGACGAGCTTGCTCGGCGCAAGCTGGACGTGGTCAAGATCGACCTCGGCGAGTTCGCCGCCGAGCTTGGCGATGCCTGATCCCCTGGTCGTCGACGCATCGCCTTTGATCATCCGGGCGCGAGCCGGCAGAATCGATCTTCTTACGATTTTGGGCACGCCGATCCACGTCCCCGGATCCGTAAGTCGCGAAGTGCAGGCGCATCTCGACGAAGCCGCTGCGGTCCTCGAATCGGTCGATGGGCTCCACGAGGCCGCGCCGAGCCCTGATCGGAACGGAGGGGTTGCGACCGCTGGGACACTGCCCTTGGCCATGTCGTCGCGGATTTTCTTGGAATTGCCGGCTGGCCGACCGCTCGATCGAAGTTCAGGCCGCCTCGAACGCGAGCGACCGGGGTCGGTCGGGCGCGACCAGGCGTTTCTTTCGGACCCGCGGGAAGAGAGGCGAAAACGGCTTTGGTATCCCCAACGGTTCCCAGTTCGAACCCGTTGGTCGCATTCCTCCATGACTTCCGGCTCCTCCAACAGGCCTTCGCCGCAGCGTGAAGGACGGCGGCAAGAGCACACAAGTCCGGCTCGACGAACGCGAGCCGGACGTTCCTGGCTCTCTCGGCCAGGAGTCGCCTAACCAGCAGCGGCGAGCCAAGGCCGCCTCGATCGAGCGCCTCGTGCAACCCAAGGCACTCCTGCTCTGCCCTCTCCCCTACTCCCCCACCTCGGCTCGGTCCGTTACTCGGACCGCACGGATCGGCCGAACTGCCCGACTCACGGTCGCCCTCACCGCCCTGGACGACCGCCTCCCCCTCCCGTTCGGTGCCGACCGGACCCTCCTTGGCTGGAATCAGACCCTCGCGTTCTCCTCCGGCTTCGCCGCATTCGACGCGGTGGTCGAGTACCTCAACGCCTTCGGCATCGGCTCCGGCGGACGCGACTATCGCGTCTTCCACGAGCGCCTGGCCCGGCTCGAGAACCTTGCCGTCCGGGTCCAACTCGAAAGCGCCGACGAGATAGCCACCTCCGCCTTCATCCCTTGAAAGGTTCCTTCCTGCCCAGGAATCGACGTGCTGGAACCCAGACCCTCGCCGCCGCGGGCGCCGCACCCAGCCAACTCCTCCTCCGGAACCGCTACGGCCTGGCGCTCGATCCTGATTTCTGGGTCTACCTCAGGGATCAGCCGGTGGCGCTCCCTTTCGTGTTAACGGTCACCCAGACCCGCAGGAATTTGGACGTTTAGGTCGGCGAGAAGGCCTGTTGGGCCTTGATTTAAACTCGAAGCGAATAAATGGAGTTCGCGGCGCACCGCAGGTCCGACAGAGGAGATAGGTCGTATCACGGTCGGGTACACCAGCAGGGCTGTTTTGTCTACGGTGCTCCGTCACTTTCGCCTCACTGGCCGTTCGGCGCTGGCGGTAGCGGGCTTGCCGA
>JBBRUC010000294.1:0-6170 GCA_038248205.1 Thermoanaerobaculia bacterium
CTCTGACCTCTGAGCTCTGGGCTCTCTGTCCTCTGGGGGGAGTCCAGAGGGGGGCTTGCCCCCCTTTGGCGCGCCTCCGCCGTCAGCGCACCGGTAGCTCGATCAACTGCATCGGCATCGGGGTGAACGACAAGACAAAGATCAATAGGGCCACCGCCGCGAGCACCTTGCGACCGCTGTCGAGCGGCCGCTCTTCATCGCGTACGGGAGGATGCTTGAGGCCGATCGCGAGCGTGATCAGGGTCCAGAGAATCCAGCTCGGCGACCAGAAGGATAGAGCCGCGAGCGCGCCCCACAGCGGCAGGGCGAGGCGCCTCTGGAGACGGCCGAAGGTTGCGTACATCACATGGCCGCCGTCGAGTTGGCCGTAGGGGAGTAGGTTGATCGCCGTGGCGAGCAGGCCGAACCAGGCGCCGAGGGCCGCCGGGTGCAGCTCCACCACCGAGCCCGAGGGAACGGCGCCGAGAAAGGCGTAGAGCGCGAGCTGCATGACGAGCGGATGGCCGGGGGAGTAGAGCAACGACCCTTCGGCGCCGCCGAGCGTTGCCAGATCGACGATGCGCGAATGGGCGGCGCCCCAGATCAAGACCGGGATCAGCGCGACGAACCCGGCGATCGGCCCGGCCACTCCGACGTCGAACAGCTCCCGTTTGTCCGAGAGCGGCGCGCGGATGCGGATGAACGCCCCGAACGAGCCGAACGCGATCGGGCTCGGCAGGAAGTAGGGGAGGGTGACCGGCAGGCGGTACCAGCGGCAGGCGAAATAGTGGCCCAGTTCGTGGACCAGCAGAATGCCGAGGGCGGTGAGCGAAAACCAGAGCCCCTGATGGAGCAACCCGGGATCGCCCCAGACCGCGCGGATCGCGCGTGGGGTGAGCACCAGATCGAGATCGCTCATCACGTTGGTACGGGTCTGCAGGACGTAGACCGCGCCGAGCGTCGTAGTGCAGAACAGCGACGCAACGAGCAGCAGGAACGCCCGAACGTAACGCGGTGGGGCAGGGGGCAGCGTAACCCCCAGCGGCGGCAGAAGCTCGATCAGCGGGCGCCGAAACTCCGCGATTTCGAGCGGAGGGCGCTCGCCGCCGCTCAAAGGTTCTTGACATCCTTGCCGGGCTTGAAGCGAACGGTCTTGCCGGGACTGATCGCAACCTCGACGCCGGTCTTCGGATTGCGCCCGACCCCCTTCTTGCGGTCGCGCACTTGAAACACTCCGAATCCGCGCAGCTCGATCCTCTTGCCCTCGAAAAGGGCGTTCTTCATCGCCTCAATAATGGTGTCCACGGCCTGTGCCGCCTTGATGCGGGGAACGTCCGAGGATTCGGCGATTTTCTCGACGATGTCCGACTTGATCATCGCTGCTCCGAAGCTTGGGCCAGGATAACAACGGCCCCCAGGGGTGTCAACGAAGTCACGGAAACAGATGCACTTGGAGCTTTCACGAGGGTAACTCTACCTCACCCGCTCTCGTGTTGCGGCGCTCGCGGATGCAACGTTCCAGGGCAGCCGCGAAATCGGTGCGCAGACGATTGAGCACCTCGATCCCGAATTCGGCCCAGGAGGCATCCTCGCCATCGAAGTACAGCACCGCGACGAGTCGATCGCCGAGGCGGATCGGCAGCATGGCGACGCGCCCGGGAAGACCACCTCCCCAGCTCCTGGCCAGCTCGCGATGGGCGGGCATCGGCGGCAGGGGGCCGAGGTAGAGGCTGCCGCCGCGATCCAGGTTGAGAAACACCGAGGGTTGATCGAGCGCCACCCGATATTTCGCGAAAGCGACCGGATCGATGCTCTCACCTAGGGCACGCCAGCCCGACGCCCGGCCGCGGCTGATCGAGAAGAGCGCCGCGCGGCGGAAGTGGCGGATCAAAAATCCGAGCATCAAGGTCGCCAGGTCGTCGCGATCGGTCGTCCCTTCCAGTGCCCGGGAGAGTTCGTCGAGCGAACCCGGTGCCTGAGGCGTCGCAGACGGATCGGTGACCGGAGCGCTAGCCGCGGCCGGAGCCGGAACCGGGGCCGCGGCACGAAGCGGGGGCGGGGTCGGCTTCACGACGGCCGGCGGGGGAGCCTCGATGCGCGCGAGGTCGGCGCGCTCTTCCTCGGTGAGCGAGATCACCCGGGCAACGGTCGGGGCCGGTGGGGAAGCCGGGGCTTTGGTCTCCTTCGTCGCGGCCGACGCAGGAGCTGGGGCCGCCGGAGTCGAGCCCGCAGGAGTTGGGGATGCCGGAGCCGAGGGCGCCGCGGTGCGGGCCGGCGGTGCGGGTCGCGGCGGTTCCGGTGGCGTCGGTTTCGGCTCCGGTCGGGTCGGCTCCGGAGGTGGTACGGAACCGAGAGGACGGACCGGAGGAAAGAGGTCGGCAGGGGTGCGGGCAGGGGTCACCGGCAGATCGAGCAGGGGGCCGCGGCCGCGCCCCGGCCCGAGGGTCGGAAGGTCGGGAAAGCGGTCGAGCCCGAGCGGTGCGCCGTGGCGATTTGGAATCGGCCGGGGCGCGGGTTCGGTGACCTCCGGTTCGCGCTCCTTTTCCTCTTTCCATAGGTAGCGCGCGCGATTCAGCCGATCGAGCAGAAGGGTGAAGCGCGACGGGCACTCTTCGCTGTAATAGCGTTCCAGCGCCTCGAAGATTCGAATCTCGGGGGCCACGTGGACCCGAACGCGCCGGCCGGAGGCGAAGGCGACTTCGTCGTGGCCGGTCAAATTCCGGGGATCGAGCATCACGACGTCGAGCCGATTGCCGACCAGCTGGAACGGCACCGCATGGCAGCGGCGCGCGACCTTGGCTGGCAACACGCCACGCACCTCTTCGGGCACGGCGCGTAGCTGCTCGACGGTCGCCCCCGGCAGGCCGAGCTGTTCGGCCAGCCCCTTGGCGAGCTGCTCCTCGGTGAGGATGTCCATTTCGAGCAGGCAGGTGCCCAGCCGTCCCCCCACCACGCTCTGGGTCTTGAGCGCACGGGTCAGCTGCGACAGGTTGATCCAGCCGCGCGAAATCAGGAGTTGTCCGAGCTTGGCCACTTCGATCCGGTGCCTGCCGTCGATTTCAACTTAAGTCCTAGAGTGCGCTTCAGTTAAGCGCAGAGGGCAAGATCATAGGGGCACCACCTCGGCTTGGCAAGCGGCGGGGGCGCTGTTAGTCTGCCGGACATGCTGCGCGCGCGAATCTCCGGTCCCTCGATCCCCCTATTCTGTTTCTGCTGGGGGCTCGTAGCCCTCGCGACTCCGGCGATCTCAGAGAGTCCGCCGCCGGCTCCGGAGTCCGCCGTCGAGGCGACGAACCTCGCCGCGGGCGCGTTCCGCTTCGCGGTCGCCAAATCGCTGGCCGCCGAGGGCTCGTGGGCCGAGGCGCTCGCCGCCTACGACGAGGCCGAGGAGCTGGCGCCCGACGATCCGTACATCCGCGCCGAGCACGGCCTTCTTTTGGCTCGCCTCTCGCAGTCGCCTCTGGCCTCCGGAGCGGGTGGGGCCGAGAGGGCGAAGCGGGAGATCGACAAGGCGCGTTCCCTGGCCCCCGACGACCTCGATCTGTTGCGCATCGCCGGTCAGGTCTATTTGACCTTGGCCAGCCGGACGCCCGCGGCGCTCGATTCAGCGGTTGAAGTGCTCGAAGCGATCCGTGCCAAAGACCCCTCCGACCTGCAGTCGCTTTTGCCGCTCGGACGCATCTACCTCGATCGGGGCGAGGGCAAGAAGGCCTCGGAGGTGTTTTCCGACCTGGTCAAATTCGTGCCGAACAATCGGATGGCGGCGGGGCTGCTGGTCGAGTCGCTGCTCCGCTCCCAGCAGAATGCCGAGGCGGAAAAAGCGCTGATCGATCTGCTGGCCACCGACCCCGAGTCGGTCGATGTGCGATCGACGCTCGCCGATCTCCAAGAGCACCGGGGCGATATCGCCGCCGCCCGCCAGACGCTCGAATCGGCGCCGGAGAGCGTCCGCGCCGATCCGCAGTTGCGCCGCCAACGCGCGTCGGTCCTCTATTTCTCCGGTGAACTCGACGGCGCGCTCACCCTGGTGGACGATCTGCTCGCCGAAGCCAAATCGGCGGCCGACGCAAAGTCCCCGAAAGCGACCGACCCGAGCGATGCGGCCGATCAAGCCGCCGACAACCTCTACCTCCTCCGTCTGCGCGGCATGACCCTCGCCGCTTTGGGGCGCACTCCCGAGGCGATCGAGATTCTCGACCGGCTATCCAAGGATGCGCCGGCCGACCTGCCGGTGGCGCTCGCCCTCGCCCGGTGCCTCGATCGCGCGGGCCGAGAGGGCGATGCCGAAAAGGCGCTCTTGGCGACCGGCGAAGCGCTCGCCAAGGCAGGCAAGAAGGACGAGGCGGCAGAGGCGAGGCTGGAGTTGGTGGCGCTGCTCGCCGACGCCAAGGCCTGGGCGCGGGTGACCGATGTGGTGCGCCCCCTGCTCGCCGACGGCGCCGGAGTCGGTCGGGAGGTCCGCGACCGCGCGATCTTGTTCGCCGTCGACGCGGCGGCCGAGACGCAAGATCCGGCCGCGGGGCTCGTTTTGCTCGCCTCGCTCGGCGGCGCCGAGGGAGGGCCGTCCCTGGGCCTCCAAGCCAAGCGCGCCGAGTTGCTTTTTCGCCAGGGGCGCGACGCGGAAGGGCGAGCCGAGATCGACAAGCTGGAGGCCGCCGGCCCCGCTTCGGCGTTCGCGGCGGCTCAGGTCTACCAGCGGTTGGAGCGCTACAGGGAAGGGATTCCGATTCTCTCCCGCCTGACCACCGCGAAACCGGATCTCGTCGCCCCCTGGTTCCTTCTCGGTGCGGCGCTGGAACGCACGGAGGACTACGAGCGCGCGGTCGCGGCGTTTCGCCAGGCGCTTCTCCTGGAGCCCGATTTCCATTCCGCCCTCAATTATCTCGGCTACCTGTGGGCCGATCGCGGCGAAAACCTGGACGAGGCGCTGTCGCTGATCCGCCGGGCGGTCGCGCTCGATCCGGAAAATGGTTCCTATGTCGACTCTCTCGGCTGGGTCCGCTTCCGTTTGAAGGAGTACACCGAGGCGCGCGGCCTGCTCGAACGGGCGGCACGGTTGATGCCGAAAGACTCCGCCGTGCAGGAGCATCTGGGCGACCTTTACAAGACCACCGGCGACGTGGAGCGGGCGCGTGAAGCCTACCGGCGCGCCCTGGCGCTCGAAAGCGAAAATGCCGATCAGGTCAAGCGCAAGCTCGGCGAGCTGCCACGCCGCTAGTCGATCCGCCGGCCGCGCCTCGCTGACGCTTCTGCTCGGCCTGCTGTGTGCCTGCACCTCGGCGCCGCCGCGTGGCTTGGCTCCCGAGAAGGCGCCCGCCTGGGAGGTTCCTCCCTCGGCGATCGGTACCCAACACCTCTTCCGAATGTCCTACTCCGGTCCGCGGGGCGACGGTTCGTTCCGCTTGGCGCTCAAGCTCCAATCGGCCGAGCGCTATCAGGCGAGCGCGGCCGACCCGCTCGGTCGGGCGCTCTGGAGTCTCGACGTCGACGGCGGGCACGGCCTGTTTCTCGACCACCGGGCGCGCGCCGCCTGCGCTCTTGAAGGCGCGCTTTCTCTGGTTGGCGCGCCGCTCGATCGGATCGAGCTGGCCGATCTGCCGAAGCTCCTCCTCGGCCGTGTCCCGGTCCGTCCGCCCTCTCGGAGCGACGAAACCGCCGGCGCGGGAGGGAAAGGGAACGGAGGGATCGAGCTGGCCGGAGCCGCGGGCGAGATCTGGCGGGTGCGCCTATCCCAGGGGCTGCCGGTGCGCTGGACATTGCTCCGCTCCGGAGCCCGCGCCGCGTGGTGGACGATCGAAAAAGGCGAGTCGATCCTCTCCGACCGAACCGGCGGCCAGCTCCGCTGGCGCTCCTCGGTCGCCGAGCCGCTCTCGGTTCCCCTGACGCCGCTCGAAGCGCCCGCCGACTACAGTAAACAGGGTTGCGCCGCCTTGGCGCTCGGCGAGGTGCGGTAGGAGGGCTCGGCGGGGAATCCGACCGCCCGTTTGACAGTCTGACCCTACGCCTCTAGGATTGCGGGCCGCGGAATGAGGGGAGACCCTCGTCCCGCCTCCAAGATTGCTTCCGATCAACCCCGCCGAGCCGCAGGGCTCTGTTTGGGGTGTTTGTGTCGCCGCGCAAGCGGCGCCTCGGGACTTCCCGAGATTATTCGTTGCGGTCGCCGCCTTCGGTTCCTGCCGTTGGGGAGTTCC
>JBBRUC010000295.1:0-6061 GCA_038248205.1 Thermoanaerobaculia bacterium
CTCACCCCCGACCCCTCTCCCAAAGGGAGAGGGGAGCAAAGAGAGGTTGATTTTGCTGTTCTCCCCTCTCCCGTTTCGGGAGAGGGGTCGGGGGTGAGGGCTGGTGCGGCAAGCCGCCGACGACTTTGACGGAGCCCTGATCCAAGGTCCGATACCCTGTCTCTCCTCATTACTCCGACGGAGAGTCCTTGAATTCCACCATGCCGTGGCGTAGGGCGTGGGAGACGGCTTGGGTTCGGTTGCTCAGGTGAAGCTTGTCGAGGATGTTTCGGACGTGGTACTTCACCGTGTTCTCGGTCACACCGAGGCGTTTTGAGATCTGGCGGTTGGAGGTGATCCCTTCAACCATCAGCTCAAGAACCTCGCGCTCGCGGCCGGTGAGGGCGTCCGGAACTTCCGCTTTCGTTTCTGTGGCACCGCGGCTCAAGAAGGCGTCGAGCACCTTGCGCGACAGTTCCGGGGTGAGCGCGGGCTCTCCCGCCATGGCGCGATCCAGGAAGTCGAAGAAGCTGTCGGCTTCCAGGCTCTTGAGCAGGTAGCCGTGGGCTCCGGCGCGGAGCGCCTCGAACAGGTCTTCGTCCTCCATCGACGCGGTGAGGATGACGATTTTCAGATCCGGCATCGACGCCGCCAGATGCCGCGTCGCCTCGATCCCGCTGAGCCCGGGCATCGACAGGTCCATTAGCACCAGGTCGGGGTTCAGAGAGCCGGCCAGCTCGATCGCCTCGCCGCCGTCGCTTGCCTCGCCGACCACCTCCAGCCCGCGCGTTTCCAGCAGGCTGCGTAGACTGCTGCGAAAGAGCGTGTGATCGTCAGCTAGAAGGATGCGCATTCGGGGTCTCCGGTTTCACTTCGGGGCCGCGGTACTTTCCCGGCAGGGGCAGAGGCAGGGTCAACTCCAAGCGGGCTCCCGCGCCGGGCTGGGAGACCATCGCCAGGGTTGCACCGATCGCCGCCGCCCGTTCCGTCATCGTCTTGATTCCGAACCGGCCGCACTCAGCCGCGACCGCCGGCTCGAATCCCACCCCGTTGTCGCTCACCCACAGGCAGAGCGCCTCGTCGGTTTGCGCCAGCGTCACGCGCGCCCAGCTAGCGTGGGCGTGCTTGCGGATGTTGGCCAGCGCCTCCTGGAAGATGCGCAGCAATTGGCTCTCGATGTCTCCGGGCAGGCGGCCGACCGGCTCGACCGCCAGTTCCACCTCGATCGAGGTCTGGCTTTCCCAGCCATTGGCGTAGTCGGCGACCGCCGCCGCCAAACCGCCCTCTTCGGGCCGGACCGTGCGCAGGTCCAGGATCTGCTGCCGCACGTCGCCGTAGAGGTCGCGGGCCGCGCCGGCGAATTCGTCGAGATGTTTTTGCGCCTCCTCCATCTTTCCTTGGCGCAGGTACTCGCGAACTACCTGGGCCTTGGTGTTGACGTACGCAAGAACCTGGGCCAGACCGTCGTGCATCTCGTGCGCGATCCGCAAACGTTCGCGCGCCGCGCCGAGAGCCCGAACCTGGCCGTACAGATAGGCGTTGTCGATCGCGATCGCCGCCTGTTCGGCAAAGCGCACCAGAACCTCCTCGTCGTCTTGGGTGAACTGCTCGCCGTCCTCTTTTTCGGAAAGGTAGAGGTTGCCGCGGTGGGGAACCCGGCAGACCACCGGAACGGCGAGCAGGCTGTGCATCTCCGGATGCCCCGGCGGGAAGCCCACCGAGCGCGGGTCCTGGGAAATCTCGTCCAGGCGCAGGCGCTGCCCCTCGTTGAGCGCCACACCCAAAACTCCTCGTCCTCGCGGCGGGGCACCGAGGGCAGCCCGTAGCTGGGGGTCGATGCCGGAGGTGACGAATGACGTGATCTGCCCCTGCTGGTCGACCACAGAGATGGCCCCGTAGCGGGTGCCGAGCAATGCGCGCGCCCGCTCGACCACGGTGTGCAGGACGGTATCGAGCGAGAGGTCGGCGGTCACCACCAGGGAGGCGGCATGCAGTTCCAGCAGCTCGCGATTCTGCCGCAGCAGCCGTTGCTCGAGATGTTCCAGGCGCTCGAAAATCAGGTGATAAAAGAGCGCGAGCAGAGCCAGTGCGAGAGCGAGAACCAGCAGGCGCGCCACCCAGGGCGAGAGCACCGAGTTGAACATCTCGCGGGCAATTTCGATCGCGCTGAGAAGCAGAAGCGGTCCGCTAACGGCAACGAATTGCAACCTCCTTACCGTCGGTTCGCCAATCATGACTTACGACCGTATTCCTATTCGAGGAAAATAGCCACTGCCTGTCGTTATCTTTGGATCTTAGCGAAGCGGTGGGTGTCCTTGAAGTGGAGCCAGAGGCTGGCGAGAACGGCGACCGAAGCCATCACGGCGACAATAAACCCTACGCCGGGGCGTACTTCGAGCGCTATCGGGCCGACCACCATTCGACCAAAAGGTTGTAGCGTCGGCCAGGTTTTCAGGACGCTGGCGCCGGGGGAGAGCGAGACCATAACTTCGAAGAGAGTCTGGGCCGTGTCTGCCACCACAATCAGCGGAAAGATGGCCGCGGGCACGGCCAGCAAGGCTGCCCAGCGGCTGCGGGCGAGCAGTGCTGCGGCCAGCAGGAAGAAGGTGACGATCACCAGAGCCAAGTCGAGCGAATGTTCTAGCTGCGCGAGATCGTCGAGAAGGTTCGCGTCGAGCCCGCCGACAGGCCTCAGGGCCGATTCAAGCGGTCCTTGCAGTTGGTCTAAATAAGAAGTCAACCGCCTCCCTTCCGGGTGGGCGGGGCTAATCAGAGTCATGTGCCAAAAGGGGAGCCAGAACGAAATCGTCAGCAGGATCGCGGCGGTCACCTGCGCCAGGATGAACGGCAAATGGCGAGTCCGAGCGGTTGCCCGATCCTGAGAGTTGCGCGGATTTTGCTTCCCAAAGTCAGCCACGATTTGAGAATAGAGGGGTCCAGGTTCCGGCGCCACCGTAGAAAGGGTGGCTTCCCTACAATTCGGGGGGGGAGATGAACCCGCCCTTCGGGGTAGGTGCATGCCCCCCCCCGTTCAAGCCGCCACGTGGTGGAACATTTGACTAGGTGCTGCCGGGAGCCACGGCCTGGATGCCGGAAGCGGTACCTGCCGGTCGCGGACGCCGGCCGGGCGAGCAACCTCGGCGAATTCGGGGCGGGCTGCGGTCGAGAGCGCGAGTGTCAGCTCGTTCATCGGGTCGCCGGTCCAGAGGACGCCGAAGAATCCATCAGAATCGAGGGCCACTCCTTCGCCCGCGCCTGCGGTAACGCGGAACGTAATGTCGGGAACCTCTACGAGCAACGTCCAGAGAGGCAAATAGAGGTTGGTCTGGCGCCAGACCGGGCCGAGCCAACGGCCGAATTGTGCGCCGTCCACGGCCTCGCGCGGCAGGCCTTGGACTCGGGCGAGCGCCGCGAGTTCCTTTACCTGCGGCCGAGGCGGAGCAGCGGGGCGCGGCGGCCCCACGCGGGTTTCGAGCAGCGACTCTACGCTCTCATCCGAAAGGGCCATGGCGCCATGAAACAAGGCTTCGATCTGGTCGGTGAGCGGCCGCCCCACCCGCTTCCGGCAGTTGCCGAGGAAATCGGTTCTGCGGATCGCCTCGGCCGGCGGCCCGCCTTGCGTCTGGGACTCCAGGTCTTTTGCGAGATCGAAAAGCCTGGGCCGGCTGAAGTCGCCGTGGCCGATTCGGCCCTGCCGCCAAGAGGCGACCGAGTCGATCTCCTCGCGCGGAATGCCGAGCGAGAAGCGGCCTTGCGCGTCGGTGGCCGCGACGGCGATCTCCTGGCGGCGGACATTGAACGGTAGAAGCCAGCTCCAGTCCGGCCACTGGGGAGGGGAATAGGCCAAGAACGAGCTGACCGTCTCCTCGGCGTGCACGGTGATCTCTTGGAGCGGTTTCAGAGTTGCGTCAGCCCAGCTGCGCCGCACGATCCTGCCGTCGATTCTGCGCAGGCCCTGGGATTCCGAATTGAGTCCGTTCATTTTCTGTCTCCTCGCTGCCGCCAACAGGGTGCCGTTCGAAGTCGTACGCTCGCGCTCAATACATCGGGTGGGGCGCCCTGTAATAGCCGAAGTACTCATCCTTCCAGGGGAAACTGCCTACCAGGGAGACTGAATCGTCGGGACAGGCGGCGACCCGGGGCACGTCGTCGGGATCCTCATCGGGCAGCGTTTCGCGCGAGGCCGTCGTGGCGCAGGCCGTGGTGTGCCAGCAGTTCAAGTTGGAGAGATCCAGACCCACGATCTTGACCTTCCAGATTCCTGCGGGAACGGTCTCGCCGGTATATACCCAGTCGGCGTCACCGATCAACGGGGAGCTGGTAGAAGCGACCATGAACTGCTCCCACTCCAGATCGCCGGAGGGGTTGTCGTTGAAGTAGGTATTCGCTTCCGGATCGCTCAGTTCGTAGCGAACGCATCCGATACCGTTCGGATCGCCCAGCTCGCCACGGCGGAAGGCGTCGAAGTTGTTGTCATCTGGGGGAACGCCGGCGCCTTGGACTCCTTCAGCGCGAGCCCCGGTGGTGTCGAACGGAAAGCCGTCGTAGGACGCAGACGTGCCGGGATCGTCGGTATCGGCACAGGCGTCCAAAGAGACCCCGGACGGATAGCCGAGCAAGGAGTCTGTGCCGAAATCGAAGTCGCCATCGAACAGGCGCAACTCGGTCTCGCCAGCGGCCACGGGCAAGAAGAGTTCGAAAGTGCCGTCATAGGTCGTTGGCGCGGAAAGAAAACTGCCGGTGGCCGGAGCGGTGGCCGTGGAACCGGGGTAGAGGATCGGGATGTCGTTGAACACCTGGCGCAGGCTGGCCACGAGTCCGAAGTTTGGAATCGAGAACGTCACCGCGTTCGAAGTCGCCAATTTGAGGCTGCTCTCCGACTGCTCGCCAGGGCTGCAGGCGCCGTCGGTTTCGATCACCAAGGCGTAGAAGTAGTTGCCGCTCGGTGCTTGGGCAATCGCTGAAGTGGTGACAGTGAGAGCCCACCAGTCATTGTCCGGCATCGTTGCCGCCGAAGAACTCCAGAGGGGGCCGGAGGTTGCGTTGGCCGCGTTGCCGTACCAGGTGCCGATCAGATTCACGGGTACGGGATTTCCGGTCCGTAGCGGGTCGGCGTAGAGCGACAGCTTCAACTGGCGGGTTCCGAGATCCCAGTGCATATTGCCCGAACCGTCGGCGCCGCCGGTATCTCCATCGAACACGTCGATGTTGAAGGTCGTGGTCGCGGGGGGCGCGGTAAGGTCAACCCGCACGCTCTGTTCCATCGTCGCGAGGCCGGCGCAAGCGAACCCGAGAAACCGGCCGTCCTTTACGCTCTGGGTGGGGAAGGCTGCGAAGGGACCGGTGCCGGGTTGAGAATTTGCCATCCCGCAGGCCATCAGGACTCCGAGAACGGTGGCGAAAGTGTTTCGTAGCAGGTTGCGTTGAATTTTCATGGTGCGAGCCTTTCTGTTGCGATCGCCCGTGGGCATCGCCGTATGCATCAGTTGAAGAAGGAGAAAAGGGGCTGCGAGGCGGGCGCTCGAGGCCAACCGTCGCTATTTCTTGGGTGTGATCTTCGAATTTCTCATGACGTCCTCCTTGGTGAGACCTCGTTGACGGCTGAACTGTAGCTGGAACACTTCTTGGCAAACACGTCATTACGCACGGGATGGAGCCCGCCGAAAGGTGGTCCTTGCGGGGTAGGACGCGACGCCAATCGGGTCGGGACCGGAAGGGAAGGGCAGGCCCCAAAGCGGCCTTCGTTCTGTCGTGAAACGAGGGAATCGGCGAGGACAGTCTGCGGATCTATTCTCTGGGCAAGAACTAGCGCGGCCGGATCGAGCATCACGGCACGAAGCCGAGTTTCGATCCGGAAAGTCCGTTGCTCGCCTGACGATCGAGCCGCCACCCCCCGCGCGAACCGGAAGCGAACATCGCTTACCCACGGAGGTTCTCCCTCGCGGGGGCGTCGATTGGAACCGCTTCGATTCAGGAGATCGCTGGTGTCTCCCAAAAATTGGTTGAAGTCACCGAGAAATTTGCTGAAGTCACTCAGAAATTCGCTGAAGTCACCGAGAAAATCACTGAAGTCACCGAGAAA
>JBBRUC010000296.1:0-6060 GCA_038248205.1 Thermoanaerobaculia bacterium
GCTCAGCTTGCGCGACTCGTCCTCGTCGCCCGGGCCGGCGCGCAGCAGGCGATAGGCCGCCTCGGCGCTCAGCGCTTGGGCGGCGCGGCGCCACCGTCGTTTTCCTGGCCGAGGAGGAGCCGATGGTCGTGCGCTTGGCGCTCGGTCGCGGCGAGGTGATCCTGCTCGGAACCCCGGAGATCTTCGCCAACGACCGGCTCGCCCGGGGCGACCATCTGGCGCTGCTCGAAACGCTCGCCGGGCCGGCCGGCGCGCGGCCGATCTACTTCGACGAGCGCGCCCATGGGTTCGAACGGCATCCGGGTACGCTCTCGCTGCTCGCCGACTGGGGTTTTGGCCCGGCGCTCCTGCTCGCGCTGCTGGTCGCGGCGGCCGCGTTCTGGCGCGCTCGCTCGCCGCACGGTCCGCCCGAGCGCGCCGATCCGGACCTGCGCAGCGATGTGGTCGATCTGGTCGATGCGCTCGGCGAACTTTACGATCGCGCGCTGCGGCGGGTCGATGCGCTGCGCGTTCATCACGACAATCTGGGCCGCACCGTCGCGGCCGAGACGGGGCTCTCCGGCTCGGCGCTCGCCGGACGGATGGCGCTCCTGTTGCCTGATTTCTCGCCGCCCCTCCCGGGCGCTCCCGAGATTTCGCGCGAGGAGTTTCATCGCCAACTACGGATCGTTAACGTTGCATTCGGGAGGATCGATGTCCGAGAACACAGAATCAGACGCCGAGGCTAGCGCGGCGCCCGCCGCGCCAGGGCCACCGCCGGCTCCACCGGCCGAGGCTCCCGTGATCTCCGGCGAGGCGGCGCGCGTCTCCGAGCGTTTCGCCGCGCTCTCCGCCCAGCTCGACCGGGTGGTGATCGGCCAGGGCCGGGTGAAAGAACAGCTGCTCGCCTGCCTGCTCGCGGGCGGCCACGCGCTGCTCGAAGGGGTGCCGGGAACCGCGAAGACACTGCTCGCGCTCAGCCTAGCGCGCCTGCTCGGCGGCCGCTTCCGGCGCATTCAGTTCACTCCCGACCTAATGCCGGCGGACCTGCTGGGGACCAACATCTTCAACCCGAAGAGCCAAGAGTTCGACTTCCGCCCCGGACCGATCTTCTGCGACCTGCTGCTCGCCGACGAGGTGAACCGGACGCCGCCGCGCACGCAGTCGGCGTTGCTCGAAGCGATGCAGGAACGGGCGGCGACGATCGACGGCGAGCGGCGGCCGATCTCGCCGGTCTTTCTGGTCGTGGCGACCCAGAACCCGATCGAGTTCGAGGGAACCTATCCGCTGCCCGAGGCGCAACGCGACCGTTTCCTGCTCAAGATCTCTATCGACGTCCCGGCGCCCGAAGACGAGATCGCGGTGCTCACCTCCTACGCCTCCGGCCACCGGCTGCACGAAGAGGTCGAAGCCTTGCAGCCGATGATGTCGGCGGCCGAATTGGTCGCCGCGCGGCGTCTGGTCTCGGAGCAGGTGCGGGTGGAGCCCGCGTTGATCTCGTACATTCAGCGGGTGGTAGCGAAGACCCGCGATCACGAATCGGTGCAGGTGGGGGCCGGCCCGCGCGCCTCGCTCGCGCTGCTCGACGTGGCGCGCGCGATCGCCCTTCTGCGCGGGCGCGATTTCGCCACGCCGGACGACGTCAAGGAGATGGCGGAGCCGGTGCTGGTCCACCGCGTGATCCTCACCCCCGAGGCGGAGATGGAAGGCGTACGCCTGAGCGATCTCCTGCGCCGGATCTTCGAGCAGGTGGAGGTTCCGCGCTGAAAGCCCCGGCTCCTTCCGGGGCTCCAACGCCGCGCGGCGGGTGGCGCCCGACACCGCGCGCAATTCGCGCGCTGGCCCTCGCCGCGGCGGTGGCCCTCCTCGCGCCCTGGGTGCCGTGGATCGCCTGGGTGGCGGCGGGCGGCGCGCTCGCCGTGGGCCTGCTCGCTTGGCGGGAACGGCGCGCGCTCGGGCGCTTCGCCTTCGTCGTCGAACGCCCCGAGCGGCTGGTGCTATCGCTCGGCGAGGACGAGCAGGTGCCGGTGACGATCCAGGTACGGAACGTGCGCGAGGGGGCGGCCGGATCGATCCTCACCCTCCGCCTGCGCCAGCTCTGGCCCGAGCTGATCTCCGCCCGGGCGAGCCGGGCGGAGGCGGTGGTGCCGTTGCGCGCGGGGTCCGTTTCCGTCCCTTTCGATCTACCGGTTCGCGCGGTGCGACGGGGGAGCGTGGCACTCTCCGCCCCCTGGCTCGTCGTCACCCGCGACGGCTGGATCGAGCGCCTCGTCGAGGCTACCGAGGCTACCGAGGCCCCCGGGGCGGCGCCCACTCTCACCGTTTTACCCAGTCTGCTCGCGGTGCGCCGAATGCGCCGCGCGCTCGACCGGTTGTTCCTCTCCGGGGCCGGTGCGCGCCCGTCGCCACGCTTGGGCCAGGGGCGCGAGTTCGATCGACTGCGCGACTACGTGGCGGGCGATGACCTGCGCGACGTGGCGTGGAAGGCGACCGCCCGCCACGGCAAGCCGATCACCCGCGAGTACCGGCTCGATCGCGCGCAGGACGTGCTGATCTGCGTCGATCGCGGCCACCGAATGGCCGCCCGGGTGGGGCCGCTCACCCGACTCGATCACGCCGCCAATGCCGCCGTCCTGCTCGCCTCAATCTGCGACCGGATGGAAGATCGGGTGGGGTTCTTGGGGTTCGACGACGAAGCGGACGGCGGCGGCCCCGGCGGTCTCGGCGGCCTCGGGCAGGGGCGGGGGATGAAGCACCTGCGCGCGCTCACCGCGCGTGCCGCCGAGATCCAGACGGCGGACCGGCCGACCGACTATCTGGCGCTCACGGCCCACGTACGCCGCCGCTTGAAGACCCGCTCCCTGGTGGTGGTCATCACCGTTCTGCCCGAGCTGGACGAAGAGCGCACCCTCGCCCGCGCGGTCGCCCGGCTGCTGCCGAAACACGTCGCGATAGTTCTCACCTTCGCCGATCCCGCGCTCGAAGCGCAGGCGACCGCGCTACCGACCGAAAAGCCCGACCTCTGTCGCACCCTGGTAGCCCGCGACCTCTGGGTCGAGCGCCGCCGAACGCTCGCGGACCTACGACGGCGGGGCGCGCTGGTGGTCGAAGCCCCGCCGGGCGACGCGGGGATCGAAGCGGTGAACGCCTACCTGGAAGTGAAGCGGCGGCAGTTGCTGTAGGGGCGCGCCCCTCCGTGTGTCCTGCCTCAGGAGCTTGAAATCGCAGAGACCCGCCGCCAGGACTTTCTACGCAGGAGAAGAGAAGATGAGCGACCTGGCTAAATATGTGAAGACTCGCGCCGCCCGTGACCCGGAGTTTGCCGACGGTCTCGAATCGGGCTATACAGACTTCAAAGTGGGCGCTCTTCTGCGCCAAGCACGCGAGAACGCCGGACTCACCCAAGAGCAGGTTGCGGATCGGCTGGAGACCAAGAAGTCGGCGATCAGCCGAATCGAGAACAGCGCCGGGAGCATTCGGGCCGCTTGCGAGCGCGGCGAAACCGAGGAAATCGAGCGTCGGGATTGGTTCGGCGAAAGCGTCGGTGTCGGTCGGGTCCGAATTACCGGGCGGCGAAGTGATCGTCGCGGTGTTGAAAAACGACAAGGTGGCCGATGACGAAATGCCGCAGGTGACCGACACCACCACCTGGCCGCCGACCGGCAGATCAACCGATGGGTTGGCACTCGGCCGGCCACGATCTCGTTTTGTCATGGCAAAGTGACATAGTGTCGGGAAGAAGAGATCTTCCAAACTTTTCCTTCTTAGAAAAGGCGCATCGGGCGAATCGCCGGATGCTGGTTTCGGGAGGTTGGGGATTTCGGTCCATGGCGATGAAGAAGACGGGTCGGACGAAGGCTTCTGCGGCCGTCCAGGGGACGGATGTGCTGCCGCCTTCCGATCCAGCCGTCGGCGGCGAGCCCGTCCAGGTTGCCGAGGCGGGTACGGGGGTGCTTCCGATCGTCGGCATCGGCGCCTCGGCCGGGGGACTTGCGGCTTTTGAGGCGTTCTTTTCCGGCATGCCGGCGGATCGCGATCCGGGCATGGCCTTCGTCCTGGTGCAGCATCTGGCGCCGGACCATAAGAGCATCCTGGCCGACCTGATCCGCCGCCAGACCCGCATGCAGGTCTTCGAGGTCGAAGATGGAATGATCGTGGAGGCCAACTGCGCCTACATCATCCCGCCCAACTACGACATGGCGTTGCTGCACGGCACGCTGCAACTGTTCGAGCCGGCCGAGCCGAGGGGCCGGCGCCTGCCGATCGACTTCTTTTTCCGTTCGCTCGCGCTCGACCTGCGGGAGTGCGCGATCGGCATCGTCCTTTCCGGAACCGGCAGCGATGGCACCCAGGGGGTGCGGGCGATCAAAGGGGAGGGGGGCATGGTGATGGCGCAGGCGCTCGCCTCCACCGAGTTCGACGGCATGCCGCGCAGCGCGGTCGGCACCGGCCTGGTGGATTACGAGCTGGCGCCGGCCGAAATGCCCGACCGGCTGATCGACTACGTCGAACGCTCCTTCGGCAAGCTTCCGCGCTCGGTGAGCGCCACGCCGTTCCTGGTCTCGAAAGCGCTCGAAAAAATCTTCGTCCTGCTGCGCGCCCACACCGGCCACGACTTTTCCGGCTATAAGCCAAGCACGATCGAGCGACGGATCGAACGGCGGATGGCGATCCATCAGATCGAAACGATCGACGGCTACGCCAAGCACCTGCAGCAGGCGCCGGCCGAGGTGGAGGCGCTGTTTCGCGACCTGTTGATCGGCGTCACCCATTTCTTCCGCGACCCGGAGGTCTTCGGGGTCTTGGAGCGGGAGATTATTCCCAAGCTGTTTGCCGATAAATCCCCGGGCGATGCGGTACGCGTCTGGTCGGTGGGGTGCTCGACCGGCGAAGAGGCGTATTCGATCGCCATGTTGCTCCAGGAGCGGATGGAGGCGCATAAAAGCGGCTGCACGGTGCAGCTGTTCGCGACCGACATCGACGGCGCGGCGATCGCCACCGCCCGCACCGGAATCTACCCGGCGGGGATCGCCGACGACATTTCGCCCGAACGGCTGGCGCGGTTCTTCTCCCTGGAGCCGGATGGCGTCTCGTACCGGATTCACAAGGGCATCCGCGACCTGTTGATCTTCTCCGAGCAGGACCTGATCAAAGATCCACCGTTTTCCAAGCTCGACCTCGTCTGCTGCCGCAACCTCTTGATCTACCTGGGACCTGAGCTGCAAAAGAAGGTCATTCCGCTCTTTCACTATGCGTTGAATCCGGGCGGCGTACTGTTGCTCGGCACGTCGGAAGGCGTGGGGGAACTCAGCGACCTGTTCGCGGTGCTCGACCGGAAGGCGAAGCTGTATCGGCGCCAAGAGGATCTTCACGGGCTGCAACGCCAGACGCTACGCAGAATTCTCCCCACCCGCCCGGCCTTCGACGCGCTGCCGCGGTTCGCCGGAAAGACGACGCAGACGCCCAAGGTGCCGCTGCGCGACCTGACCGAACAGGCGCTGCTGGAGCAGGTCGTGCCGCCGTGTGCCTTGGTTAACGCTCAGGGCGACATCCTGTACCAGCACGGCCGGACCGGCCTGTTTCTGGAGCCGGCCCCGGGCGAAGCGGGGATCAACAACATCTTGAAGATGGCTCGCGAGGGACTGAGAGCGGGCCTTACCACCAGCCTGCACCGCGCCGTAGGCCGACGGGAAGTCGTGCGGAGCACGGATTTGCGGGTCAAGGCCAACGGCCATTTCATTCGGATGAACCTGACCATCCATCCGGTCGCCGCCCGCGTCGGAGAGGGGGGCGGCGAGCCGCCGCTTTTCCTGGTCCTGCTCGAAGAGGTACCGAGGGTCGAGCCCGACAGGGAACTCCCGGCCGTCGCGGCGGCGGAAAGTGCGGCGGACACCCCGTTGGTCGCGCGGATCGGGGCGCTGGAACATGAGTTGCGCGCCAAGGAGGAGTACCTCCAGACGACTCAGGAAGAGCTGGAAAGCTCCATCGACGAGCTGCGCTCCTTCAATCAGGAGATGCAGTCGATGAACGAGGAACTGCAATCCAGCAACGAGGAGCTGGAGACCTCGAAGGAAGAATTAC
>JBBRUC010000297.1:0-5866 GCA_038248205.1 Thermoanaerobaculia bacterium
CTCATTGATGTTATCCAACTGTCTTTCAGGGTATTTGAGTTACCAAGATTTTGTCAAGAGCTTGGTAACCACTCTAGCTTACCCCCGGCACTAGCCGCTTCTTATCCAGGCTGCCCGCGCCGATCATTGCAAGCAACGCTGATATCCACGATCCGGTGGAGGCGTTGCGGGCCGAGCTGCGGATCTCCCCGAGCCGATGCGTCGGCACGCTCCCTGGGCGGCACCCGCGCTCTCGGCCACCGCGAGGCGCACATGGCGCTGCGGCTGTTTCTCGACGCGGTAGTCCAAGACACAGCGACCGCCACCCTGGCACGGCAAGCCGCTCGAAGCTTGTGCATGCGGCCTCGCGAGCAGGCTGCTGGCGGCAGAGAAGTGCAAGGCCCTAGAACTGGTAGTCGATGCAGTACGTGATGCTTCCGTCGCCGTTCTCGTAGCAGTGGCTTCCGCCGCCGCCGCCTGAGTAGTAGCAGTCATAGCAGCTACCGGAGCCCGAACGGCAGCCCCCGAGGGAAGGAGTACCGCTCGACCAGGAGCAGCCCGAAGCGTCGCCCTCGACGGGCGATGCGAACAGCCCGGCAAACAAGATCAGAGCCAATCCACGAAATGCCCATTTGCGGATCATGGTTTAGTGACCTCCGAGAGAAATTGCGCTGGAGAACTCCAACAAGACCACGCGGTCGGGTTTGGGGCTCACCCGCGGGAAATGAGTGCGGTCTGAAAGCAACACCGCCAGCTTGTCGCCTCGCACATCGCCGGTCAGTCGGTCATAAGGCGTTTCTGCTCGAAGCGGAAGGTCAAAGCTGGTCACCTTCTCCGCACCGAGGACATGAAGCCGCCAAGTCGGCAATCCGCCCTTCATCGTACGAATCACCAGGGCTGGGCCAGCCGGAGTGGCCAGGGCTTCTTCGAGGACCGTCTGCCGGTTGATCCAATTACCGTAAAGACTTAATTGCCCCTCCATGCCCTGACGCTCAGCTTCCGTTAACTTCGCGCAGGCAGCGGCAACGTCCACTCCGAACAGGCGCAAGTCCCAGCTGCGAAGCTTTCGGCCTCCCGAGTCGAAGAGTGCCACCTCGTCGACAAAGCCGGGCGCTACCAACAACGAGCCATCCGGTTGGAATCGGACGGCGCCGATGCGAAATCCCGCACAGACCATCAGGCGGGTGCCGGCGCGCCCCGTCGCTATGTCGCTTATCAGCCGTTGCGGCGAATCCAGGTGATCCGTCAAGAAGTCGACCCAGGCAAGTCCGCTGTTGTCGGCATTCGGGCCGTTGAAGTATTCCTTGGACAGGCCCACCCAGGCAAGGCGGTCTCCTTGGAGGTCCATGTCCTCAATGTGTCCTAGCTGCTGACGCTCAAAATCCACCTGCCTGCCCTTGCTGGGACCGATCGGGCGCCATGCGATCCGCATGAACGGCGAGCTGACCACCATGGTTTCCGCCGATACCGCCAGATTGCTGTACACCATGCCGGAGTCGAAGACCCTGGGCGAAGGAAACAGCTCGCGGACCACCGGCAACCCGGCAGCCAGTCTGTGCTCGGAGACGTGCTCCAGGCTGGAGGTCAGGTACACCGAGTTCTGCCCGGCCCAGCGCAAGTCGTAAGCAATCGACTTGTTGCCCGCCAGCTCGTAACTCGCCAGAACCCGAATCGCGGGCTTCGCGGTCGGCTTCGTTTCGAGGTCGGCGCTTTGGGAGACCGACGCACAGGCCGCGATCGCCAGGATAGGAACGAGCAGTCGAATTGGCCTCATGACATCATCCTCCTCCACAAAGTTGCCATCAATGTCGGCTCCAAGGGCTTCCCCGAAACACAAATCGCTTCGCAGTACCTTATCACTTCTCTGCGCCTCCTGCCGATGACGCCCTACATCGACGAGGACGACCAACAACGCGGCAACCACAGCGGCATTTTCGCCATCGCCCGGTTAAAGCCGGACGTCACGCTCGGCGCCGCGCAGGCCGAGATGCGGGGCCTTGCCGCTTCGCTCGCCACAGAACACCCCGAAAGCAACAGCGGCAACGGCGCCCAGGTGAGCCGGCTCGCCGACGTAATGGTCGAAGACGTTCGAACCTCGCTCTGGGTTCTGATGGTGGGAGTCGGCTGCGTCCTGTTGCTCGCCTGCGTCAATTTGGCCAGCCTTCTTCTCGCCCGTGCCTCCGCGCGGCAAGGAGAGATAGCCACCCGGCTAGCGCTCGGGGCAGGGCGGTTCCGGATCGCCCGGCAGATGCTGACCGAGAGCCTGGTGCTCGCCGTGCTCGGCGGCGCGCTGGGGATCTGGCTTGCCCACCTGGCCCTGCCGCTGCTGATTTCGGTTCTTCCCGCCACCATCCCGCGCTTGGGCACCGTGCGGGTGGACGGCCGGGTGCTTTCGTTCGCCGCGGGGTCGGCCCTTCTCACGGCTCTCCTGTTCGGCTTGCTGCCGGCGCTTCAAGCGGCGCGCACCCGTCTGCATTTTGGCGTCCGCTCCAGCCGTTCCGCCGCGCGGCACGGCTCGCGGAGCCCCCTGCGCCGCGCCCTGCTGATCGGCGAGATCGCGCTCGCGGTCATCCTGCTCACAGCTTGCGGCTTGATGATGCGGACGATCGCCCAGCTCGGCCAGGTGGACCCGGGATTCCGGCCCGACCACGTGCTCACCCTCAACCTCTCGCTCGTCGGCGAGCGCTATGACGAGGCGCACCGCCAGGTCGCCTATCGCGAGATCGTCTCGCGTATCGAGGCGTTGCCGGGGGTCGAGGCGGCGGGACTCACCCTCTCGCTGCCGTTCGACGGCTCGAACTGGGGTTCGATCTTCGTCGTCGAAGGGCAGCCGGTGCCGCCCCGCGCCGAGCCGCCCACCGCGGCCTGGATTCCCTCGTCTCCGGGTCTTCTTCCGGCGTTGGGGATGCGCCTGATCCGCGGCCGGGGCTTTTCCACCGCCGACGGCCCGGATGCGCCCGAGGTCATCCTGATCAACGAGGCGATGGCGCGGCGCCTTTGGCCCGGTCAAAACCCGATCGGCCAACGGATCAAGCAGGGCTGGCCGGAGTCTGAGACCCCGTGGTGCGAGGTGGTGGGCGTGGTGGCCGACGTAAAGCTCGAAGGGGTGGATGAGGAAACACCGCTCCAGGCGTATCTACCGCTGCCGCAAAACGCGGTGAGCCAGCTGTACCTGGTGGTGCGAACGATGGGCGATCCCGCCCGCGCGACGAAGGCGGTGGTCGGAGCGCTTCACGACTTCGATCGCGACGTTCCGGTCCAGGACGTGCAGACCTTTGCCCAGGTGTTCGAAAGCTCGATCGGTCCGCGTCGCTTCACCACCCTCTTTCTCGGCCAATTCTCGCTCGCCGCGTTGATCCTCGCCGCCCTCGGCATCTTCGGCCTCATGTCGTATGCCGTGGCGCAACGCACTCACGAGGTCGGCGTCCGCATCGCTCTCGGCGCCCGCGATTGGGACGTCATCGGCGCATTGCTCGGCGAGAGCCTCCTACTGATCGGCGCCGGCGCGCTGCTGGGAATCTTGGGCGGTCTGGCTGCCTCGCGCCTCTTGCGCTCCCTGCTGTTCGAGGTCCAGCCCACCGATCCCGCAACGTTCGCCGGAGCGGTCACGATCCTCAGCGCCGTCGCGCTGCTGGCCGCTTACATCCCAGCGCGCCGTGCGGCGGGGATCACGCCGGCCTCGGCGAGCGCGCTGGACCGATGCGGGCTGAACGTGAATCAGAGCTGAGCGCCCGAAAGAAGGCCCGCCACGCCGTCGCCGCGGAATGCAGCGCCCGGGCCGCCGTGCAGCGCGGCGAGCGGCGGCCGACTTCGCGCAGTGCAGCGGTGCAACGCTGCTGTGTACAGGTGCATTCGGGCCGTGTACCACCGCAAAATCGCGGTGTACCTGTGCAATCCGAAAATGCACCGGTGCAAAATCCCAGCGCACCTCTGCAAAATCCCAGCGCACCTCTGCAAAATCCCAGCGCACCTGTGCAAAATCCCAATGCACCTGTGCAAAATCCCAATGCACCTGTGCAATCTCGCGGTGTACCTGTGCAAAATCCCGGTGCACCTGTGCAAAATCTCAGCGCACCTGTGCAATCTCGCGGCGTACCGCTACAAAATCTGGGTGTACCTCTGCAAAATCCCAATGCACCGCCGCAAAACTCCAGTGCATTGGTGCAGGGTAACAGCTACAGACGATTCGCCCAATATCCACGCCGCCTCTTCTGGTGGGCAACCGCCAGAACGTCCAAGCCTCCGTCGCGTTTCGCCAAGAACCCTGGCACCTGAGAAAGGGTTTTCAGATACGGCCCAGAGCGCCCCCTCAACTTCCTGCACGAGGTCAGCCCCCACGCCCGGAGACTCGCTTGCGTAAAAGTCTACCGCATCTCGTGATCTAAAGGACCGACCTTTTCAGCCGTTTGGACCTCGGGGTAGGCCGTAATCGAGTGATCCCCCAACGAGCCGGGCGGCTATGGGAGACTCCCCGGGTGGACGCTTCCGATCTCCCCGAGCCGATGCGTCGGCACGCTCCCTGGGCCGCACCGGCGCTCTCGGCCGTGCTCGGTGCCGGGGGTCTCTATCGCCTCTTCCGCGGGCTTTTCTCAGGCGGCTCCGGCGACCTTCTTGCGGGACTCGCGCTCGCTGGGCTCGGGGTCTTTCTCCTGCGCTGGAGCGGCCGGCAGGGATTCGAGCGGCGCTTGGCCGTCGCCGCGGCCTCCGCCTTCTGCGCGTTCTACTACGCCTGGCGCGCCGAGACCCAATCCGCAGGGACAGGTGTCGCGGGCTCGCCAGCGATCCAAGAGGCCGTCGTCTCCGCCTTGGCCGGCGGCTCGACGGCCCTCCTCCTGTTCGTCATCGCGGGGATCGCCCTGGGCCTGCACGTCTTGGGCTCGTGGGGAGAGCAGTAAATCCCTACTCCCCGCCCGTCAACGCCGCCGTCACCTTGGCGTCCGGCCCTCCCGGCGACATCGTGCCGTAGCAGGTCCAAGTCCGCGGCGACGGAATGTCTCCAAGAACAAATTCTTCCGCCGAGCTGGCGGCGAGCCGGGCTGGGTCCGAGAGATCGAACAGCGCCGCTTCCGCCCGGTTGCGGGTTTCGTCGCCTGGCGGCGCGTGGAATTGATCGAGCCGGCGGCCGATCGTCTGGAGGTAGTCGAGCAGCAGGCCCCGCTCGTCGAAGCCGAACGGCCCGGAGCCGTGGGCCATCAGAATCCAGACTCTCGCCCGTCCCCGTTCGGCGTCCACCTGGCGCAGCAGGTCGCGCGGATCGGCGCGGTCGCAGGTGGCGCGGCGGACCTCTCCGAGCAGGGGGATGGATCGCGCGTAGTAGTCGAACGCCTGGCCCGCGCCGTAGTAGACCCAGAGGGCATCGCCCGGCTGCCACCGGGCTGCCATCTGTTGCATCACCGGACGCAGGTGCTCCGGCGTCCAGGGCGGCGGCGGATCGAGCAGCGCCGCCGCCCCGAAGGGAACGAGAAACAGGGGCGCGAAACGGAGCGAACGCCATGGCCCGATCGATGCGACCGCCTCCGCCCCGGCGACGATGCCCAGCAGGAACAGCGGCAAGAGGCAGAGACCGAGACGGGCGTTCCACGGAAAAGCCTGGGCGGCCGAAGCGACGAGGGCGGGTCCGATCGGTCCCAGAATCAGGGCACCCCGGAGCGGGCTTCGGCGAGCCAAGACCACCGCGCCGAGGCCGAACAGGGCGACGAACAGCAGCGGCGCCGCGTAGTGCAGCGAGCCGTCGAACGCCAGCCGGACCGGCGGCCCGGCGAACACGTTATGCACGGCGGTCCAGAGCCAGGCCAGAGCCCCGTGGCGTGGCATGAATCCCGACGACCAGAAGCGATGGAGATAGGCGTCGTCCGCGGGTGTCAGCAGGGATCGCCCGTAGAGGGCC
>JBBRUC010000298.1:0-5756 GCA_038248205.1 Thermoanaerobaculia bacterium
GTAGAAGAGCTGGTCGGCCGGATCGAAAACGAGCAGCGAAAGAGCAGCGACGGCGATGTTGAAGTGCCCAGCGGCGACGCCCTGGCAGTGGAGTTCCAGCGCTTCCTCAAGCAGCGCGACGGCGAGTAGCCCAAGCCCGAACGGCCCGGGCTGATCCCCGCTCAGGCCTCCGAGGCCGGGCAGACCAGCCGGAAGTCGCACCAGCCGCAGACCCCGGGAGAGGGACGTGGCTCGAAGTCCTGTCCGAGGATCCCTTCGCCGACCTCGAGCGCAGTCCGCTCTACCCGCTCGCGATCGTCGGCTTCGGCCTCGACCGGAACCTTCTCGCCCTCGAGCACGTAGTAGTAGCTGCCGGACTCGATCTCGACGTCCCAGGCCTCCCGGGCTCCGAGTCGGTAGAGGGCGAGCTGGATGTCCCCGCCGTGCCGGCCGGTCTCGACCCGCTGGCCGGTTTTGTAGTCGATCACTTCGTAGCTGCCGTCCTCGCGCCGGTCAACCCGGTCAACCCGGCCGCGAAGGTAATGGGAGCCGATCCGGAACTCGAACTGCCGCTCCAGCCAGAGCGGCTGCTGGGATGAGCCCCGCTCGTTTTGCCAGTAGCTCTCCATCGCCGTGACCGCCCGGTCGTGGAACTGGAGCTCGTCGTTGGAGTCGCCGAAACCGGACCTCCTCCAGCCTGCCTCGAGCATCGACTGCAGCTCATCCACCCCGGCCCCCGACGGGGCGGTCTTCGGATCGTGGAAGCGGTGGAGCACGTTGTGGATCAGGATGCCGAAGCGCTGGTTGATCGTCGGTGCCCTCGGGATGCCGAAGACCCGGGCGAACTTGTACTTGAGCGGGCAGGTCAGGTAGAGGTCCAGGTCAGAGGCGGAGAGCCTGAGTTCGCCGGCGCGCTTCGGCAGGAAGGCGGCCAGAGACGGCTCCGCGCGGGAATCGATCAGCTCCTGGCGAAGGTCGCGCTCGCGTTCGTTGGCGAGCAGGTAGGGATCCAGCGTCGATCGCTCCAGCTCGGCCAGCTGTTCCGGGGTGGCGACCTGTCCGAGCAGCCCGTTGACGGCCGCGATCGCGTCGGCGTCGAGGTTCTCCCCGGTCCGCTGGGCCAGCGCCGCGAGTTTCAGCAGCTCGAGATAACGGGTGATCGCCCGATTGAGGTCGGTGGGAGTGTCGAGCCTCGGTTCAATCAGTTCGCGACCCGCCCGCCACGAGGCCTCCAGTACTTCGTCTCGCATCATCCGGTAGGTCGAGTGGATGTCCTCGGCCGGGCCGAAGAGCTCCTCCTGGTGGACCTCTTCGATAGCCACGGCGGCATTGAAGGCGTCTTCCCGGGGTCCGGATGGACCGGCCGCGGCTTCGCCGGCCCCTAGCCGGGAGAGCACGACTGCCTCGCCGGCTGAGGTGATCGCCGCGGCGACCGCCGGCCGCTGGTCGTCACCGGCCCGCTCGAGGCCGAGCATGTAGACCCGCCGCGCGCTGCCGCCCCTGACCCCGTCCCAGGCGGCGATCCTGACCTTGCCGGTGGTCGGGATCTGCGGCCCGTTGGCGGGCTCCAGCCCGGTGTCGGCGAGGGCGGAGACAAAAGCAGTGAAGTCCCTTGTCGATCCGTCGGGCTCGCGGCGGCACCATGCGGTCGCGACTTCGGCCAGCCTGGAGAGCGCCAGCAGCCGCTCCGCCGTCTCCGGCCGGGCGCCGAACATTCCCTGCCGGCGAAAGCCGATCCGCTCGATCAGCCTCCTGACGAAGGCGTCCGGGCGGTGGGCATCGAGCGCGCCCGAGGCGGCGCGGTGGAGGCTGAGGAAGGATTCCAGCCGTTCGCGGGACTCGGGCGACATCCGCGGGCTCTCCAGCGCGGCCTCGCTGGCCGAGACCAGGTCGAGCTTGCGCCGCCGGGCGATCACCGTCAGCTGGGCGAGGTCTACCGAGCGCAGCTGGATCGGCGGCCGGGTCAGAGCCCTGGTCACGGCGGCGCCGTCGGCCGGGTCGGTCAGAGCCCTGAGCCAGGCGAGGGTGTCCCGGACCTCCGGTACCCGGAAGAGCGCCGAGCCGCCGGACAGGTTCACCGCCAGGCCGCGGTCCTCGATCGCCGAGCCGACAAGCTGCCCGTCGCGATCGGGATCAGCCACGGCGACGGCAATCGATTCGGGAGGCGCGCCTTCGGCGACCAGGTGTTCAACCTCGCGGGCGACTCCCTGGGCCTCCGCCTGAGCGGTATCCGAGCGCCAGAAGCGGATCTCGCAGCCGGAGTCGGAGCCGGGCTGCCACTCGGCCTTCGGGCCACTGCCGACCACTGCCTGAGCGATCTCGATCTGATCGCGGCCCAGCCGCCAGGCCCGCTCGAGCCGGACCCGGTCGGCGCCGGGCAGAGCCGTCTCCAGCCTCGCCAGCGCTTTCGCGGGGTCATGGCCGGAGGCGGGATCGATCGCCGCAACTAGACTGGAGGCGCCGCCCTTAAGGCCTTCCAGGACCGCGGCCTTTGCCGGAGTCAGCCTTTCCGCCTCGTCGATCAACAGGTGCGGTTGCTCGGCCGCGGCCGCCGCCCGGACGACTTCGGTCGAGGCCAGCAGTCCACCGGCCAGCCGGCAAAGGTCGTTCGAGTCGAGGCAGCCGAGCTCGCCGAGCATCCTGTCGTGGAAGGCCACGAGCTGCTCGAACTCGGCCCTTCGAACCGGATCCTCGGCGAATGCGCCGGACGGCCCGCAATCACCCAGCGCGGCCTTCTCACGGTCGATCTCGACCAGCAGACGACGCATCAGGCCGGCCGGGTTGCCGCGAATCTCGTGGTGGCGCAGCGGCAGTTGCTCGAACCTGACCAGCAGCATCGCCAGCCGCTCGGCCGGCCCGGCGAGCTCGAAGTCGGGGTCGAGGCCGGCTTCGACCGGCCAGGCCCTGAGCAGCCGCTCGGAAAATTCTTCCCAGGTCCCGATCACCAGTTCTTCGTAGGGGCCGGGAATACGTGTTTCGATCGAGTGACGATGCGTGGCGGCCGAAAGATCGGTGGCGGTGATCACCGCGATGCTCGACGGTTTGGCTCCCGACTCGACCAGGCGGGCGAAGCGCTGATCGAGAGCGGCGCTCTTTCCGGTGCCGGGGGCGCCCTCGACGATCATCGAGCCTCGCGAATGGGCCGAAACCTCGGACTGCATGCCGGCCGGCTCCGGGTTCGGCAGCATGTCTGAAGGACGATCTCTCACAGGCTCAAACTAGCCGAACGGGCGACTCTTCCGGACATGCGGTCGAAGCCGTCGTCCTCGCCCGGTCGGCTCCGTGAATAGCATGGCCCCGGTGGAAGACAACCTCACCGCCAATCACGACATCGACCCCGCCCTCGGATCTGACTGGCTCGCGATCTGCCGACGGATAGTCGAGCGTCAGCGAGTCCTCTTCGAAGAGACCCCGACGATCGGCGAGCGCGACCGCTACGAAGGAATCGGCGAAGGCGGTGACCATACGCTCGAGCTGGACCGCATGTGCGAAGACATCGTCTTCGACGAGCTGGAGAAACTGGCCGAGGGCGGGCCGGCCTTCACCGCGATCTCCGAGGAACGCGGTTCGGTCCAGTTCAACGGCGGCGGTGAGACCTGGGTCGTGATCGACCCGATCGACGGCTCGCTCAACGTGCGCCGCACGCTTCCCAACCACAGCCTCTCGATCGCGGTCGCCTCGGCTCCGAACATGTCGGCGGTCGAGTTCGGCTACGTCTATGACTTCGGCGCCCGCGAGGAATACAGCGCCCAGTCCGGCGAGGGCGCCCTGCTCAACGACCGCGAGCTCAAGGTCGAGCCGGCCGAGCAGCTCGAGGTGGTCGGGGTCGAAGGAGCCGAACCCGGAGCCTTCCTGCCGATCGTCGAGAATCTGGTCGGCTCGGTCTACCGGCTGCGCTGCGTCGGTTCGCTGGCGATCACCATGTCCTACCTGGCGGCCGGCCGGATCGACGGCATGGTCACTCCCCACCCTTCCCGCTCGGTCGACATCGCCGCCGCCCAGCTGATCGCCCGTGAGGCCGGGGCCCTGGTCGAGCTCGGGGAAGACGGGCTCGGGTCGGTCGGGCTCGACCTCGGCCACCGTTTCAACGTCACCGGAGCCAGCTCCCCCGAAGGCCTGGCCACCCTGATCGCCAGCCGTCCCTGAAGGGCTATCCCCGCCCGACGCCCCGAGCCGAGCGCCGGTCGTCCCCGAAACCCCTTCACCGCTGCGACCCGTTTCACCCCCCCCGGAAACCCGTTCTGGCAACGATCTTCATCCTATGCCGCTGCGGATCGCCGCCAGAATGCCTGAAATTCGGCTTCAAGTCATGGATTCGTCTGTGTGACGCTTGTCCGGAGGAAATCAGAACAGATGTTCGCATTTGCTGCTACACTTCAAACATCCTTAGAAATAAGTAGTCTGATTCCGACAAAGGAGCAAATAATGGCCACTGATACAAAGACCAAGAAGAGCACCACCAGGAAGAGCACCGCCACCAAGCCGAAGACCAAGGCTGCCGCCAAGAGCACACCGAAGACCAGCAACGCGAAGAAGGGCAGCAGCAAGCCCCGCACCGCCGCGCAGCTTCGTGCCGAGGCCGGCTCCAAGGCCGTTCACGCCGCAGAGCTCGACGCCAAGGCCGCAAAGAGCCGGATCGAGGAAGTTGAAGAGGCCGCTGTCGAAGCAGCCCGGACCGCCGTTGACGTTCCCGTCGGCGCCGCACTCAACATCACCGACCGCGTCTCCGAGATGATCGAGCCGTGGACCGACCAGGCAACCGCTGAGAAGAAGGTCAAGGGCTACCGGGCCGACCTGACCAAGACCTTCAAGCGCGCCGAGCGTCGGGGCACCACCGCCCGCCGCAAGGCCACCCGCCAGGTCGAGAAGACCCGCAACCAGCTCGAGCGTGAAGTTCGCAAGCAGCGCAAGAGCGTCGAGAAGCAGGTCAAGGCCACCAACAAGGATCTCAACAAGCAGATCGAGACCCGCGTCGACGTCGTCTCCAAGCGCGCCGAGAAGGCCCAGGCCGAAGTCAGCAAGCGTGCCGAGGTTCGTGGCAAGCAGGCTCAGGACATGGTCAACCGCGTCACGGAGCAGCTGACCCAGCTGGTCTAGCACCACTTAGCCCGGCCCCCACGGAGAGGGGCGGCCGGAGAAGCCTGCTGACCTCATAACCTCGTCAGCAGGAGTAGTACCTCTCCTCCCTCGCCAACGGCCCCTTTACCGGGGCCGTTGGTCTTGCAGGGCCTCAGCCTTGACGCGCTCCGGCGGAAGCTAACGGCGACTGAGGCAGTTGACTTTCATCGTGAAGGTCGGGTCAGATCCACGGTCGGAGAGGATCCGGAAGATGTAGCCGCCGGGTCCGCCAAAGCGATTGATCACGACGGTACGGCTCACTTCGTAGGCGAGAGGCCCCATATTGCCAATCGAAGGATCGAAAGCAAACGGGGCTCGACCCGGGCAGCGAACCGTACCTTCAGCTTCGGTGAAGTTTCCGTCTTCGGCTACCGGGTCGGTCGAAGGAAGCCCGGAAGAAAATGCGACCAAGACTTTCCCGATCGAGCGGGCGCCGACCGAGTCCTTTCGCAGGTCACTCGAATCGATGCTGCGTTTGCCCGGCAGCGCCACTGCGGTGCCACCGATCGCCACGATCAGGCTGATCACGGCGACGACCATCGCCGGAGACGGCTTCAGTTTTTTTCTGATCCCTGCCACTTTTCACCTTCCGGATGAAGATGCCTTGGGGTAGACAATGACCGATCTGGCCGCGGATGTCGAGGGCCGGTATGGCCAAC
>JBBRUC010000299.1:0-5720 GCA_038248205.1 Thermoanaerobaculia bacterium
ACCGGCTGGACAATCGACCGGGTCCTCGATCGCTTCGCCGAGATCCGCCGAGCCAACCTCCAAACCGTACGGGACTGGCACCTCGACGAGGCGCAGCTGGCGCTCCGCGGGCATCATCCCGTGTTCGGTTCGGTCACCCTAGGGCAGCTTCTGGCCACCTGGGCCGTTCACGATCTAAACCACATTTCCCAGATCGTTCGGGTTCTGGCGAAGCAGTACGGCGACCCGGTCGGCCCCTGGCGGGCGTATCTTTCGATCCTGGGAACCTGAGCCCTCGATCCATCCCTCGCAAGCGCCATAACCGAATCGCTTCGGCGCGCGGCCGTTACAGCGGCCAAACCATAAGGATCATCGGTATGCCGACGACCAGCACGAGGAGTTCGAGCGGCAACCCCATCCGCCAGTAGTCGCCGAACTTGTACCCACCCGGTCCCAGGATGATGGTGTTGTTCTTGTGCCCGATCGGCGTGAGGAAGGCGCAGGAGGCGGCGACCGCGACGGCCATGAGGAAGGAGTCCGGGTTGGCGCCCAGGCGCTGGGCGACGTCGACTCCGATCGGCGCGGCGATGAGGGCCGTGGCCACGTTGTTGAGAACGTCCGAGAGCGTCATCGTGATCACCATGAGCAGCGCGAGGATGGCCACGGTCGGCAGGTTGCCGGTCCATGCCACGATCTGCCGGGCAATCAGTGCGGTGGCGCCACTCGACTCCAGGGCGGCGCTGAGCGGTATCATGGAGCCGAGAAGGACGATGACCGACCATTCCACCGATTCGTAGAGTTCACGGATCGGCACGATCCTGACCACGACATAGAGGACGACGACCAAGCCCAGGGCCAGCGGCAGGTAGACGCCCAGGCTCGACGCTACGATCGCCGCCGCGAAAGCGCCGACGGCCAGCCAGGCCTTCTCGCGTTGGGTCACCTCGAGCCCGCGCTCCGCGAGGGAGAGGCAGCCCAACCAGTGGACCACGTCCGGCATCTGGCCCTTCGGCCCGAGCAACAGCAGAATGTCGCCGGCCTGGATGGACGCCTTGCGCACTCGATCGCGAATCCGCCGGCCACGCCGCGAGATCCCGAGCAGGGTCACCCCCAGGCGCGCTAGCAGCCCGAGGTCGATCGCCGAGCGCCCAACGAGTCGCGCACCGGCCGGAACCACCGCCTCCACCAAGTCGAACCCCTTCGAGTCGAACCGCTTCTTGCGGCGCGACGCCGAGAGTTCGAGGTTCGCGGCGACCGCCAGGTCGTGGATCGCGTCGGGTGCCCCCTCGACGACGAGGAAGTCGCTCCTGCGTAGCTTCGTCCAGCGACCGTCCCGGAAGGCGGCGGCCGCGGCGCACGAGACCGAGGAGGTTGACCTTGTTGGTGTCAGCGAGCGCCTCCAGATCCCCCAGTCGCCGGCCGAGGAAGGGGGACGACTCGCTCATCCTCACCTCGGCGACGTAGCCTCCTAGTTCGGCGAGTTCCTGCACCGCGTCGTAGCGGGTCCGGCTCTTGGGGACGAGCCGCCAGCCGACCAGCGCCACGTAGAGGACGCCGACCACCGCCACCACCGCCCCGACCGGCGCGAAGTCGAACATCCGGTAGGGCGCCCCCAGGGCTTCCTCGCGGAAACTCGCGATCACGATGTTCGGCGGCGTGCCGATCAGGGTCACCATGCCGCCGAGGATCGAGGCGAATGAGATCGGCATCAGGGAGAGCGCGGGGCTACGCTTCGCCTTGCGCGCGGCCTGGATGTCGAGCGGCATCAGAAGGGCGAGCGCCGCGACGTTGTTCATCATCGTAGACAACGCCGCGGAGAGGGTGGCCATGATGCCGATGTGCGCCGCGAGGCCGCGGGAGGCGTCGAGCACCCGACGAGCGAGCAGGTCGATGGCGCCCGTGCGCGACAGTCCTCGGCTGATGATCAGGACCAGCGCGATGATCACCACCGCGGGGTGGCCGAATCCGGTGAAGATCTGCCCCTTCGGCACCACCCCCAGGACCGCCGCGAGTACCAAGCCGCCGAACGCCACCCGTCGTAGCGGAACTTCCCCCAGATGAGGAGGGCGAAGACCGCGGAGAGGACGGCGAACAGAGCGATCTGGTCGAAGGTCACGGCGACATTCTACGCGTGGGGGAAGGTGTCTCCTGGGTCTCTTCGATTCGGTGGCTACCGAGGGACCCGCCAGGCGTAAGGAGGTGCGCATCGTCTGCGGAATTCGATTTTCTGACTGAGAAAATCGAATTCGCGGACCAGAAAATCGAATTCCTCAGCCGGTAGAACGATTTCGCGGGTGCGGAAATCGATTTCGCGGGCCAGAAAATCGAATTCGCGGGCCAGAAAATCGATTTTCTGGGTCAGTAGAACGATTTCGCGGGTGAAAAATTCGATTTCCTGGGCCGGTAGAACGATTTCGCGGGCGAGAAATTCGATTTCGCGGTCCAGTAGAACGATTTCCTGGGCCAGAAAATCGAATTCGCCGATGAGAAAATCGAAATCCGCGGCCGTTTCGGCTCAGCGAGGCAGGTGCTCGCGCGTCTCGCCCGATACACTTCCCCCTGGATGGACACAACGGTGGACCTTGAAGCGCTCGAACGCGATGCTGTCGGCTACTTCCTGCGGGCGGGCCATCCTGCCAACGGGTTGATCGCCGACAGCTCGCGCGAGGGCTCGCCGTGCAGCATCGCGGCGGTTGGCCTGGGGCTTTCGGCGTTTCTGGTGGGGGTGGAGCGCGGGTTCCTCTCTCGGTCCGAGGCGGCGGGGCGGGTTTTGGCCGCTCTACGATTTTTTCGCGACAGCCCGCAGGGCGAGGAGCCGGATGCCACCGGGTACCGCGGCTTCTACTACCACTTTCTCGACATGGCGACCGGCCGGCGGGTGTGGAACTGTGAGCTGTCGATGATCGACACGGCGATCCTGATCGCCGGGGTTCTCTCGTGCGGCTGCTACTTCTCGGCGGCGACGCCCGAGGAGAAGGAGATCCGCGAAATCTCCCGCTTTCTCTACGAGCGGGTCGAGTGGCCGTGGGCGGCGGGCGACTCGCCGGCCCTCTCGATGGGCTGGAAGCCGGAGGCGGGATTCATCACCTACCGATGGGAGGGGTACAGCGAGGCGCTGCTGCTCTATCTGTTCGGCCTCGGATCTCCTACCCACCCGCTGCCGGCGGAGAGCTACCGAGCCTGGACGCGGACGTATCAGTGGGAGAACCTCTACGATCTCGAATTCCTGTTCGCCGCCCCTCTCTTCATCCATCAGATGTCGCATGTGTGGCTCGATTTTCGCGGCATCCAAGACGAGCTGATGCGCGACATGCGCTCCGATTATTTCGAGAACAGCCGGCGGGCAACATTGGTCCAACAGCGATACGCGCAACGCAACCCGCGGGGCTTCGCGGGCTACGGCGAGAACAACTGGGGCATCACCGCCGGTCCCGGCCCCGGCTTCGTCAAGCGGCGAGAGCTCGGAGGGATCGAGCGCCAGTTTTATGGCTACGTCGCTCGCGGGGTTCCGTTTGGCCCGGACGACGGAACGCTCGCGCCTTGGGCGGTCGCGGCCTCGCTGCCATTTGCTCCGGAGATCGTGCTGCCTGCGCTGGCGCACGTCCAGGCGACCTATCCAGAGGTGTGCCGCGACGGCCTCTTCACCAGCTTCAATCCGAGCTTTCGGCTGGAAGGAGAACACACGGCCGCCGGCTGGATCTCCGCGGAACACTTCGGGCTCGACCAGGGACCGGTGGCGATCATGATCGAGAATTTCCGCTCGGGACTGTTGTGGAACGTGATGCGCGAATGCCCCGCCCTGGTGACGGGGCTTCGTCGGGCGGGATTCCGCAAAGCGGATGGGAGACTCTTGCGATGAAACCTTCCGTCCTGCCGAACGACCGGTATGACGCAGAGCTACTGGCGGAGGTGCGCCCGAGCGATTGGCTGAACCCCAAGCCCGCCGGCCGCTACAACCTGGTCGTCTTGGGCGGCGGAACGGCCGGGCTGGTCACCGCGGTGGGGGCGGCGAGCTTGGGGGCGAAGGTCGCATTGATCGAGAAGAATCTGCTCGGCGGCGATTGTTTGAGCTTCGGCTGCGTTCCTTCCAAAGCCCTGTTGCGATCCGGAAGGTTTTACGCCGACTTGCACCACGCGGGGCATTTTACCGGCAGCGAACCAATCGTTCCTTCGCCAGCGGATTTCTCCGCGGCGATGGAGCGTATGCGTCGCCTGCGGGCGGAGCTTGCCCGCCACGATTCGGCCGACCGGCTCGCGAAGTTGGGTGTCGACGTCTTCTTAGGGGAAGGGACGTTCGTCGATTCTTCCCACGTCGACGTGGCGGGCGCGACCTTGGCCTTTCAAAAGGCCGTGATCGCCACCGGTTCGCGCGCCGCGCGGCCGACGATCGAGGGCATCGAAGAGGCGGGGTATCTGACCAACGAAACGGTTTTCAACCTAACCGTGCGTCCGCGGCGCCTGCTGGTGATCGGCGGCGGCCCTCTGGGCTGCGAAATGGCGCAAGCGTTTTCCCGCCTGGGTTGTGAGGTCACCATCGTTCACCAGACGCCCTACTTCCTGCCGGACGAGGAGCGGGATGCAGCGGAGATTCTGGCCGAATCGTTGCGCCGCGACGGCATCGACGTGCGATTGAACACCACGGTCGAAAGCGTCGTCGCCGACCGCGGCGAGAAGCGCGCCCGGCTGATCAATTACGATCAGCGATCGACGGTGGAAGTGGACGAGATTCTAGTCGGCGTCGGCCGGACGCCGAATGTCTCCGGCTTGAACCTGGAGGCGGCAGGAATCGAATACGACACGAAGCGCGGCGTTCAGGTGAACGACTTCCTCCGCACGACCAACCGGCGGGTGTACGCGGCGGGCGACGTGGCGCTCGAACAGAAATACACCCACATGGCGGACGCCACGGCGCGGCTCGTGATCCAGAACGCGCTGTTCTTGGGGCGCAAGCGATTGAGTTCGCTGATCGTGCCCTGGTGTACCTACACCGATCCGGAGATCGCCCACGTGGGTGCCTACGTCGACGAAGCGCCCGACCGCGGCTTCCGGATGAAAAGCTTTACCGTACCGATGAGCGCATCAGACCGGGCGGTGCTCGACGGCGACGAAGAAGGTTTCGTCAAAATCCACGTCCGCGCCGGGACCGACAAAATCCTGGGCGCCACCATCGTCGCGCGCCACGCCGGAGAGATGATCAACGAGATCTCGCTCGCCATGGTCGCCGGAATCGGTTTGAAAACCCTTTCCCGGGTGATCCACTCTTACCCCACCCAGGCCGAAGCGATCCGCAAGGCGGGAGACGCCTACAACCGCTCCCGCCTTACGCCGTTTCTCGCGAACCTGAGCCGCCGGTGGCTCGCTTGGCGGCGCTCTTAGTTCGGAGGACCGTCAAGGGTACGTCGAACCAGCACCTCGAAGCCCACGAAGGGGCTATAGATCGTTTGCCACGAAGGTACGTTGTAGCAAGCGTAATCGGTACTGTTGTAGAAGATGAACTCGCGCGTGCAATTGCAGGCGGCGGAGTATACGTAGTGTGCGGTCGGGCTGTTGCGACCGAAGCCGTTTTGCGATCCCCAGAAGGTCGTTTTGGCATACGGCGAGGAAACCAGGTTCACATAGGCAAGATGGGAACCGTTCGAAGGCGTGAAGCTATCAGCGCACCCGCTCGTGGCGGTAGTGTCCGATTCGCTGCCCCAGATCTTCCAGGTCGAATTGATCGGGTCGTATTTGACGTCCGAGTA
>JBBRUC010000300.1:0-5718 GCA_038248205.1 Thermoanaerobaculia bacterium
CGACTATCGGCTCGACCAGCTGGCGCTCTCGCCGCCCGTACCGATCGCCGTCTACCGGCGAGCGAATCTTGAACCGCGCGGCGAAGTGGCGATCGACCTTCTGGCGAAGATCGTCGAAACCGACCCGGCGGCCGAGGTTCTTCTACACAGCGCCGGCAACCTTGCGCTGCTCTCTCTCGCGCTCGATCGGGGCGAAGAGGTTCGGATCCAGCTGCCGCCCGGTGGTCAAAGGCTGCTCTCGGCCCAGCTCACCTCGGTTGCCGAAAAAGGCCGGGTGCGGATTCGCATCGAAGCCGGAACGCGGGTGGACGGTTCGATCCAGTCGCTCGACGCCACCGTCTGGACCCCCTGCCAGGTATTCGTTCCGCCGACCGAGACCGGCGCCGTCCTCACCTTCACCTGCCTTCGCGGCCCCGGATGCCGAATCGGCCAGCCGTTCCTCGGCCGGCCGGACGAGGGTAGGAGGCCCCGTGCACCCAGACCCAAGCGTCCCCGCGGCGGTCGGCGCCCGGCCGAGCCGAAGACGTCCTAAAACGCCCGCAGGCGTGGCAAACTCCGCCGATCATGAAGACCCCAAAACCCGCGACCATCGTCCCTCTCCTCGCCGTCCTCCTGACGCTCTGCGGTTCGATGTTTGTCGGGCAACCGGCCGTCGCGGAGGAACCGGCGCCGGCCGCCCCATCGCTCGCCGAGCTACGGGCCGCCGCGGCCGGCGGCAAGGCGGAAGCGCAGATCGCTCTGGCCGACGAGCTGATGTACGGCGCGGACTCGACACCCGAACAAATCGCCGAAGGCGTCACCTGGTACCGTCGGGCCGCGCAGCAAGGCAACGCGGAGGCACAGCACTTCTTGGCTCGGGCCTTGTGGGACGCCCGGGGCGTCGAAGAAAACCGGTCCGAGGCCGTGGCCTGGTGGCGAAAAGCGGCCGACCAAGGCCACCCCAGCGCGCAGTACTGGCTCGGCAGTTCCTACGAAATGGGCGATGGCGGCCTGTCCCGCGACCCCGCCGAGGCGGCCAAGTGGTATCGACGCGCGGCGGAACAGGGCCACGGCCAGTCGCAGGCGAGCCTGGGAGAAATGTACGCCTATGGAGCCGGCGTAGCGCAAGACGACCCAGAGGCCGTTCGCTGGTTTCGGAAAGCCGCGGACCAAAACATCGCCTCCGGCCAGTTCAGCCTGGCGCAGATGTACGCAGCGGGTCGCGGGGTTCCGAAGGACGAGAAAGAAGCGGCGCGCCGATACGAAACCGCCGCCGACGCGGGCTACTCTCGCGCCATGACGGCGCTCGGCCATGCCTATGAACAGGGCCTCGGCGTCAAAAAGCTCCCCCTCTGCGCCTACCTCTGGTATGCCCTCGCCGAGGCGAGTGGCGACTCAAAAGGCGCCGAAGCCGGCGAAGCGCTCGCCCAAAAACTCTCCGCGGCCGAACGGGAGGAAGGAGAGAGCCTGTTCGCCGCCTCCTACTTGGACAACGGAGCGCTCCAGCACCCGGCCTGCCCGGAAGAAGCCGCGCCGAAGGCGCCTTGAAGCGGCAGAGGTAGGCCGCACAGCCGGCGCCCTGTCCTTTCTTGGACGCCAAAGTCCGGACGAACGTAAGACCTCTCGATCATGCGTTCCCAACACCCGGACGCGGGGCCTCGATCCGACCTTCGCACGGGGTGCGTGGTAGGCTTTTTGCCTACCTTTTTCCTCCCATGAGCCGCGACGGCAACGAAGGGGTTACGCAGCTTCTGCTCGCCTGGCGCGAGGGCGATGGCGCGGCGCTCGATCGGTTGATGCCGATCGTCTATGCCGAACTCCATCGGCTGGCTCATTTCCAGATGCACGGGGAGCGGGCGGGGCACCTTCTCCAGACGACGGCGTTGGTTCACGAGGCCTACGTCCGCCTGATCGGCCAAGAGCGCGACTGGCAGGGCCGGGGGCATTTCTTCGCCGTGGCGGCGCAGGTAATGCGGCGGATTCTGGTCGATTTCGCGCGCCGCCGGAGCGCCGAGAAACGGGGCGGCGGGGCGATCTGCGTACCGCTCGACGAAGGGACGTTTTCGATCGAACGCTCCGACGAGCTGATCCGACTCGACGACGCGCTCGACGCCTTCGCGCGAATCGATGCGCGGAAGGCGAAGGTCGTCGAGCTGCGCTTTTTTGGCGGGCTGTCGATCGAGGACACCGCCGCGGCGCTCGATCTGTCACACGCGACCGTCGAGCGCGACTTGAAATTCGCCCGCGCCTGGCTGCAACGCGAGATGGGCGCGGCCTCGGCGCCCTGATCCGTTGAGCGACTCTGCCACAGCCTGGCTGCGAATCGAAGAGGTCTTTCTTCAAGCGGTCGATCTGCCCGAAGACGCCCGCCGCGCGCTGCTCGACGAGATCGCGAAGGAAGAGCCGGAGATTGCCGCCGAGGTCGAGTCGCTCTTGGGCAACGCGGCACCCGGACCGATCGAGCGGGCGGTGGCGGCGGGGATCGAGATCGCGACCCAGAGCGAAGCGGCGAGCTCCGAACGGGCGATCCCCGAGCGGATCGGCCCCTGGCTGCGCTGCGAAGAGATCGGCCGCGGCGGGCTGGCGACGGTCTATCGTGCCGAGCGCGAAGAGCCGTTCCGCCAGGTGGTGGCGATCAAGATCCTTCGTTCTCCTTTTGCCGGCGGCGACGTGGCGCGGCGCTTGGCGCTCGAACGGCAGATCCTCGCCCGGTTGGAGCATCCCGGCATCGCGCGCCTGATCGACGGCGGCACCCTTCCCGACGGCCGGCCCTACCTGGTGATGGAGCGGGTCGAGGGGGTACCGATCGACGAATTCGCGGCGCGCGAAGGGCTCTCGGTACGCGCCCGGATCGAGCTGTTCCGTGCCGCCTGCGCCGCGGTCACCTACGCCCACCAGAACCTGATTGTCCATCGGGATTTGAAGCCCAGCAACCTGCTGGTCGGCGCGGACGGCCAGCCCAAACTGCTCGACTTCGGCATCGCGAAGCCGTTGGAGAACGACAGCTCGGCCGCCGACGCGGCGACCGAGGCGGGATTGCGCATGCTGACGCCGGCCTTCGCGGCGCCCGAGCAGATCCTGGGGCTCCTGCCCACGACGGCCACCGACGTCTACGCGCTCGGCGTTCTACTCTACCGCCTGCTCTCGGGCCGGCATCCGCATTGCCTCCAAGGGAGCGGACGCGCGCTCGAACGCCGGGTGTTGGACGAGGAGCCGGATCTCGCGAGCCAGGCGATCGAGCGACGGGAGGCCGATTTCGCCGATGCGCTCTGGGGCTCCCCCGCCGGGGCGACGCGCCTCGCCCGCGCCCTCCGCGGCGATCTCGACGGAATTCTCGCCAAAGCGCTGGCCAAGCGCCCTGAGGAGCGCTACCCCTCGGTCGAGCAGCTCGGCGACGATCTCGGCCGCCATCTGGCAGGCCTGCCGGTCCGCGCCCGGCGGGCCACGCTGTCGTACCGGGCGGGGCGCTTCGCGCGGCGTCATCGCGCGGCACTCGCCGCCGCCAGCTTGGCCGCCGTGGGCCTCCTGGGCGGAGCGGCGACGGCGCTCTGGCAGGCGCACGAGGCGCTCGCGGCGCGGGAACGCGCCGAACAGGCGCTCGGCGAATCGGAGCGGCAGCGGCTCCGCACCGAGCGGGTCACCCATTTCTTGATCGACCTGTTCGAAGCGCCCGATCCGGCGCGCGCCCGAGGCACCCAGGTTTCCGCCCGCGAGCTGCTCGATCGCGGCGCCGCCACCGCGAGGAAGGAGCTGGCGAAAGAGCCCGCCCTCTCGGCCGCGATGCTCGATACGATGGGCCAGGTTTATAGCAAGCTCGGCTCGTTCGAGCAGGCCGAGCCGCTGCTCACAGAAGCGGTGGCGCTTTCGGAAGCGGCGCTCGGAGCCCAAGCCCCCGAGACCACGGCGAGCCGCGCGCGGCTCGGCTTGGTGCTCGTCCACCGCGGCCGGTACCAAGAAGCAGAGCAGGAACTGCGCGCGGCGCTCGCGGCCCAAGAGGACGCCAAGGCCGGGGACGCGGATCTGGGCCAGACCCTCTCGGACCTCGGCATGGCGCTCTACCACCAGACGCGGCTCGCCGAGGCGGAAACGGCGCTCGGCCGGTCGCTTCAGCTCCGCCGCCGGGGGCTGGGTGCCGACCACCCCCAGACGATCGAAACGCTCAACAACCTGGCGGCGGTGTGGCTCGCGAAAGGCGATCTGCCGCGCGCCGAAAGCGCGCTCCGCGAAGCGCTCGCGCGGCATCGCGAAAAGCTGGGGCAAGACCATCCGTCGGTCGCCACCAACCTGAACAACTTAGGGGCTCTGCTCGCGCAAGCCGGCCGGCTCGACGAGGCGGAAGCCGCGATCGCCGAGGCGCTCGCGATCCGCAAGAAGGTGCTGGGGGATCGCCATCCGCAGGTCGCGGAAACTCTGGCGAACCTGGGATGGATTCGGATGGAACGGGGGACGTTGGACGGGGCGCGCGAGGCGTTTGCCGAGGCGCGCGACCGGACGATCGCCGAGCTGGGCGCCGGTCACCCGAACGTCGCGCGGATCGAGGCGAACCTGGGCGACGTCGAACGCGCGGCGGGGCGCGCCGATACCGCCGAGCGGCACTATCGGGCGGCGCTCGCGATCCGCCGGAAGGCGTTGCCCGCAAACGACCCACTGCTCGGCTATCCACTCCTCCGTCTGGGCGAGATCACCGTGGACCGCGGCGAGGCGGCGCGCGCCGAGCCGCTGCTCGCCGAAGCGGCGGCGATTCAGGAGGCGGCGTTTCCCGCCGTGTCCTGGCAGGTCGCGGAAGCCCGGAGCCTGCTCGGCCGAGCCCGCCTGGCGCTCGGACGAGGCGACGGCGCGGAGATTCTTCGGCAGATCCTTCCCGCGCTACGCACCACCCTCGGCACCGAGCACCGTCTGACCCGCGCGGCGGAGCAGGCGCTTGCGCGGATCGACAACCGGCCACCTACATCGGCGGACGGCACTCGCCGATCACCACGCTGATCTGATTCGGATCGACTGGTTCCCAGATCGGACCGGAAGGCGGCCACCAGCCACCGGTCTTGCCGACCTCGACGCTAGGCGGCGAGGCGCAGGCGGCCTCGCCGGTCGCGCGGATCTCGTAAGCGACCCGCGAGTCAGCGGTACCCCGATCGATCCCGTCGGGCGCTTCGAGCGCCGCGTCGAGCGCCAGCCGCCACTCGACCGTGCTCGCGGTTCCGGTCCAGGCGAAGGCCGACTCATTGACATCTTCGCCGAGCGGTGAAGTCGCCGCGCGAACGTCCGATCCGGAGAGCACGGCCGTGGCGTCGGCCTCGACGGAAAACGACCAGCCGGCGCGGGTGGCGACCCGCGAAACGCCGGTCGCCTTGGCGATCGCCCCACCGCGAAACGCGGTCTCCTGCACCGCAAGGCCCGCGCAGGAACCGCAGAGCGAGAGCGCCACGCGCGGCCAGGCGACCAAGGCTTTTCGGCCCCCCAGGTCGATCTGGATTCTCTCGCTCCCGGCGTCGCGCGCGGCCCAGCAGAAGGGCTCCAAGGACGCGACGCCGCGCCACTCCCGATGGACCGAAAGCCCGTCCTGCCGTACGCCGCGATCGTAGATGCCCACGTACACCCCCGGGCCGCCGCAGATCGCGGGCGCGGTCGAAAATGCCCAGCGGCAGCGACATACGCCATCCACACTCCCCACCAGCCGGGCGGCGAGATCGCGCGCGGCGCCGAGCAGGCTTCTATCCTCCGCCACCGCGGCGGCGAGGA
>JBBRUC010000301.1:0-5713 GCA_038248205.1 Thermoanaerobaculia bacterium
CGGCCTCGGCTCTTGAACGATCGGTGGCCGAGATCTGGGCCCGGGTGCTCGGCGTCGACCGGCAGCGGATCGGCCGCCATTCGGGTTTCTTCGATCTCGGCGGGCACTCGCTGCTCGCCGTGCAGTTGGCGCTCGACGTCGAACGTTCGTTCGGAGTCGAGATGTCGCTGCGGGCGCTGTTTGAAAACCCCACCCTGGCCGCCTTTGCCGAGAGCCTCGAAGCGGCGGGGGTGAGCCGAAACGAGCCGGAGCGCAACCGGAAGAGCGCGGAGGGCGATGCTCTCCCTACGCGCGCGATCCCGCATCTCGCGGTGCGCCCCGACCCGTTGCCGCTGTCGTTTGCCCAGAGCCGTCTCTGGCTGCTCGACCGGCTGGCGGCGGGGGACGGGTCCACGGAGGAGCCGGCGTACAACATTCCAACTCCGCTGCGGGTCCGCGGCCGGTTCGTTCCGGTGGCGTTCGGAGCGGCGCTCTCCGCCGTGGTCGCCCGCCACGAGGCGCTGCGTACGACGTTCGTTCCGACCGAACAGGGGCCGGTGCAGCGGATCTCGCCGCCCGGCCGGGTGGTCGTGCCGGTGCTCGACCTCTCCGGCTGCGCCAACCCGGTGCGCGATGCCGAGATGGTCCGGGTTTTGGTCGCCGAGGCCGTGCGGCCTTTTTCGCTGCTTTTGGGGCCTCTGCTGCGGACGTTGATCGTCCGGCTGGGCGCCGACGACCACGTGCTGTTGCTCAACCTGCATCACATCGTCTCGGACGGCTGGTCGTCGTCGATCCTGGTGCGCGAGGCGGCGACCTTCTACGAAGCGGCGATGACCGGCCGGCCCGCGGCGCTCGCCCCGCTGCCGATCCAGTACGCCGACTTCGCGGTCTGGCAGCGCGGCTATCTGGCCGGGCCTGAGCTTTCCCGGCAGCTCGACTTTTGGCGCGGGGCTCTTTGGGGAGCACCGTTCGCTCTGTCGCTACCGTTGGATCATCCGCGCCCTCGGGTCCGAAGCGTACGGGGCGGCGAGTGGCGCTTCGAGCTGGCGCCCGAGGTGGCGGCGGCGCTCCGTTCGCTCTCGAAGGCCGAGGGCGCCACGCCGTTCATGGTCCTGCTCGCGGGCTGGGGGCTGTTCCTCGGCCGCACCGCGGGCGTTTCCGACCTGGTGGTGGGCACCGCGATCGCCAATCGCAACCGGGCCGAGATCGCCCCGCTGATCGGTTTCTTCGTCAACACGCTGGCGATCCGCCTGCGGTTGGGGAGCCTCGATGTCGCCGGGCCGGTTGCCGAGCCGGCTGCCGAGCCGACCTTTCGCGACCTGGTGCGCCGGGTGCGAGAGACGACGCTCGATGCCTTCGCCCACCAAGATCTGCCGTTCGAGCGCTTGGTCGAAGAGCTTGAGCCGCCGCGCGATTCCGGCCTGTCGCCGATCTTCCAGGTGTTGTTCGCCTACCAGAACGCGCCGGAGGCAGAGATCGAAACGACGGGGCTCGCCTTGGAGCCGGTCGAGATACCTTCGCGGATCGCGAAATTCGACCTTTCGCTGGCGTTCGCCGAACGGGGAGGAGTGGTCTCGGCGGGGTTTGAATACGCCCTCGATCTGTTCAAGCCCGAGACGATGCGCCGCTGGGCGGCGGAGTTTGCGGACCTGCTGGCTCGCGCCTTCCAATCGCCCGACGAGCCGGCCTGGAGCCTCGCGGGTCTGTCGCCCGAGGAGCGGTCGCAGCTCGTCTTCGGCGCGCTGGCCGCGGGAGTCGAACAGGTAGAACGAACCGGGCCGCCACCGTTCGAGGCGCCGGGTACGCCGCTCGAAAAAACTGCCGCCCGGCTGTGGGCGGATCTGCTCGGGGTCGAGCTGTCGCGCATCGGCCGCCAGTCGAGCTTCTTCGATTTGGGCGGTCACTCGCTGCTCGCCGCGCAGCTCGCGACCCGCGTCGAGCGTTCGCTCGGGGTCGAGATTTCGCTCCGTTCGCTGTTTGAAAGCCCGACCCTCGCGGCGTTCGCCGCGGGTCTGGCGGCGGCGGGGGCGCGCCCGGAGGCTTCGGAGAGCGAGGAGCGCCCGGCCGACGCGGCTCCTTTGGGCCGGACGATCCCACGCCTGGCCGTGCGACCCGATCCGCTGCCGCTGTCGTTTGCCCAGAGCCGCCTTTGGGTGCTCGACCGGCTGGGTTCGGAGGAGGGGGCGGGTGATCCGACGTACCACATCCCGGCGCCGCTGCGCGTCCGCGGCCGGTTCGACCCCGCGGCGATGAAGGCCGCGCTCGCCGCGGTGGTCGCCCGGCACGAGGCGCTGCGCACGACGTTCGAATCCGGCGAGGACGCGCCGATGCAGGTCGTTCGGCCGGCCGGCCCGGTTGCTTTGCCGCAAATCGACCTCTCCGCCGTCGCGGCGTTGCGGCGGGAGACCGAGCTGCTCCGCGTGCTGCTCGCCGACGCGGCGCGGCCGTTTTCGCTGGTGCGCGGGCCGCTGCTCCGCGCTCTGCTGCTCAAGCTCGCGGCGGAAGATCATGCGCTGCTGCTCAACCTGCATCACATCGTCTCGGACGGCTGGTCGTCGTCGATTCTGGTCGCCGAATCGGCGGCGCTCTATGCCGCGGCGGTGCTCGGCCGGCCAGTCACCTTGCCGCCCTTGCCGATCCAATACGCCGATTTCGCGGTGTGGCAGCGCGCTTACCTCTCCGGGGCGGAGCTTTCTCGCCAGCTCGGATTCTGGCGCGAGGTCCTCGCCGATGCGCCTCCCGAGCTGCCGTTGCCGTTCGATCGGCCGCGCCCCAAGGAGCGCTCGCCGCGTGGCGAGCACGCGGGGTTCGAACTGGCGCCGGACGCCGCCGAGGCGCTCCGTGCGCTTGCCCGCGCGGAGCGGGCTACTCCGTTCATGCTGCTGCTCGCCGCCTGGGGTCTCTTCCTGGGCCGCTATGCCGGGGTCTCGGATCTGGTGATCGGCACGCCGATCGCCAACCGCAACCGGGCCGAGATCACCGGCCTGATCGGCTTCTTCGTCAACACCCTGGCGATCCGCCTGCGCCTGGGGCGGCTGCCAGTGGAAACAGGGGAGCCCTCGTTCCGCGACCTGATCCGCCGAGCGCGCCAGGCGTCGCTCGAAGCGTTCGCCCATCAGGATCTGCCGTTCGAGCGTCTGGTCGAAGAGTTGCAGCCCGATCGCAACCTCGGCGTGTCGCCGATCTTCCAGACGCTGTTTTCTTATCTCAACACGCCGGAGCCGAAGCTCGCGGCGGCCGGCCTGACGCTCGAAATGATCGACCTGCCGGTCGAGGTGGCGAAGTTCGACATCGGGCTGGGCCTCGCCGACCGCAACGGCCGGCTCGGCGGTTCGATCGAGTTCGCGCTCGATCTGTTCGACCGGCCGACGATCGAGCGTTGGTCGGCGGCGCTCGCCGCGTTGATCGGCCGGGCGATGGCCGATCCCGACCGGCCGGCGCGCGAGCTGGCGTCGCTCGATGAGGGGGAACGCCGGCAGGTGTTGATCGATTTGAACCCCGCCGCCGATCCGCGCGGCGAGCCGCTCGTGGGGCTGCCGTTTCCGAGCCTGCCGGAGCTATTCCGCCGTCAAGCGGCGGCGACGCCGGAAGCCCTGGCGGTGCGCCGCGGTGGCGACCGTCTGACGTTTGGCGAGCTGGACGCCCGCTCCGACCGCCTTGCCCGCCGCTTGGTGGCCCTTGGCGCGCGGCCCGAAACGCTGGTCGGCGTCTGCCTCGGCCGTGAGGTCGGCTTGCTCGTCGCCCTGCTGGGCGTGCTCAAGTCGGGTGCCGCCTACCTGCCGCTCGATCCGGCCTATCCGCCCGAGCGGCTCGCCTTCATGCTCGGCGATGCCGGGAGCCGTCTGCTGATCGGCGACCCGGCGGTGCTCGGACGGCTGGCGGCGGGATTGGCCACCAGCGACCCGCAAGCGGTTTCGGCCTTCGCGGCTCTCACGGTAGTGTCGCCCGATGCGGTCGAGGACTCCACCGCGGAGCCGGCCTCGGACGACTCCGCAGCGGTCGCTCTTCCCACCCCGCCGCCGTCGTCGCTCGCCTATGCAATCTACACCTCGGGCTCGACCGGGCGGCCGAAAGGGGTGGCGATCGCTCACGCCCAAGCCGCCGCGATGCTCGCCTGGGGGGCGGACGCCTTCGGCCCGGAGGAGCGCGCCGGGCTGCTCGCTTCCACCTCGGTCTGCTTCGACCTGTCGGTGTTCGAAATCTTCCTGCCGCTGGTGGCCGGCGGCACCGTGCTGTTGGCCGAAAACGCGCTGGAACTACCGAAGGTCGCCGCCTGGGGCGATGCCTCGCCGATTCGGTTGATCAATACGGTCCCTTCGGCGATGGCCGAGCTGGTGCGCCAGGGGGCGATCCCGGAGAGCGTCCGCACGGTCTGCCTGGCTGGCGAAGCGCTGCCGGCCGAGCTGCTGGCGGCGATCTTCCGCACGACCGGTGTCGAGAGGGTGGTGAACCTTTACGGCCCGTCCGAAGACACCACCTATTCGACGATCGCCGACTTCCGCCGTCCGGTCGAGAGCGGGGCGGAGGTCGCCGAGGCGCAGCGCCAGGCGGCCCCGCCGATCGGCCGGGCGATTCCCGGAGGGCGCGCCTATCTGCTCGATCCGCCGACCGGTGAAGCGGGAGGCGACGGCGGCTTTGACCTGGTACCCGCCGGGGCGGTCGGCGAGCTGTTCCTCGGCGGCTTGGGCGTCGCCCGCGGCTACCTCGGCCGGCCGGATTTGACCGCCGAGCGCTTCGTTCCCGATCCCTTCGGCTCCGCGCCCGGCGGGCGCCTCTACCGCACCGGCGATCTCGCGCGCTTCCACGTCAGCGGCAGAGCCGCCGGGGAGCTGTCGTTCCTCGGCCGCCGCGACCACCAGATCAAAGTGCGCGGTTTCCGCGTCGAGCTGGGGGAGATCGAAACCGCCCTGCGCGCCGACCCTCGCGTCGCCGACGTGGTGGTGGTCGCCCTTCGGGACGAGCCGGGCGGCGCGGTGACCCGCTTGGCGGCCTACGTGGTCCCGGCCGAAGGCGCGGCGCTCACCGTCGGCGACCTGCGCCAACATCTGGGCGGCCGGTTGCCCGAGGCGTTCCAGCCTTCGTTCTGGGTGCTTCTCGACGCCCTGCCGCGCAGTCCCAACGGCAAGGTCGATCGCCGGGCGCTGCCTGATCCGCTGCTCGCGGCGGCGCCCGAAGAGGCTCTCGAACCTCCCTCGGGTCCGTTGGAACAGCTGGCGGCGAAACTCTGGTCGGAGATTCTCGGCATCGAGATCGAGCGGATCGGCCGCAAGTCGAGCTTCTTTTCGCTCGGCGGCCACTCGCTGCTCGGTGCCCAGCTGGCGACCCGCACCGAGCGCATGCTTCAAGTTACCCTGCCGCTGCGCGTATTGTTCGAGCAGCCAACGCTCGAAGGATTCGCCGGTCAGATCGCCGCCCTCGATCCCCAGCCCGGGCGGGCTGAAAAGATCGCCCGCGCCGTCCTCCGCGTCCAGGCGATGTCGGGCGCACAGAAGGACGCGCTGCGGCCGGTTGGCGTGGGGTAAGAGCGAGAAGTCCCGGGGATCGCGGCGGCTGGGCTAAGATCGGCGGGCGGCGGCCCAAGAGCGACGCCGGTCGGTGCCTACGCGTATGACTCCCCGGGAAACTCGAACCATGACGCATCGCCAGCCCTCACCCCCGCTCCCTCTCCCTCAGGGAGAGGGGAGACTCGCCATGACACTTTTGTCTTTCTCCCCTCTCCCTGTGGGAGAGGGGC
>JBBRUC010000302.1:0-5671 GCA_038248205.1 Thermoanaerobaculia bacterium
AAATCGAATTCGCCAGTCAGAAAATCGAATTCGCCAGTCAGAAAATCGAATTCGCCAGCCAGGCGGCGCTCCTAGCCGGACAGGCCTGGCCCGGAAAACTCTGTGCTACTTTAGGGCGCCTTCGTCATGATCGATTTGACCAAGCTCGCGGAGCCAGGCTCCCCCGAAGAGATGGTGGTGCGCCGCTTGGATCTCGCGCGCCTGCCCCGTCATGTCGCGATCATCATGGACGGCAATGGCCGCTGGGCGCAGCAACGCGGCCTGCCGCGGGTCGAGGGGCATCGGGCGGGGGTCGAGTCGGTGCGGATCGCGGTCGAGACCGCGGCGCGGCTGGAGCTGGAGGCGATCACCCTCTACGCCTTCTCGGTCGAGAACTGGAAGCGGCCACGGTTCGAAGTCTGGACCCTGATGAACCTGCTCAAAGAGTACGTCCGCAAAGAGACCGCGAACCTGATCGAGAACAACATCCGGCTCCACGTTCTCGGCCGCTGGCGGGATCTCGACGCGACGGTCGTCCGCGAGCTGGAACGCGCGCTCGAAGCGACCAGCGGCTGTACCGGAACCTGCTTCAACATCGCGCTCAACTACTCCGGCCGGAGCGAGATCGTAGACGCCTGTCGCAGCATCGTCGCCGACTGGGCCGCGGGAAAAAGGGCGGACATTGACGAGGAAACCATCGGCCGCTACCTATATACCTCCGGCCAAGCCGATCCGGACCTGTTGATCCGCACCTCGGGCGAGCTGCGGGTGAGCAACTTTCTGCTCTGGCAGATCGCCTACACCGAGATCTGGGTGACCGAAACCCTCTGGCCCGACTTCCGCAGCGCCGACCTGTACGCAGCCATCCTCGACTTCCAGACCCGCGATCGACGCTTCGGTGGGCTGAAGGCCGAGGAGACCCCGGGGCTGTTCGCCAAACGAGCCAGGGCAAGGCGCTCGGCGGTTTGACGTCCCGCCGCCGCGGCTCCGCTTATTTCACCCTGCCGGTTCCCGAGGCCCGATCATGAAACGTCTTCTCACCGCCCTGGTCACCGTGCCCCTGGCACTGTGGGCCAATTTCGCCCTGCCCGAGCCCTGGTTCTTCGGGTTGATGCTGGTGGTGATGCTCGGCTGCTCGGTCGAATATCTGCGCATCGTGCAAACGCTCGCGCCGGGCGCCCCGCTCTGGTTGCTCTATGTCTTTCTGCCCGCGGTCGCCACCGGGCTCTGGTTAGTGGCCTCCGGGCGGGTGGCCGATTCACCAATTCACCTGCTCGTCCTCACCGCGCTCCTCGGCATCGTTTTGGCGACCGCCCTACTTTCAGCGCGCATCCCACTCGCCGAAACGCTCCCGGCTCTCGCGATCATCGGCTTCGGCACCGTCTACCTGGCACTGCCGGCGGTGGCGTTCGCCCGGATTCAGGGCACCGATCCCTGGTTGACCTTCCTGCTCGTCGCGATCATCTGGCTTGGCGACACCGGTGCTTACTACATCGGCTCGCGCTGGGGAAAACACAAGCTCGCGCCGACGATCAGCCCGAAAAAAAGCTGGGAAGGGGCACTCGCCGGCTTGGCCACCAGCCTGACCGCCACCGGCGTCTGGAGCCTCTGCCAGCTCGACCGACTCGACATGAGAGTGCTGGCCCTCGGGGCGATCACCGCCGTCGCCGGCCAGGTCGGCGATCTGGTCGAGTCGATGTTCAAGCGAGAGGCGGGAGTGAAGGATTCCGGCAACCTTCTGCCCGGCCACGGCGGCCTGCTCGACCGCATGGACTCCGCCCTGTTCGCGGCGCCTGCCCTGCTGATCGGTGCCTGGCTGATCGGTTTTGAGGTGATCGTCCGGAAGTAGCGCTCCCGACGAGTCCGATGCGGTCTCAGACCATTTCGCGCCGTCCTCACGCAACCTGCTCGTAGCCTTTCGCGGAACGCGGATATCCTTGCCTCGTGGCGCAACAACTCGATCTCTTCGGCCCCGGTTCTCCGGCCCCTGTGCCGCCGATCCCTCCGGGTTCTGCCGCCGCGCCGCGCGGGCGACTGCTCGCGGGGAGCGGGGCGCTCGCGACCGAGGCGGTGCTCTTCGCCGAGATCGACGAGCTGCTCGCCGCGACGGCGCGCGATCCCGGGTTGCTCGCCCGGCCGGTGCGGATCGTCGTGCCCTCCAAGAGCTTGCGGCTCCATGTGGCCTCGGCTTTCGCGCGCCACCGCGGGCGGGGCACGGCGGGGCTGATCGTCCAAACCCTTCACGCCCTGGCGCTCGAAATTCTGGAGAATGCGGGCGAACCGGTTGGGTCCGTGGGCGGGGCCCTGTTCGAGATTCTGGCGCGGCGGGCGGCACGCGCCCAGCCGGCGCTCTTTCGCGGCCTTGAGGATCTGATCGAAGGGTACGGCGCCGCGGCCGCGACGATCCGCGACCTGCTCGACGCCGGCCTCGATCCGGCCCACGCCGAGGCGGTCGACGAGTTGCTCGCCGCCGAGGGAAAGGCGGTCGCCACCTCCATGGATCTAGAGCGCGCCCGCGCCCTGGTTCGTGCCGCGGCGGCGGCTCAAGCAGAGTTGGAGCGGTTGGGCGTTGGCCGGATTGCCGACCTCCTCCGCCGGGCGACGCAGGTTCTGTTCTCCTCGTCCGGGGCTCTGTCGGCCCGCGCGGTGATCGTCCATGGATTTGCCGACGCGACGGGGCTCGCTACCGATCTGATCGAAGCGTTGGTGCGCACCTCGGACGCCACGGTGCTGGTCGACCGGCCGCCCGATCCGAGTTTCCAACGGATCGGAGAATCTTCCGACGGCGCCGGAGAAGTTCGCTTGGAGCACGCGTTCTCGGATCGCTGGGCGGAGCGGATCGCGCTCGCGACCGGCCCTATGGTCCCGCGGGGACGGGAGCCCGTGCCCCCGCGCCGCGAAGCGTTCACCGCGGCGGGAACCGACGGCGAGGTACGCGAGTCTGCGGTGAGGCTGCGCGCTCTGCTCGACGGCGGGGCGGCGCCCGAGCGACTGGCCATGGTAGCGCGGGACTTGAGTCCCTATCGGTTCGCCGTGCGGCGCCACTTCGAACGGCTGGGCGTGCCCTATTCGGGGCTCGCCGCGACCGGCGGCAAGACCCCTATGGGCAGGCGGCTGGCGGCGCTCGAAGACCTTCTTCGCCGAGGGGGCGACACCCCGGTTTCCCGCTGGCTCGATGCGGCGATCCGTCTGCCGTCTGCCGGGCGCCCGGGCTTCGAGCTGCGCCTTGCGTTCGCCGCCCTGGGTGCCGGGCGCCTGCGCGACGCGGCGGAGATCGAGATATCCGGTCTGCTCGACTCCTGGGGAAAATACTCTCTGCCGATCCGGCAGGGGTTCGCCGCCGGCACCGATCGCGACCCGGAGCCCGAAGGCGCGGACGATGGCGAGGGGCTGAATCTGCAGGCGTCGGCGGATGTGGAAGCCGCCAACCTTGAGAAAGCGGGGATCGTCCGCGCGCCGCGGCGGCGAATTTCCGGGAAACGGCTTGCCGCGGCGATCGCCGCCGCGCGCCGGGCGGCTGAGAAGTTGGCGAGCTGGCCCGCCGCGGCTCCCGCCGAGGTGCATCTTCAGAGATTGCGCTCGCTGCTCTCGGGGGACCTCGGTTGGGGTGGCGGCACAACGTCGGCCGACGGCGCCGTCGGAGAGGACGAGGTCGGACATGCCTATGCCGCCTTGGAAGCTCTGGCGCGCGACCTGCCGGACGATTTTCCGCTCACCACGGAGGAATTCCGTACGCTGGTCGCCGAGGCGTTCTCGCGCCTGGGCTTGGGGAAGTTCGGCGGCAACGGCGGCGGCGTTCAAGTGCTCTCGGTCACCGAGGCGCGCGGGCGCACCTTCGATCACCTATTCCTTCTCGGCCTTACCCGCGACAGCTTTCCCCGTCCGGTGCGCGAAGATCCGCTGCTGCCCGACGGGCTTCGCCGGGTTCTTCGGCGCCTGCTGCCCGACCTCGCGGAAAAACGCGCCAGTTTCGACGAAGAGCGGCATCTGTTCGCCCAACTCCTTGCGGCCGCACCCCAAGTCACCCTGTCGTGGCAGAGCGCCGATGACGACGGCCGCCCCCGCGCCGCCTCGCCGCTGGTGGAACGAATCGTCTTTGAAGCCGGCGGCGTAGCGCGAGCGCCGGGGGTCTTCTCTGCGCCGGACCCGACGTTGCCGACCGGTCCGCGCTCTGCCGCGCTCCTGCGTCCCGCCTGGGAGCACGCGACCCTTGCTGCGCTCCATGGCCCGCGGGCGAGCTTTGCGGAGATCTTGCCGGCGGCGCTCGGGGAGATGCTCTCAGAGGTCGGGATTTTGCGCCCGGCGGAGACCGCGCGCGCGCGCTTGGCGGCGCTCGCCGAACTCGACCCCGATCTCAGGACCCCCGAGGGGCGCGCCGCGAACCATCGGCTCGGCCCTTGGTTCGGCTTTGTCGGCGCACTCGACGCCGACCCGCGATCCACGGAACTTGACCCCCGCCGCCGCGAGATCGCCGTCACCCATCTTGAACGGCTCGACGGTTGCCCGTGGCAATTCTTCCTCTCGCGTCTTCTGGCGATCGAGCCGACGCCCGATCCGCTCCAGGCGCTGCCCGGGCTCGATGCCCGACTGCTCGGCAATCTGATTCATGCGGTTCTCGATCGGCTCGCCAAAGAGGGTGCGCCGGGTGAGTGGCCGACGGACGAGGAGATCGAACCGATCCTAAGAGACGAGGCGGCGAAGATGGTGGCGCTCGAAGGGATCGCGCTCGTCGGTCTCTCCCGCGCCCTGGCCGAGAGGGCGAGGCCGTATCTCGCCGCGGCGCGCGAGCCGTGGCAAAACCAGCTGCAAGCGACCGAGGTCACCGGCGGCGTCGAGGTGGCCGATCCGGTGACCGGCTCCTTGCGAACCTTGAGGTTTCGCGCCGATCGCGAGGACCGCCTGGCCGACGGCTCCTCGCTGTTCACCGATTGGAAGACGGGCCGGCCGCTGTCGCTCAAGAAGCGGGAGGAGACGCGCCGAGCCGACCTGATCGGCAAGATCGGCTCCGGTGCGCTGCTCCAGGCGGTCGCCTACCGGCGCTCGGGCGGCCCCGGCGCGATCGGCCGGTACTACTACTTGAAGCCCGAGATCGAGGTCCGAGAGTTCGTGGTCGAACAGGACCCGGAGATCGACGCGGCGTTCGACCGCGCGGTATCCGCCGGCCTCGCGGCCCACGCCGCCGGGAGCTTCTTTCCCCGCGTGGTCGACTCGGCGGGCCAGAAAGAACCGCGCCGCTGCGAATACTGCGAGGTGGCCGAAGCCTGTCTGCGCGGTGACTCCGGAGCCCGCCGCCGGCTGTTCGAATGGTCGACCAGGGGCGAGGCGGAAGACCCCGCCGGTCAGGCGCTGTTGGGAGTTTGGGACCTGGCGGCGCCGGAAGGGCGCGGGGAGACCTCGTGATCGACCGCGCGGCGCTCCTGGCGGCCGACCGGTCGGCCCGGCGGTTGGCGCAGACGGAGTTCGTTCGGCCGTTGGTGCTGGTGGCGGGGGCCGGGACGGGCAAGACCACGACGCTGGTCGCCCGATTGCTCGCCTGGACGCTCGGTCCGGGATGGGAGCGAGCGGCGGTGCGGCTCGCCGAGCGTACGGCTGCGACCGGTGCTCCCGAGCGGGAGATCGAAGAGGAGCGGATCGCTGCCGAGGTGCTTTCCGGCGTGGTCGCGATTACCTTCACCGAGGCGGCGGCGGCCGA
>JBBRUC010000303.1:0-5628 GCA_038248205.1 Thermoanaerobaculia bacterium
AGCCGCGGCAGGCTGGAAGGCCGGCGCGCCGGCACGGTTGAAGGCTTCGACCTCGGAGGTGGGGTGGCCGGGCTTGATCTCATCAGCGGGCAGGTCGCCGCCGCCGAGGCAGAGAGATACGCCGCCGAATCCGAGCTGGCCGATCGACAGGGCAACTGCGGATCGATCGCCCGGGCCCCGGACATCTGCCCGACCAGCGCGGAGCTGGCCGATTTCCGCGCTGCGGTCGCCGCAATCAAGAAGGCCGAGGAAGCCAAGAAGCCCAACCGGCCCGGAGGCGGGCAGGGCCAGGGAGCCGGAGCCGGCGATGGCTGAGCCCGAGTCGCAGGAAGAGGAAGAGGAGGCGAGCGGCTCAGATGGTCGCCGCATCAGCCCGGCGCTGACCGTCGCGGCCGCGATCCTGGTCGCCGCGGTCGCCGGCCTCAGCCTCGGAAGCGCGTCGAAACCGGAACAAGCCGACCCCGCCACCGTTCGCCAGGAAGCGATCGCCCAGGCCGGCAAGAACACGCTCGTCAAGGTCCGTCGCGAAACCGCCCTTCAGGGCTTTCGCCAGGGAAGAGAGCTCGGCACCAAGCAGGGCAAGAAGTCAGGCAAGGCAGTGGGCAAGGCCGACGGCCAGATCCAGGCCCAGGTAATCCTCGCCAGATCCGCCCAGTCAGCAGCCGACTCAGCCCAGGCCGCCCTCGACGCGATCTCCGCTCCCCCGCCCGCGCCGTAGGTTGAACCCATGTCCACCGAACCGACACCGATCAGCCCCGAACTCAACCGCTACATCCAGGACCACACCGGAGGCCGTGACGAAGTCCTGAGAAGGGTCGAGCGCGAGACAGCCGAGCTCGGCAACGACGCCATGATGCAGACCGCCCCCGAGCAGGCCGCATTCCTCGAGATGCTGGTCCGTCTAAGCGGAGCCAGGCGGGCGGTCGAGGTCGGAACCTTCACCGGCTACGGCGCGATCAGAATCGCTCGGGGTCTGGGTGAAGGCGGTTCACTCCTTTGCTGCGAGCTGGATCCTGAGCGAGCGGTGATAGCAAGGCACAACCTGGACGCAGCCGGCGTGGGCGACCGGGTCGAGATAGCGGTTGGCCCAGCAATCGAAACCCTACGAGCTCTCCCGACCGATCCAACCATCGACTTCGCCTACCTCGACGCCGACAAGACCGGCTACCCGGACTACTACGAAGAGCTGGTCACCCGCCTCAGCCCGGGCGGCCTGCTGGCGATCGACAACATCTTCATGGGTGGGGAGATCCTGAAGCCCGAGCGGGAGGGCACTATCGCCATGGCTCGCCTCAACGACCTGATCCTCGAAGACGAGCGCGTCGACTCGGTAATGCTGGGCATGGCCGACGGCCTCACTTTGGTCCGGCGTAAGGTTCTCTGACGCGGCCCATCGAGGCTGCTTCCCTGGCTCGCCCTGCGCTTTTCTGAGGTAGGGTCTTCGGGTGCTGAGATCAAGAGGATTTGCGACGGTGTTTGTCCTTCTCGGCCTGGGAAGGTGAAGGACCTCGAGCAGGGGATCGCCGACGAAGAGGCCGCCAGCAGGCAAGCAGGCGAGGCGAAGGCCGACGCCACCGGGATAGAAGGAGGCGCGGACGTGAACGCCTTGCTCTTCAGGCTGCCCGGTCAGGCCGGACTGGTGATTGGGGCCCCGGGAGGCGACGGGCCGAAGCTGAGCGGCGGCGAGCTGACCACCGGCTCGGCCTGGTCGACGATCAAGGTGCCGATCGCCGAGCGAGTCCTAGCCGACTTCGGCGGACCGGGCGGGATCAGCGCGACCCAGAGCGAGCAGATGCTGCGTGATGCCGGGGACGGCGAGACCGCGATTTCGACCCAGGGTCGTGACGGCTTCTCCACCCAAGGACAGACGCGGTGGTCGCTCGTCCAGCAGAACCGCTACATGGCCGCCCTGGCCGGAGACTGCATCAGCGACTCGGCCTCGCGTTCCTTCCTGCTCGGCCAGACGGCCGAGGTCACGGCCGAGCCCTGGGGCCTCGGCGCCGCCGGGGGACCGGCAAAGTGGAAAGGCGGATGGGAACCGGGCACCAATGGCCGCTACCGGGTCCGCCAGATGGGAGTGATCGAGGCTGGCGGCACACAGGTCGTCGTGAACATGGCCGCGGTCGCCGACGGCGGAACCTTCGAGACCGGCCAGCAGATACTCAGCCGCATCGCCAAATGGACTGCCTTCCGCCTTGCGGACCAGGTCGGGCCGCCGCAACCCTGCGGTTGAAGCGTTGCCCCCTCCTACAGGAGGTTCCGAATCTCCTCGAAGCGTGCGAGGACCTCGTCCAGCGACGGGTACTTGCCGCCCGAGAACAGAAGCTCACATTGGGTCTCGTAGTCCGCCGCCAACTGGGCGCGTAATTCCGGAGAGGGAAAGAACGCGGGACTTCCGGCGAACGAGAGCCCCTCGGGCGGGCGGTACCCCTTCGGGAAGAACCTCCGGCTCTTCTCGTCGTAGTCTTTGCGGATCTCGTCGTACTCGGGGGACGCAAGCATGGCGTGGACCTGCCGCTCGCCGGCAAGTGCGTACAGATCTGGATAGTGCCGGGCGTCCCGGCCGAGGGGAAGCCCCTCGTCCCTCAAACGGATGACCTTGCCGTGTAGCGCAAACATCTTCTCCACGAACGTGCGTCGGTAATGGAGGAGAGTCATGTCGAACCCACTCAGATCGTCGGCGATGCCGTCGAGCCCTTCCCCCTGGAGATACTGCCCGACCATTGAGGTGATTGGCACCACTTCGGTGGGAAAGGTTCCACTCTGGATCCCCGGCTCCAGGCGCACCACGGCCCGAATCCCCGGAAGATCACCGAACCGCGTCTCGTACCCGAAGTAGTCCTCGCGTCCGAGTCCGCCGATCGTGACACCTTCGTCCTTGAGCCAGGTCAGCGCGGGATGCTCGCCCACTGCTGCCGACAGGTCCTTGAGGATGCGGTCGATCCTGTTCTTGCCCGGTGCAGGGTCGAAGCGCTGCGGGTTGACGAACAGGTCGATGTCTTCAGAGAAGCGCGTGATGAGGCCCCATCCCTTCGAGAGACTTGTTCCGCCCTTGAACATCGCTCGATCACCGAGGCGCCCGGCGACGATCCGCAGGATCTCGGTGACGTAGTAGTCCTTCTCGACGAACTGCTCGCTCACTTCGAACCGCTCTGCCGCTCGCAGCATCGCCTGCTCGAAATCCTCGTGCTCGAACAGTTTCACTTCGCCTGCCACTCCTTCGCATGCCTAAGCGAGCGCAAATCACCGAAGTCGTACCGGCTCAGCGGGTTGAGGCTCTTGTGGAGCTGATCGAGGGAACGCGGGGGCATGTCCAGCTCCTGCCCCAGCGCTCCGAGCATCGCCCGCACACGCGGCGGCTCTTCCATGGCCGCACCCGCAAGCCGGACGAATCGCGCTTCGTCCGACAGCAACCGGAGCAGTCGGCCGACCGTCTTTTCGGGTGACAGATCACTGAAACGCGCGCGATCGCGCAGCGTCTCCAGGATGGCCCCCTCCTCGGCTGAGAGCGCGGCCCTGCTTGCGGGGCGGCGCGTGTGCACGAGGGCATCGCCCAGCGCTGTTGGGGGTGCCGGGGCAGGGGTCGCATACTCCGCCCGTTTCGGGTTCTGTGTTGTCAGGCCGAGGACGTTGGCGGCACTCAGTCCGGCCGGATGAACCGGGTAACCGAGCGACTGCGCGGCTGCCGTACTGGGCGCTGCGGCGCTGGCGCCAAAGACCGTCTGAGTAGGCCGAAAGTAGACGCCCTTGCTCATCCTCTGAAGAGCGCCCTCCCGCTCGAGTCGAGAAAGTGCTGTGGCCACCGCCGACGCGGACAGGCTCTGAAAATCGGAATGCTTCCAGTAGTGCTGCCCGCCGCGCTCCACGCGCTCACGAACCCTCTCGGCGGCGCTCTTGCGGCGCTTCTTGCTCTTGGTCTCGGTTGGCATGGTCTTCAGAGTAGTCGGCAGACCAGATACTGTCAAGTTTTCTTGTAATAAAACTTAGCATTGCGTTCCCCAAGAGTCCGCCCGACACGCCAGCCCGCGGCCTTGGGTCAGTGACCATCGAAGATGACGGTTGTCGCAACGTCAGGAGTTGAGCATCATGCGGGCCAGGAGACGACCATCCGGACCGGGAGGCGCGTGAGAGATCATCCCGGCCCCGGCTTCGAAAGCGTTCAAGCGGGTCAGGCCGCTGAGGATGTCGAGCAGCTCGTAATCGAGATCCTCGGGTTCAATCCGCACACCCTCTTCGAACTGATGGCCGAGAAGATTCAGCCCGTCGGCTACCGGAATCAGGTATCCCTCGGGGTGCTCATGGTCGCTGCCTGAGACCTCGATCGCGATCAGCAGGGCGGCGTCCTGGAGCCACATCTCGGGCTGAGAACGAGCCAGACCGGCAGCGATCAACCCGAGCAGCCCGATCGGGTCGTCGAGGACGGCCTCGGCTGCCCTGGTGAGCCGCAGGGTGCCCTTGTGCTTTCTGAGCAGTCCGAGGCGCTGGGCGCTCTGGCGCAGTTCGGCGACCGGAAAAGTCAGATCTTCGCGGTTCATCTTGCCGATCCATTCGTCTGCCCAGCCGAGCTCACGCATCGCGTCGCTCACCACCGCCGGCGGCAGCCATCCGGCTTTGCTCAAGGCCACTCCGTCCGGGCCGACCCGACTGATCAGCCATTCGTAAGGCCGCACAATGCGCTCGGCCGCATCCCGGTCGACGGCGACCGGCTCGAACACCCTCTTCGCCTTGAGGTGAGTCTGGAATTCGGTCCGGTATCCGGGCGGCAGGCGCCTGGTGAAAGTCGAAATCGCAGAGGGCCGCTTACCCGTAGGGGCAATAGACCCAAAGCGCGACCTCAACTCCGTGTTGATCGCCTCGAGGTCGAGGAACCCAGGCTCGAAGTCACGCCAGGGGCCAACCATGTCATTTGCCCAAAGCTCTGCCGGCAGGCGAACTTCCGGCAGCGGATCCATCAGCTTCGCCAGCAGGTCGTCGTAACCGGAGCTGCCGCCACAGTCCTCGGGCGGGCAGGCACGGGCCCCGTCGATGACCCTCGCGGGCGGATCAGTCGGCTCCACGCTGAGGTATTCGCCGAACTCGATGAGGTGCGTCCAGCAATCCCCGAGGTCGTATTCGTAGTAGAGCGGGCCGGAGGTGTGGGTCAGTACCTCGCCGAGAACCGCATCCGCTTCGGGCAGCCCTTCCGGGTCGTCTTCGCGCAGGAACTCTGACAGCCACACCCGGGGCTCGCTTTGCCGGGGGTCACGCGGCTGTCGGCGATCGAAGCTGCTGAAGGTGTGAAGGTGGCATTGCTGCCAGCCCATCGCAATCTGGAGCACTTCGTGGAACTGATCGAGGTGCAGCCCGGAATCGACTTCGATGATCCGCCAGATCTCCGGCTCGATTCCGCGAAGGGAGATTCTTGCCCGGATGAAGGTTGCGGTTTCGAAAGGATTGCTCACGGTTCCTGCTCTGGCGCTTGATTATGAACGGAGGGAGGGCTACGCGAGGCGCGCGCTGCGGTCGACCAGGGTCAAATAGGTCCGCCCCAGTCTGCCAGCACGAGGGCGCCAACAACCACAGCCATCCCTGCCGATTCGGATCAGAGCCACGATCAGCGCGATCAGCAGGTTGAGCAGGATCTCGGCG
>JBBRUC010000304.1:0-5615 GCA_038248205.1 Thermoanaerobaculia bacterium
ATGGGCGACCGGTCGGACGACCCGTACTCGGACGACCGGAAGGACGCGCCCCCGGGGGCCGACCCGCCGTCGGCCGACCCGCCGCGGGACGGCCGGAGGGCGGACGATCCGCACCGGGACGAGCGCCGGGGCGACCCGTGGGTCGGCCGGCGGGCTTGCCATCGGGCCGTTCCGGTCGGGTCGATCGCGCTCCGGCACGGTCCGGACGACCTGTCGGACGACCCGCGCCCCCGGGCCGACCGGGGCCACCCGACGAGGGAGCACCCCGCTCTTCCCAATCCGTTCCCGGCGGCGGATACGGCCCGCGCTTCGGCCGGGGGGCACCGGGGATTCCTCCTGCCGCGCGCGGCGGGCGCGTTCCGCCCGAGGGCTTCGGCCGCCCGGAAGGAGAGGGTCCGCTCCGCTCCCGTTCGAAAGGTGGGCGGGAGGCATCCGCCGCCGGGGCACGGGGAACGCTCCGTGGCGGACGGGGCGCCGGGCGTCCGCCGCGCTCGGCGCCCGGACGCGGGGTCGCGGTGCCGGCCCGCCGAGGCGGAGAAAACTGTGGAAAGTCATCGTCCTCCGGCTCCGCTTCGGGCGCCCGGCGCGGCGGCAACAGCGTCGGAGCCGGCGGCCGTTCCTCTTCCGCTTCTGCGCGCGGCGGGCTCGGCGAACGGGGGGCGCGCGGCGGGCGCGGCGCATCCGCCGCCTTCTCTTCGCCCTTGGCGCGCCAGCGGCGAATCTCGGGGAAGCGTTCCGACGTGCCGGCCATCTTGCGCACCCTGCCGCTGGCGACGCTCGGCAACGGGTCGCTCGTGCGGCTCCCCTGGCGCAGCAATTCGACCTCGCGGGGGGTGAGTTCGCGGATCGAGCCGAGCGGCAGGTTCGGATCGGTGAGGCCACCGATCGCCACGCGACGCAGCTTGCTCACCGGATGGCCGATGCGCTGGAACATCTCGCGGATCTGCCGCGTCCGCCCCTGGGAGAGTTCGACGTTCCACCAGCTGTTGTCGCTGTCGACCCCCTTGGGGCGCGACACCGTCCGCTGCTCGATCCGGCACTGGGCGGTGCGCTCGCCGTCGAGCACGATCCCTTCGCGCAGCCGATCGAGGTCGCGCTCGGCCGGCCGGCCGGACACCTTCACTTCGTAGGTCTTGCGGCAGCCGTAGCGCGGATGGGCGACCCGGTTGGCGAAATCGCCGTCGTCGGTAAGCAGGATCAGCCCTTCAGTCAAGAAGTCGAGCCGACCGACGGGGACCAGCGCCTTGCGCAACGCCGGGGGCACCAGATCGATCACGGTCGGCCGGCCGGCCGGGTCGGCGACCGTCGTCATCACGCCGCGCGGCTTGTTGAGCAGCAGATAGCGGTGATCCTTGGGCAGCAGGATGCGCTTGCCGTCGAGCTTGATCGAATCGTGCTCCGGATCGGCCTTCTGGCCCAATTCCGCGGGCTGGCCGTTAACTGTCACCCGCCCGTCCACGATCAGCGTCTCGGCCTCGCGGCGCGAGCTGACGCCGGCACGGGCGAGGATCTTCTGAATGCGGTCTCCGCGCGGTTTTTCGTCGTTCATCGGGTACTCCCGGCCTCAACTTCTTCGGAGGCCTCCTGGCGCGCTTCGATCTCCTCGGCTTGTTCCAGGAGTTCGCGCTCGCGCGATTCGTCGCCGGCCGAAAGGTCGGCGATGTGTGCTGCGACCGAGGCGGACTCGTCGTTCGATCCGCCGTCGCCTTCGGTGCCCGCGGCGCCCTCTTCGGTGCCTGCTTCGACTCCGAGTTCGACATCCCCGACAGGAGGCGACTCGGCCGACCGGTCGACCAGATTCGCGTCGTTGCCGAACGTCTCCTCGAACTCTTCGAGCGGCGGCAGGTCGGCCAGGCCCTTGAGTCCGAAGTGGACCAGGAACTCGCGCGTGGTGCCGTACAGAAACGGCTTGCCCACCACCTCTTTGCGGCCCGTGATCCGCACCAGGCGCCGTTCGAGCAGGGTCTTCAAGGTGCCGGAGGCGCTGACGTTCCGCAGCTCTTGAATCTCCGGCCCGGTGATCGGCTGGCGGTAGGCGACGATCGCCAAAGTTTCGAGCGCGGCCATCGACAGCTTGGTGCCCGAAGCCACTTCGAAGAAGCGGCGCAGCCAGCCCACCAGTTCCGGCCGGGTCGCCAGGCGGACACCGCCGGCCACCTCTTCGGCCATGAAGCCGCGTCCGACGTGCGGGCCGAACCGTTCGAGCACCGAATCGATCGCCACCTCCGCCTCCGCGCGATCTTCTTCGTCGAACAGCTCGGCGAGCTTGGCCCTCGGCACCGGCTCGGAGGAGACGAACAGAATCGCCTCGATCGCGATCTCCATTTCGGCCCGCTCGGTCGGCCGCCGCTCGCGCGTCCGGCGGCGCGCCGGAGCCTCGGAGGAGGCAGCCTCCTCCGACTCTTCCGTCGTTTCGGCCGCCTCCGGCTCTTCGACGCTCTCCTCACTTTCCGCGGCGGCTTCGGCGGTCTCCTCCACCACCTCGGCGGGAGCCTCCGGCTCGCCGGCCGGCGGAGAATCCGGAGTTTCCGGAGAATCCGGGGTTTCCGGAGAATCCGGGGTTTCCGGAGAATCCGAGACCTCGGGGTTCGATTCGATCGCGGCGACCGGCTCGGCGATCGGTTCTTTCAATTCGTCGTTCATCCGAGAAACGTCTCCACTTCTTGATGTCCCACCTCGCGGGTCGTGCGATACAAAAGCAGCTCGCCGTCTCCCGTCTGATGGATGCGCACCAGGTTCAAGCGCGCCAGCTCCAGGACCGCGAGAAAGCAGGCGATCGCCTCGGAGCGGCAAGAGAGGTGCCGCAGGTCTTGGAGCAAATCGTACGGCCGCGCCGCCGAGAGCACACGGAGCAACCGGTCGAACTGGCTGCGCACGGTAAACGTCTCGCCGGAGAGCTGAAGCGCCGGAGGGTGCTCCTTGTCGTACCGCTCCATCGCCTTTTTAAACGCCCCGAGGAGATCGAACAGCGAGACCTCGCCGAGATCGATCGTCGCCTCCTCTGGCTCGGGATCGGGGCCGAGGTCGATCTTTTGTACCCTCCGCGGCCAGACGCCGGCGCGCATGCGATCGACTTCGGCGAGCGACTGCGCGGCATCCTTCAAGCGCCGATATTCGAGCAGCCGGGCGACGAGATCCTGGCGCGGATCCTCTTCGATCACCGCGCCGTCCAGAGTCTTGGGCCGCGGCAGCAGCAGGCGCGATTTCAGGTGGATCAGGAGCGCCGCCTCGTAGATGTACTCGGCGGCGATGTCGAGGTTCAAAATCTCCATCAGCGCCAGGTACTCATGGAACTGATCGCAGATGGTAGCGACGGGGATGTCCGCGATCTCGACCTTGTTGACCTTGATCAGCTGGAGCAGCAGATCGAGCGGCCCGTCGAACACCGGCAGGTGGACCCGCCACGACGCCGGAAGCAGCCCCGGCGTGGGAATATCGGAACGGCTCTCTCTGCTCACGCCGAACCCTTGGCGGTGGAAAGCACCGTCGTGTAATCGAGCTTCATCGCGGCGCGGGTCAGCTCCATGGTCTCTCGCGCCATTTCGCGCGCTTTGCCGGAACCTTCGATCAGAATGTCCATCAGCGCGCCACGATCCCCCACCAGCTCGGCGCGCCGTTTCTGCATCGGCTCCAGGAATCCGATGATCTGTTCGGCGAGCAGCTTCTTGTCGTCGACGCAACCGATCTCGGCCGCCAGGCAACGGCGTTCGACGTCGTCGCACAGCTCGGGCGGCGAGAGCAATTTGTGGAACTGAAAAAGGTTGCACACGCTCGGCCGGCCCGGATCTTTGCGAAACAGCCGCTCGGGGTCGGTGAACATCTCTTTGCACTTTTTCCGAATCTCGTCGGGCGTGTCGGAGAGGTGGATCGCGTTGCCGTACGACTTGGACATTTTGCGGCCGTCGATTCCCGGTACTTTGGGCGTCGGCGTAAACAGCGCGCGCGGCTCGGGAAACACCGGCTCATACAGGTGATTGAACCGGCGGCCGATCTCGCGACTGATTTCAATGTGGCTCGCCTGGTCCTCGCCCACCGGCACGAAATGGGCGCGGTAGATCAAAATGTCCACGGTCTGCAGCACCGGGTAGCCTAAGAAGCCGTAGGTCAAAAGATCCTTCGTCTCGATCTGGGCGATCTGCTCTTTATAGGTTGGCACCCGTTCGAGCCAGCCAAGCGGCGTGATCATCGAAAACAGCAGGTGCAACTCGGCGTGCTCGGGCACCATCGACTGGACGAAGATCACCGATTTGTTCGGATCGAGGCCCGCGGCGATCCAGTCGGCAACCATCTCCAACGTATTGTCGCGGATCTCCGCGGTCTCAGCGTAATCGCTGGTCAACGCATGCCAGTCGGCCGCCATGTAGAGACAGCGATAGGTGTCTTGCAGATCGACCCAATTCTTGAGCGCGCCGAAGTAGTTCCCCAGATGGATACGGCCGGTCGGGCGCATGCCCGAGAGGACGATTTGTTTTGGTTTCACGGTGCCTCCGATCGGGGTCGAGAGTGTCGAGAGAATGACAAGGAAAGGCGTTCGGCTACCAACGGGTCGCCAGGCTCAAGAGAACCAGAAACGGTACGAGCGCCAGCTGAAACAGCGGCGTCACCGCGATCACCGCGCCGAACAGGTAGCCGAGCGGCCGCAGCGCCGCCAACCGGACGGCCCAGTTGGCGGGAAGCAGTTGCAGCAGGATCATGCCGCCGTCGAGCGGCGGGATCGGCAACAGGTGAAACAGGGTGAGAAACGCGCTGATCACCGAGGCTTGCACGAGGGTGAAGACGAGGGGAAAGCCGTGTAGGGCAAAGGCCGGCGAGACCGGATCGCTCAACGTGCCGCCCAGCAGGGACTGGCGCGCCGCCTGCTGCGCCTCCGGCCCCAGGAAGTGCGTGGCGATCCCCGCCGCGACCATCGCCAGCAGGGCGAACAGGGCGTTGGCGGCAGGGCCAGCCGCGCTCACCAGCAGCGAGTGCCAGCCGGGGCGCCGCAGGTTTTTCGCGACGATCGGCACCGGCCGCGACCAGCCGAACGCGATCGGCACGGAGAGGGCCACCAGGGCCGCCGGCAGGATCACGGTGCCGATCAGGTCGAGGTGCGCGAGCGGGTTAACCGACAGCCGGCCGAGCGCCCGCGCCGTCGGGTCGCCGAACCGGTCGGCCGCCCAGGCATGCGCCGCCTCGTGAAGCGTCGCCAAGAACAACACGAGCAGTAGCTGGATCGTTCCCAAGAACAGCAGATTCGCCGTCATCGCGCCCCCCCCTCGCCGATCACCGACGCGAACCGTGGCGGCGCGGGCAGCGGATCGACCAGACCGCGCCACAGGCCGCGTGCCTTCGCCCAGACCGCGCGGCCGTTGCCCCGCGGCCCCTCGCGCAGCAGCGCCACGGGGAGGGCGACGAGATTCGCCGCGAGAAATGCCGCCCGGGCGAGCAGGCCGCCGTGGCGGCGGACGAACAGAGCGTTGCCGCGCCCGGTGTGAAACGTTTTGATCGGCGTATAGCCGCCGCCGGTCGAAGCAGCCACCTTGTGCCAGATGCGGCTCGCCGGCTCGAAACGCAAGCGGTACCCCGCCTCGGTGGCGCGCCGACACCAGTCGGCGTCATCGACGTTGATGAAGAAG
>JBBRUC010000305.1:0-5610 GCA_038248205.1 Thermoanaerobaculia bacterium
CACATGTCTACAGATCTTGTCGGTCTCGGTTTTCGAGAAAACCCAGGTTTCATGCGCCTTGCGGCCCGACCGATCCCAATCCGAACCAATGCCTGCCTCTAACCAACTGATTCTATTCGACTTCTAACCGGACACTACTGTCCATTCTTCTGTTGCGAACCCGAAGGCGTTACCTTCCACCACTCGTCGCTCAGCTCAAAGACGGTTCCACCCAGGGCCACTTTGGTCGGATTGATGGCGGAAAGGTTCGCCGTGACCTCGTTCCACAGCGCGAGGTTCCAGAGCTTCTGGGTACGCTCGTCGAGGGTGGCCTCGGGAGGATTCGATCGCGCGCAGCTCGTGTAGAGGGCGTCGGTTCCGAATTCGCCGAGAAACATGGGCTTGGTGGAAATCGAGGCCCATTGGGTGAAGAGCGTTCCGAAGCTCGACGAGCGGTAGATGTTGAGCCCCCAAATATCGACGCTCGGGGCCACGTCCCGCACATAATGCTGCGTATCGGCCAGGCGCAGACCATCGGCATTGATGTCGATCTCACCATAGCTGGTGGAAACGGGGTGGTTGGTATCGAGCGATTTGATCAGGGCGGCGGCCGATTCCGTCCGTTGCGCCGCATCGAGTACCGAGCTGGCCGCGCCGTAGTATCGATTGATGTTCCACTCGTTGCCCAACATCCACATCAGGACCGCGGGGTGGTTCTTGTAGAAATTCACGGCGGCGGTAATGCGCGCCGTGTTATTGGTCGCGTCGTCCACGGTCATGATGACCATCATGCCTCGGGCGTACATCTGATCGAGGATCTGAAGTCCGGCCGGCCCGTCTACCGCGCCGAATCCCGGATCGAGAAAAACTCGCGCCGTATTGGCGTTCATGCCCGCCATCAGCGGGATGTCAGTCGCCGCCCAGCGGGCGAATTCGGGCCGACGGACTGCGGCATTGTTCGGGTCGGAAGGTGTGGTGCTGGTGTCTTTGCTCGCCGGGGACCAGACCAACCCCTTGATGGCGTACGGCGCGGCGGGGGCGAGAGTGCCGTCCGAATTTCTCTTCCGCACGATGAGCTGGCGGCCGGAAACCGAGACGAGGCTGGGTCCGGGGGACTGCGCTGTGGCAGGCGGTAGAGCGAGGATGGAGAAAGCCAGAACGTGACCGGAACGGCAAAGAACGGTTCGGAACAGCGAGGAAGTGCGCATGGGACGCCTCCGTCGAGAAATAGCGTTTCTAGGTATACGCTAACTTATCCGCGATGTCAAGCCATGAGCTCGCGGAAAGTCCAACGGAGCCGCGCTTTTCCCGCCCGGCTCCCTTTGCCATCTCAAGGCACGTGAGAGCGAGAAGTGTTTAGAATGAACCGTGCATTCACCGCGCATTCGCTTCCGCTTGACCTGGGGCGCCAAATAGAGAAGCCTTGGTTCGTTTCAACCTACAACCGAAGGAGGGGAGCCATGAAGAAGAACCTGGCCAAGCTGACGTTGCATCGCGAGACTCTGAATGGACTGGAGGCCAAGGATCTGCACCCGGCCGTGGGCGGCAACACCCAGAACACCTGCTTTCAAACCTGTAACTGCAAGAGTGCCTACACGTGCTATTGGTCGGAGTGCGGCTGCCCGACCAGCTGGTGCTGACGGATCGAGCAGCGGAACCGGCGCGACGTCGCATTTCGGTCGATCTGCACGCCTAGCCGGCCAACCCGTGCGCTCGACTCGCTTCTACTTCCTGGCAACGCCAGGTTCTAGCCTGGCGTTTTCTTCTCTATTTCCACCGTGACAATCGTTTCTTAGCATCGTCTGAATGTTGAGCGGTCAGGGATTCAACCGCCAGATCGTCGCGTTCAAGGCCGTCGCGAAGGCTACCCAGAGAGCGTACGGCACGAAGAGCAGGGCGGCGGCGGGACTGATGGGCCGGGCCAGGATCGCGAAGGCGATGATCGAGGCGAGGAGCGCGAGGATGTCGACGAGCGCGAGCGGTGGCCGGTGGAGGCCGAAGAAGAGCCACGACCAGAGGGCGTTCAATCCGAGCTGGGCGAACCAGAAATAGAGCGCAGGGGTTGCCTGGCCGTTCGAGCGTTTCCAGACGAGCCAGCCGGCGATTGCGATCGCGAGGTAGAGCACCGTCCAGACCGGGCCGAAGAGCCAGTTGGGGGGATTCCAGGAGGGTTTGGCCAGCGCTTCGAACCAGGGGCCGGGATGAAATTGCGCGCCGAAGAATCCGGCGAGGGCGACCAGGGCGAGGAAAGCGAGGAACGAGAGGATCGAGGACATAGGGTGCGTGGTCCTTTCAGGGTTTTTTCTGCGTTCCTATCGAAGCAAGGCTTGTGCCGCAGTCCCCGCCCGGTACAGCTCTACCCTCTGCTAAACTCATCGCCAAATGCGAATAACTTCCGGCTCGGCCTCCGCCCTGGCTCTCGGTCTCGCTCTCGGTTTCTCCGGGTCCGCCTCGGCGGTTCCGCTCACGGTCTACGACGACGCGCTACGAAGCGGCTTTGCCGATTGGAGCTGGGGCGTTCGTAATTTCTCCTCGACATCTCCCGTTCATTCCGGGACGGCGGCGATTTCGTTCGAGCCGGATGGGTGGACGGGGTTGTTCTTCCATCGGGATCTGGGGCTGGAACTGGCGACTTACGAGGCGGTCGAGTTTTGGGTACGGGGGAGCGGGGCCGGGGGGCAGTTGATGACGTTCGCGGTTACGACCGGCGGCGATCCGCTCGGACAGGCGCATGCGTTGGGGGAGTTTTTGCCCGGCGGGGTGCTGCCCACTTCTTGGACGTTCGTGCGGGTGCCGTTCGCTTCGCTCGGCGTTACCGCGGGCAGCCCCGACGGTTTTTGGTTTCAGGACGCGACGGGCGGCAATCAGGCTCCGATCTACGTCGATGACATCCGCCTGGCCGAGCGGACCACGCAGTTGCCGCCTCCCGCGGCGATCTCGGTTTCGATCGACGTGAACGCCGATCGCCATCCGGTCTCGCCACGGATCTACGGTGTTTCCTTCGGCGACGACGGACAAACCATGCGGTGGCATTGGCCCATTCGCCGTTGGGGCGGCAACGCCACCACCCGCTATTCGTGGCAGGACGACACGGCGAATCGCGCGTTCGACTATCTGTTCATGAACATCCCCGAGCAGAATTCCAGCCCGGGCGCGCTGCCGAACGGCTCGGCCGTCGATCGTTTTCTCGACGTGACGCGCGCCGCCGGGGGCGAGCCGATCTTGACCGTGCCGACGATCGGCTGGACGCCCAAGGACCGCGCGGTGCGCTGGGGATTCTCGGTCGCGAAGTACGGCGCCCAACAGCAGACGGAATGCACGATCAACCCCTTCCCGGGCTGCAACGCCGATGCGGGAAACGGGGTGAAAACCAACGGCACCAACGTCACTGGAAACGATCCGCACGACACGTCGCGCGAGGTCGGACCCTCGTTCGTCACCGCTTGGATGGCGCATCTCGCTGCGCGCTACGGCACGGCGGCGCAAGGGGGGATTCGCCTCTTCGCGCTCGACAACGAGCCGGCGCTCTGGAATTCGAGCCATCGCGACGTCCATCCGAACCCGTTGACTTATGACGAACTCTGGCAGAAGTCGCGGGACACCGCCGCCGCGATCAAGGCGCAAGATCCGAACGCCCAGGTGCTCGGCCCCGTCTCTTGGGGGTGGTGCGAGTACTTCTATTCGGCGGCCGACGGCTGCTCGCCGGGGCCGGACATGCAGGCGCATGGCGGCCTCGCGCTCACCGACTGGTACTTGAAACAGGTGGCGGACTATAAGACGGCGACCGGCGTTCGCCTGATTGACCAACTCGACGTCCACTACTACCCGCAGGGGGCGAACATCGCCCTCTCCGACGACGAATCGGCGGGAACCTCGGCCCGGCGCCTGCGGTCGCTGCGCGGGCTCTACGATCCGACGTTCGTCGACGAGTCCTGGATCGGCCAGCCGGTACACTTGATCCCGCGGATGAAGGCGTGGATCGCCTCTCGGCTGCCGGGTACCCAACTCGCTCTCACCGAGTGGAATTGGGGCGACGACGATGGGCTTTCTAGCGCTCTTGCCCACGCCGAGGCGCTGGCGATCTTCGGCCGCGAAGGGGTGGATCTCGCCGCCCGCTGGGTGGCGCCCGCGGAAGGGACGCGGGTGGAGGACAGCTTCAAGCTCTATCTCGACTACGACGGCGCGGGGTCGAAAGTGGCGGGCGACAGCGTGCGGGCGGCCAGTTCGGAAATCGACGGGGTCGGTTCCTACGCGATCCGCTCGGCCGACGGCAAGCTGTTCCTTCTCCTGTTCAACAAGGACACCGTCCAACGGCACGTCGATTCGGCGCTCGCCGCCGGTAGCTACACCGGTTCGGCCACGCTCTACCGCTTCGACGGTACGCGGCGGCTGGGGCTGCTCGGCACCGCGACCCCGAGCGGCGGGGCGCTCTCGCTCGATCTGCCCGCCCGCTCTGCGACCCTCGCCGTCCTCCAGCTCGCGGGTGGGGCGCCCGTTCCGGGCTTCTACTCGGTTTCGCCCTGCCGGGCGATCGATACCCGCAACCCGATCGGAGCGTACGGCGGCCCGGCGCTCGGTGCCGGCGATCGGACATTCCTGATGACCGGCCGCTGCGGCATTCCGGGCGGAGCCAAAGCGGTCGCCTTGAACCTCTCGGTCACCGGGCCGAGCGGCGCGGGCGGGTTGCGGCTCCTGCCCGCCGGGATTTCCCTACCCGCCACCACGGCGATCAACTTCTCCGCCGGCCAGACACGCACCAACAACGCGATCCTGGGGCTCGACGCGGGCGGCAGCCTGACCGTTCATGGCGATCTCACGGCGGGCGCCACGGTGCAGATGATCCTGGACGTGAACGGGTACTTTCAGTAAGCCGCCAGCGAGACCCGCTTTTCCTGGGTACGCGGGCCTCCGGCCTGGGCGGTCTGGTAGGCTTTCCGACCATGAACTTGGTTTTCGAGTGGGATGCCCGAAAGGCGGTCTCAAACTTCAGGAAGCATGGGGTCTCGTTTGAGGAGGCTGTCACAGCATTTGACGACGACTTCTCGTCGACCATTGACGATCCGATTCACTCCGTAGTCGAGCAGCGCTTCTTGCTGCTGGGAATGTCGAATCGTCGGCATCTCTTGGTTGTCGCCCACATCGAGAAGGGCGATAGAATTCGATTGATCAGCGCCCGACTCGCCACAAGGGCCGAAAGAAGGGACTATGAGCAGCGCTAACGCAAAGGAACAGGATCTGCTCCCGGAGTACGACTTCTCGAAAGGCGTGCGAGGCAAGTACTCCGTACGCTATCGGGAGGGGACCAACGTCATCGTCCTAGATCCCGATTTGGTCGAACGATTTCCCGATTCGAAGGCCGTCAACCGTGCACTTCGGAGTCTGGTCGAGTTAGCCGATCGCCGGGTTAAGGTGGCTCCTTGATAAGCCGTTTCGTAGCCGCCCTTTGATCGCCAGCCTCACCGAAAATACCGCTAGCCCGGACTATGCATGAAGGTTTCGACCGAGGGTGTTTTCGGAGCACCGGATCGCCGGGTTTTCAGTTTCGTCTGGTTTCGCTGGGTGATCGAAGCCCGAAAGGGCCTGAAAACAAGCTTGTCGTGAAGGCGGAGGTCACGCGCGGTACTTTCGGAG
>JBBRUC010000306.1:0-5527 GCA_038248205.1 Thermoanaerobaculia bacterium
GCCGCTCAGCCGCGGGAGCGCACAGCGTTCCAGCTCGACGGTTCGGGCCATCGGATCGAAGAGAGCCTGGAGCGCTGGAATGGCACGGCGTGGGTAAGCGACTCGAAAACCGCCTATGAGTACACCTGTCACCTGGACAAGGTCACAGGCGGGGCGGGCAGCGCCACGCCGAGCGTCACCGAGTACTGCCACGACGTGAACGACAATCTCGAAAAGGTCTGGGACGCCAACCATCCCAAGGCCTCGAATCCGAATCCCACCCAGCTCTACGCCTACGATGCCCTGAACCGCTTGACAAATCTGACGGTCGGCATGGGAACGATCAACGCCGCGGCGACCGGCTACACTTACGACGTGCAAGATCACCTCGCCTCGGTAGCCGACGCAGAAGGGAATCTGACGACCTACGCCACGTCCGACCGCGATCTGATGACCCAGCAGATCTCGCCGGTCTCGGGCACGACGGACTACCTCTACAGCGAGCACGGCGAACTTGCGATGACGACCGATTCCCGATCGATCGTTACGACCCACACGACCGATGCCGCGGACCGGATGACCCAAACGACCTTCGGACCCTCGGGCTCGCCCGATCCTTCGCTCACTACCACGTATGCCTACGGCTCCACACCGGCGCAGTTCAACGTAGGCCGCCTCACCGGCATTGGTCGGAACGCTCAGACCGTCGCCTACACCTACGACCGCTTCGGCCGGGTGCTCCAGGATGGTTCGCTGACCTACGGCTACGACAAGAACAGCAACCGTTCAGCGATCACCTACCCAGGCGGCGTCTCGGCCACCTACACCCACGACTTCGCCGACCGGGAGTCGACGCTGAGCTACGATGGCGGCTTCGGGTCGCAGCCCCTGGTCACCGACGCCACCTACAAAGCGCTCGGGCCGCTGGCCACCCTAGCCTTCGCCAACGGCCTTTCGGAAACACGGCTCTTCGATCAACGATACTTCCCCGATCGAATCCAGGCAGGAAGTCTGCTCGACTGGGACTATGCGGTCGACCCGGTAGGCAACCCGACGGCGATCACCGGCTCGATCGTCGGCGCGTCCTACTCGCCGACGTTCGCCTACGTGGACTCCCTCTATTTCCTCACCCAAGGCAACGGCCCCTGGGGCAATCGATCCTGGACCTACGACAAGATCGGCAACCGCCTCACCTTCGCCCGAACCAGCGAGCCCACTCAGAGCTATACGTACGCCGGCACCGGCCACAACCCCAAGCTCTCAGCGATCAGCCCAGCCCCAGGCCTGGGAACCGGCTCGTGGATCTATTCCTACGACCCGGCCGGTAACCAGACTTCGGTTCTGGAGTCCGATAACGAAGGCGCCGTGCAAACCACCCTCTACGACATCGCCGCCGACGGCCGAATGAAAGCCCTGGGTACGGACACCGGGCCGTCGAAGACCGACTTCCTCTACGACGGTCGCGGCTACCTGCGCGAGGGGCTCCTCACCGTCACCGGTTCGAGCGACAACCTACGGGTGACGCCGGTCTACAGCAGTGAAGGCACACTGATGGCCCGCACAGAATTGCGCCAATGGACAGGCTCCGCGATCGGCCCCGACGGCGAAGACCAAACCGTCGCCCAGATGAGCAACGAAATCACCCAGCTGTTCTACTTCGCCGGCCGGCCGGTGGCCCAGCTCACGAGCGGCCCGGAGCTGTTGTTTTTGACGACCGATCATTTGGGCACGCCGGTGCTGGCGACCGACACTTCGGGTGGTGCTGTGTGGGCTGGCGGCGTGGAGCCGTTTGGGCGGACTTGGACGGCCGGCATCGACAATCCGGATCCTGAGAATTCAGCCCCGCGAGGGATTGCCGTTACGCCTGCCCTGAGCCAACTCTCTTCGGAGATGGTGTTTCTGCGGTATCCGGGGCAGTGGGGTAGCGATGCGTTTCGGGTGACAGGTAGGCAGGAGGAGACTTACTACAATCTGCACCGGTGGTACACGCCCGATCTAGGTAGATTTGCCTCTGTAGATCCACTCCGTTTTCTTGCGAGCCTGACCCACTACGTCTACGCCGGGGCCTCCCCGCTTCTCCTTGTCGATCCGGACGGACGTCTCGCCAAGCCCCCAGGAGGTAAGTGGTGTGGGGATCCGACCATCCCTCCACAACCGCTGTGTAAGGGGTGTGATCCTGATGCCTTGAAACGTGGAGAACAGCATGTGCAGGCTAATCGGCAGAAGTTCTGTTCAGAGAAGCGAAACAATTCGCAGGAAGACTTGAGCCGTGCCCGTGGAGGAATTGATGTCGATAGGGGGGCAAAATCTTGGTATGTACCGCAAGGTGATCCGTGCGTAGACCATTGCATTTGCGTCCACGAACAGGATCATCTGCAACGGGTGATGCAGGCCCCATATCGAAATCTACCCAATTATGAACTGGAATGCCTTGCATCGCTCATTCAACTTCAGTGCTTAAAGCGCTCTCGATGAATGCAATGCTATGAGACCCTACTTGGCTGTCATCTTTCTCGCACTCTCCCTAGGATCCGACGCGTGGGGAACTGATGTTGCCACAGAGAAGGAGATTCGGGAGGAAGTTGCCCGGGCGGTGACAAGATTGGCGAGTTCCAATGCCGATGAGCGCTTGGCGGCCGCACTCGCGATTCAGAACCTGCACGGTTTTTCTTCCGGTGCGGTGCCCGCACTGATTCATGCCCTGAATGATGAAAAGTCTGAGGTCAGAGCTGCCGCCGCACATTCACTGGAACTCATCGGTCCTCGTGCGGTTGGGGCCGTTCCGACCCTCTCCAAGAGCCTTCGAGATATAGAGCCAAAAGTGAGAGCCGCTGGAGCTTTTGCTCTGGCTAGTATCGGAAGGGGCGACATTGGGTCGTTAGGACCTTTACAGAGAGCAGCCCAGGATAAGTCTCCACGAGTTTCGCTGGCGGTCACATTCGCGCTCCGGCGGCTCTTCCCACAGAACTCCTGCGCTCCCTCGATCTGCCGACAGGTCGCCCAGAGAGCGCAGGCTCTGCTGTTCTCTTCATTGAAAGAGGAGTCGGGGTACGAAAGCCAGCGATTGAGCCAAGCCATCGGGACCATCGATCCCGAGTCAGGATTCTCAACTGTAGATCGGCTTATTCATTTTACAAGTTCCGGAGATGCCACGGTCTCAGGAAATGCTGCTTTGGCCCTGGAGACTCTAGGATCAGCGGTTTCGAACTTTGTGCCTGCCATGGTGAAGAGTGCTTTGGCCGGAACTGAGGCGGGGAAGATTCTTGCTATCCGGAGACTGGGTTGGTTAAGAATTGGGAGCACAGATTCTGTAAACGCGCTGAGAAACTGTCTTCGCTCGAAATCAGCGAAGGTCAGAGCTGAGTCGGCTACTTCTCTCGGAAGGATTGGAAGCAAAGCTCAGTCTTCCGTCCCGGATCTTACTCGACTACTTGCCGATCCAGATAGATCTTCACGTGTTTCAGCTGCCTATGCCCTCTTAAATATTAAGCCATCGGAATTCGACCGCTGGTTCCCTCTCCTCCAGCGCTCCGATCCGAGCCTTGCATCTGAGATCCGAATAAGGCGCAGCCTGATACAGCTATAGCTGGCTGAAGGGAGGACAACCTGCTCATCGATCGCACCGGCGCCAGGCTGGGGAACCGGTTCCTGGATCTACAGCTATGATCCCGGCGGGCAACCAGACCTCCATCCTGGAATCCAATGACGAAGGCGCCGTGCAAACCACCCTCTACGACATCGCCGCCGACGGCCGAATGAACACCCTGCGAACCGATACCGGGCCATCGAAAACCGACTTCCTCTACGACGGCCGCGGCTACCTGCGCGAAGGCCTCCTCACCGTCACCGGATCGAGCGACAACCTACGGGTGACGCCGGTCTACAGCAGCGAAGGCACGCTGATGGCCCGCACAGAAGTGCGCCAGTACACAGGCTCCGCGATCGGCCCCGACGGCGAAGACCAGGACTTTGCCCAAATGAGCAACGAGACCACCCAGCTGTTCTACTTCGCCGGCAGGCCGGTGGCGCAGCTCACGAGCGGCCCGGAGCTACTGTATTTGACGACCGATCATTTGGGTACGCCGGTGTTGGCGACCGATATTTCAGGCGCTGCCGTGTGGGCTGGCGGGGTGGAGCCATTTGGACGGATCTGGACGGCCGGACTCGACAATCCGGACCCCGAGTTGGCTGCCGGTGGAAGCGAACCGATAGGTCAGGCGACTGCGCCGGCCTTGGGGACGCTGGCTTCGGAGAAGGTCTTCCTGCGGTATCCGGGTCAGTGGGTGAGCGATGCGTTTCGGGTGACTGGTAGGCAGGAAGAGATTTACAATAACGTATACCGATGGTATGAGGCGGGGGCGGGGCGGTATTCTGGCCCGGATCCGGTTCGCTCAGCTCTTTCGAGTTTCACGTACGTGCAGGCAAAGCCAACGATTTTCATTGACCCTTTGGGACTGGTTACAACCAGAGCTGCCTGCGACAAATGCTGTGACCAGTTCTCCAAGGAAGTTGAATTCGAGAAAAGCGCACATTGGACAACAGTCAATTGGACGAAATACGCGTGGACGCCTCGTCGCACTTTCCAAGGGAAAAGCTGTCTCGATAGCGCCATTCTGCTCCAAGACGATATCGAGCAATTTTCAAGCCCGAGCTGTTGGGTGACCTCAGTCCAACTCACCAAGAGCCCGGGATCTGACCTAGTCAAGTCACTCTGCGGCGTGTACTTCCCGGTCCACTATGTCGTGAAGTTCGAGCCATGCGATGGAAAAGGTGACGATCGTTTTGTGGACGCCTACACCGGGCCTGACTTCGGAACCTTGCCAGCAGAGGTTCAGATTGAGGAGCCTTAAGGGGATGAAGCGTATCTTCACTTTGCTCTCCTCGGCCCTACTGGCCTCACTAAGTTTGGCCACGACGGCCTTCGGCTTGGTTATATTGTATGAAGTCGTCGAGCGTCGCGTTGGTTCCGGCGGTCCCATCGGCAAGTCTGTAGTCGTCGGTCCTCTCTTGATCTTCCTCGGCCTTTTCCTTGCGCGTTGGGCCAAGACTCTCTTCTTGGCTCCTCGCCGGAATCTCTGATGTGCCCATTTCTTTGTCGGATTGACCCGGTGGTCTACCCGCACGGACCATGTCTGGCAGAGGGAGCTCACGTACGATCCGGCGAAGAACGGCGGACGCCCGGGATACCTCACCCAACTTCGGCTGATCGGCACCGATCTTCCCGGCCGCATCGAAGCGGCGTTCGAATACGACACGTTCGGCAACGTCGTGAAGTCCTGGCAGGGAGACCCCAGTTTCACCGGGCCGCTGGCGGTCGATCGGCAGACGTTTACTTACACCAATCCGGCGTTGCCGACCCAGACCGTCGCCACCCGCACCGTCTCGGGAACTTTCGACCAGGTGACGACCTACGCGATCGGCCGCGACGCCCGCAGCACCAAGCTCCGAATCACATCAATGCTGGGGTCGTGCCCAACCTGCGGGCTTTCACCCATCACGAGCTTTACCTACGGTTCGGGCACCCATCCGTTGCTACCTTCGGCGATGA
>JBBRUC010000307.1:0-5479 GCA_038248205.1 Thermoanaerobaculia bacterium
CGGTCAAGAGTTTGCTGCTGCGGGCGCATGGGGTGTTGGGCGGCGAAGCGCCGACCTGAGCCGGGGGCTCGTCCCCTCCCTCGCCCATCCGCCCCGCCCCCCTCCCCTTTCGAGCCCGAATTGCGGCAGAATTCGCGTAATATCGCTGGAGGATCAACCCATGCTTCAGATCGCTCGATCCCTGCGCTCGTCCCTGTCGCTTTTCGCCGTCCTCTCCGCCGTCTCCTTCGCTTCCGCCGTAGGCGCCGCAGAGCCTGCCGCGGCTCCCGCTACCCAAACCCCGATCGAGCGCATCACCCAGGTCGCCAAGCTCTGGGGCAAGGTGCGCTACCTGCACCCGTATCTCGCCTATCGGGAGGATCTCGATTGGGATGCGGCTTTGGTTGCCGCGCTGCCGAAGGTCCGGGCGGCGGGAACGACGGAGGAGTACCGGGCGGCGGTTTCGGGGCTGCTTTCAGCGCTTGGCGATCCTCTAACCCAGGTGGTTCCCCAAGCGGCGCCTCCACCGGCCAAGCCGGCGTCGGGCGAGCTGTTTCGTGAGCTCGCTGGGGGCGCTCTCGCGATCGATTTGGGGCCGCGGATCGCGAGCGCCGGCAGTGTTGAGGTCTACCGACAGATCGGGCGCGAGATCCCGAAGGTGGCGGCGGCGGGCGAGGTGGTGATCGATCTGCGAAAGGGGCCGCTTGCGACGGACCCTTCGGAGGAGGGTTCCTGGGTCCTCGGCGCTCTCGCGGGAGCCCTGCCGAGCCGGCCGTGCCGCGGCCCTTCGGAACGCTATCTGATGCACTCGGGCTTCACGGGCGAGCGCTCGACCAGCGGCGGCTACTACTCCGGGTTCCTGGAGCTGCTCGCCACCGTCTACCGGCCCGATCCGGAGTTGCATTCGGTCGAGAAGAAAGTGGCGTTCGTGGTCGATCGCGCGACGCCGGTTCCCGCGATCGCGGCGGCGCTTCAGGCGTGCGGCGACGGTCGGATCGTCGCGGTCGGCGGCTTGAACCAGGAGTCGGGCGGAGCGACGATCGAGCTGGATCTCGGCGAGGAGGTCGTCGCCCGGGTGCGCGTGAGCGAGAGCCTGCCGCTCGACGGAAGCGGCCTCGTGGCCGACGTAGTGATCTCGGACACCGCGCCTCCCGGCGCCGCCGACGTGGCGAGTGTGGAGAACGCAGCGCTCGCGACCCTCCGCGCCGATCGACAGTCGAAGACCGCGGCCGCGAAGCCGTTGCCCGGCGGGGTGTTCCTGCGCGACCGTCCCTACCGCGAAATGACCGAGCCCGATCTCAACTACCGGCAGCTCGCGGTGATCCGGGCCTGGAATGTGATCGCCCTCTTCTACCCGTATCGCCACCTGGTCGGCGATTGGGACGCCGTGCTGCCCGAGTTCCTGGCCCGGATGGAAGGCGCCGCGACCGGGCGGGAGTACGCACTTACGATCCTCCAGATGATGAACCGGGTGGAAGACGGCCACACCGGGGTGTACGGCCATCCGGCGCTCGCCGAACTGTTCGGCAACGCGATCGTTCCCATACGGGTGCGCTGGATCGAGGGGGCCGCGGTGGTCACTCACGTGAGCGAGGAGGCGAAAAGCGCGGGCATCGCCCCCGGCGACGCCATCCGAGCAATCGACGGCGAACCGATGGCCGCGGCGATGGAACGCTTCCGGCCGCTGTTTACCGCCTCGACCGAAGCCGCCCTACGAAGCCGCTTGTGCTTCGCGCCGCTCCTGGGGGTGGCCGGCTCCATCGTGCGTTTGAACCTGGTGGGAGCCGACGGAACGGCCAAAGAAGTGACCGTCGCGCGCGATCCCGACGCCCGAGGGAAGGTGCCGCTCCGAGTGGCGGGCGAGGTGATCGAAATTCTTCCCGGCAATTGGGGCTACGTCGATCTGATCCGGCTCACCAACGCCCAGGTGGACGAGATGTTCGAGACGGTCAAAGACACCCGCGGCCTGATCTTCGACATGCGCGGCTATCCCCAAGGGACCGCTTGGTCGATCGCGCCGCGGATCAACACCAAGAAGGCGAAAATCGGCGCCCAATTCCGCCGCTCGCAAGTCTCCGCCTTCTCGGTCGAAGAGGCCGAGGCAGGTTTCTACTTCAGTCAGCCGCTGCCGGAAAATATCCGCAACCTGCCGCTCTACGACAAGCCGATCGCCATGATCATCGACGATCGGGCGATCAGTCAGTCGGAGCACTCCGGTCTGTTCTTCGAAAGTGCGAGCGACATCCACTTCGTCGGCGAGCCGACCGCCGGGGCCAACGGCGACGTAACGACGTTTTCCCTCCCGGGCGGCATCGCGGTCGCCTTCACCGGCCACGACGTGCGCCATGCCGACGGCAGGCAATTGCAACGGGTCGGATTGCAGCCGGACGTGCCGGTCTCTCCCACGCGGGCGGGTCTCGCCGCGGGGCGCGATGAATTGCTGGAGGCGGCGGTGCTCGATCTGGAGGGGCGGGTAGGGCCTGCGGCGAAACCGTAAGTCGCTGATTCCGGCCCCCTCCCCCTACCCAGCGAACGGGACTTTCAGAAACTCTTTTGCGCGGTCGTGGGCATCTCCCGCGCCCTTCATCGCGAGCACTTGGCGATAGCAGCGGACCGCCTCGTCCCGGCGGCCGAGGGCGTCCAGGGCCATGCCGCGGCGCAGCCGGCCGACCGCTTGGTAGTAGGCGTCGTAGGTCCGCTCGGCGGCGAGAAACTCCAGTCGATCGAGGTATTCGAGCGCGCCGGCCCAGCGCTTCTGCCCCATCTCGACCCGCGCGAGCCAATACAGGGCCTCTTCGGCCACCGCCCCGCTGTAGCCCGGCGCCCCGTCCACCTGCCGTTCCGCGACCTCCTGCAGGATCAGCCCCGCCTCGCCCCAGCGCCCCCAGCGCGCGTACATTCGCCCTTCGGCGACGTGAAAAAGCGAGTTGGTGGGATATTTGAGCCGCAGCAGTGAAATTTCGGCCGAAGCGCGCGGGAGATCCTTCTCGAACTGATCGTAGATCTGGTACAGCGCATAGCGCGCCTCGACACCGGCGAATCGGCCGCGCTCGGCGGCGCGACGCAATTCGGCCAGCCCGCGCGCCTTGTTCCCTTTGGGAAAAAGCTTCGCGATCGGTCGCAGCCAGCGATAGCGCTCGGGCACCGCTTCCACCAGATAGTCGAACAGGCCGACGCCGAACGCGAGGTCGTCGTTGCCTGGATCGCGCTTGGCCAACCGGCGCATGTTTTTCAGCGCCCGGCGCCCATCGAGCCCCGCGCGCATCCAGCTCTGGCGAAACGTCGCGAGCCGCGCCCGGAACGCCGAGGCACCGGCCTCGAAGAACAGGCCGTCCTCGTCGCTAGAGTTCTTGCGCAGCCGGCGCTTGGAAAGCTCCAGCGAGCGCTCGATATGGCCGAGAAACGCCGCGTCGAGCGAGCTGTTTTCCGGATCGATGAGCAACCCCCACCACGGGACCAAGGCGCGCAGAAGCGGCCCGGCCGGATGGTCGGGAAAATGCTTTTCGACCTCGGCGAACTTCACCTCGGCGGCGGGAAAATCCATCGAGTACAACGAATCGAGCCCGACGAGCACCCGCTCGCGAAAGAACGGATCGTCAAGGATCGAAACCGGCCGACGGGCGGGCGGGTTGGCGGCGTGGGCGGGTCCGGGGGAAGCGCCGAATAGGGCGAGGAGGACGAGGAGGAAGGAGGCTAGGAAGTTGGGGGCTTTCGGCACAGGGCTAGCTTACTCCAGCGCCCTCGGAGAGCCCCTACCGCCACCCGAACATCGACCAAGGCACCAGCATCCCGACGAACACCACCGCCGCGAAAGACAGCAGGGCGTACCAGAGCCGGAATTGCGGGCTCCACCAGCCGCGGCGCCAGGCGAGAGCGTTGGCAAAGGGCATGGCGAACGCCAAGGCACCCGCCAGACCCGGCACGATCAGCCAGGCGGCGCTGGCGCTTCCGCGCACCCCGAGGACGCCGCAGATAAGGAGCGCTGCGCCGAGCAGGTGCAGGAACGAGACGGTGAGCCCGAGCGACACCGCCCAGGTGGAGCCGCGTGGCGGCGAAGGGGCGGGAGCGAAGAGGTCAACCGTGACCTCCCGAGGGCGGACGAGGAGGGCAACGGCGAACAGTGTGCAGAGCGAGGCGAGCGCGGAGATTTCGGCCAGACCGGGACCGATCCCGCGGACGGATTCGATAGCGCCCGGGGCGGACGCCGGCAGGATTCGAGCGAACAGCGACGCGGATACCTCCGATGCGAGCATCGAGCCTCCTTGTCTTCGAGTACTACCTCGCGGGGGCGAGAGAGCCCCACCCCTCCTTTAGACACCTCCAATCCCAATTTGGTGCCCGCGAATTTCCCGCGCTCCGATCCTAGATCCAATCCACCCCGGCGGGATACTCTGCGCGCTCCGATGGAACTGCTCGATTCCCGCCGCCTGACCGGTCCCGGTCTCCTGCTCGACCGCGAGGGGGCCGCGCTCGAAGTCTCGTTCGCCCCCGACGACGAGCCGGTCGTCGCCCTGTGGCGCGAGCGCGTCCGCCATCTGCTCGATGCCATCGACTGGCCGGACGAGACGATCGCCGTCCGCCCCTTCCCCGGCGGCGCGAGCCTCACGATCACCGCGCCGTTCGACGCCCTGTTTTCCGCCTGCGACGTCGCCGAGGCGGCCTGGGCGGCGGCGGTCGCGGCACGGACGAATCAGCCGGAGCCAGACCTGGGTGCGGCCCTCCCCATTCTCCACGCCGCGATCGAGGCCGAGCGCGATCCGCACCTGGTCGCCTTGCGGGATGCGGCTGGGGCGCAGGGGGTGACGTTCCTGCTCGATGACCGGGCGGTGACGGTGGGCTTGGGTACGGGGGGGCGGACGTTGGTCCGGCCCACAGCCGAACCCTCACCCCCGGCCTTTCTACCAGAGGTAGAGGAGAGCCCGATCGACTGGCGCCGAGTCCACGACATCCCTCACGCCGTCGTCACCGGTACGAACGGCAAGACGACGACGGTGCGCCTGCTGGCGAGCATCGGCCGGGCGGCGGGATTTGTCGTCGGTCTCTCTTCGACGGATGGCGTTCTGGTCGGCGACGAGCGGATCGCCACGGGCGACTACTCCGGGCCGGAAGGGGCGCGGAAGGCGCTGCGCGATACGCGGGTGGAGCTGGGCGTGCTGGAGCTGGCGCGCGGCGGTCTGCTGCGGCGGGGCGTACCGCTGACCCGGGCGACAGCCGCGGCGGTGACCAACGTCGCCGCCGACCACCTGGGGGAATACGGCATCTTCGACGTGCCAAGCCTGGCCGAGGCGAAGCTCACGATCGCCCACACGCTCCGGACCGGCGGCCGCCTGGTCCTTTCGGCCGACGATCCGGAACTGGCCGCCCGCGGTCGAGCGGTCGCGGAGCGTTTCGAGCTGGAGCTGGGCTGGTTCTCGCTCTCGCCCCTTACGGAGCCCCTCGCCGGCCACGTCGCCGCGGGCGGCACCGCGGCGTTTCTCGCCGACGGCGCGCTCGTCCTCGC
>JBBRUC010000308.1:0-5449 GCA_038248205.1 Thermoanaerobaculia bacterium
AGCTTCGCTTGCGGTCGGAGTCGAAAGGAAATTCGTACCGCTTGGGAAACTTTTCTTCGAGGAGTTCGCGATCGCCGCCGGCTTTCCCGCCCACGGCGAGCAGGGCGCCCTCGGTGGGGTCACCGATCGTTTTCCAGCTCCCGTTTTCCTCGACGAGGTGGGCATTGTTGCAGCCGAGCAGGAGGCGTGCCAGGGTGCGCAGCGGCGCCGCGTCTTCCCCTTCCGCCTTCTTTCCCTCGAAGCGTACTTCGCCTTCCGGCCCATACCCTTCGCCGGTCACTTCGTAGGTCCGGCCCGCGACGTACAGCGCGCGCGCGGTCATCTCGCCGACCGTCAAAGTGCCGGTCTTGTCGGTGCAGATCACGGTGGTCGAGCCGAGCGTCTCGACCGCGGCCAGTTTGCGCACCAGGGCACGGCGCCGGGCCATCCTCAGAACGCCGAGCGAAAGCGCCACGGTGACGACGGCCGGTAGTCCCTCGGGCACGGCGGCGACCGCCAGGCTGATCGAGGTCATGAACAGCTCCAGCATCTTCGTCCCACGCAACAGGCCCAAAACGAACAGCAGCGCCACGATCCCCAGGGCCACCCAGACGAGGATTTTGCCGACCGCGTCGAGCTTCCGCTGCAAAGGGGTGCGCTGCCCCTCGCCCGCCCGTTCGATCAATCCGGCGATCCGACCCAGCTCGGTCGCCATCGCGGTGGCCACCACGACCGCCTGCCCCGTGCCGGCCGCCACGCTGGTCCCTTGGAACACCAGATTGGCGCGGTCGCCCAGGGGAATCTCTCCCGGTTCGAGCGCTGCGGGCTCCTTCGCCACCGCTTCGGATTCGCCGGTGAGGGCGGACTCGATGCAGCGGAGCGAGGCGCTCTCGAGCAGCCGGGCGTCCGCCGCGACCAGGTCGCCCGCCTCCAGCTGGAGAATGTCGCCGACGACGATCTCCGCCGCGGCGATCGAACCCACAGCCCCGTCGCGCTTCACCGTGGCGAGCGGTGCGGTCATCTTCCGGAGCGCCGCGATCGACTTCTCCGCCTTGAGTTCCTGGTAGAAGCCGATCAAGGCGTTCAAAACCACGATGGCCAAGATCGCGACGGCGTTCAACGTCTCGCCGAGCGCGGCGGAAACGCCCCCCGCGATGATTAGAATCCAGATGATCAGGCTCTTGAACTGGCGGAGAAGGATCCGTAGCCGGCCGATTCGCTCGCCCTCCACCAGTTCGTTCGGGCCGTCCGCCGCGAGTCGTCTCGCGGCCTCTGTCGAGGAAAGTCCGGAGGGTGTCGAATCGACCTCGGCCAGCACCTTCTCGGCCGGCATCTGATGCCAGGCTCTTCTCTCAGCGATCGGGGCCTTGGGGAGCGATCGGCTCATCCGGGGGATTCGAAAACCAACCGCCGCACCGAGCGCGCGATCATCAGCTCCTCGTCGGTCTCGATCACGCGGACCTTCACCGAAGAGTCGTCCGTAGAGATCAAGCCGCGCGGCGCGGCGTTCTTCGCCTCGCAGACGGAAATCCCCAAAAAGCCGAGCCGACCGCAGATTCGCTCGCGCACGGCCGGCGCGTTTTCTCCGATACCGCCCGAAAAAACCAGCGTGTCCAGCCCGCCGAGCGTGGCGGCAAAGGCGCCGATTCCCTGGCTTGCCCGATAACAGAATAGCTCGATGGCCTCGGCCGCCCGCTCGTCCTCAGCTTCCAAAGCGAGAAGCTCCCGCATGTCGGAGCTGATCTCGGAGATGCCGAGCAGGCCGGATTCGCTGTTGGCCATCCGCTGGAAATCCTCGCCGCTCATCCCCTCGGTGCGCGCGAGGTAGCCCACGAGACCGGGGTCGAGATCGCCGGAGCGGCTACCCATGGGCAGTCCGCCGGTGGGGGTAAAGCCCATGGTCGTATCGACGCTTTTGCCGTTTTGGACCGCTGCCAAACTCGCGCCGTTGCCTAGGTGGGCGAGGATCACCCGGCCGCGGACGGCGGCCGGATCGCCAAGCCGCGTCAGCTCTTCGATCAGATAGGCGTAGGAGAGGCCGTGGAAGCCGTAGCGCTCGACCCCTTGTCGCAGGTAGCGGCGCGGGATCGCGAGCATCCGGGCAACGGCCGGCATCGTGCGGTGAAACGCGGTGTCGAAGCAGGCGACCTGCGTCAGGTCGGGTTGACGCTCGCGAAAGAGCCGCATCAGCTCGATCTCGGCCGGCAGATGCTCGGGATCGAGGGGGCTCAAGCGCAGCAGCGCGTCGAGCAGCTCCTCTCCCACCACCTCGGGCTCGGTGCGGGTGAGCCCATGGACCACCCGGTGTCCGACCGCGCGGAGCGAGTTGAAGACGCGCCGTTCGGCGAGGGCCTCGAGCAGAAAACGGGCTGCCGCCGGGCGATCGGAGGCGGGCAGTTCACGGCGCTCCGGGGCCGCGCCGGGGCGTTCGTCGAACGAGAGGGCCGTACCGGGCAGGCCGATCCGCTCGACCTTGCCGGAGAGCCGCCTGGACAGCGGTTCGCCCTTGCTGTCGACCACGAAGAGCGCGAAGCGGATACTCGACGAGCCGGCGTTTAGGGTCAAGAGATGGGGGAGGGGATGGGTCATAGAGGGGCGGCAACCTAGAGCGGCGGACCGAAAACGGAGCCCCCGCGGCCATGGTGCTCATCCATAGTACTCCCCCCGCCGCGGAACCCAAGGAATCGCAGCAACCTCGCCGCGAATTCTTTCGTTTTCCTCTTGACAACTCCCCGGTGGCATGGCCTACTGACCGGGCGGTCAGTGAACTGACCCCTTCGTCAATCCGAGTGTCGATCCGACCGCCCCTCGGCCGGATCAACCGAGCCGCCTCGCGCTTTGCCCATGAACGTTTCGACCGAAAAGCGCCGCACCAAGCGGGACGTCCTCACCGAATTCCGGCACGCCGAAATCCTCGCCGCGGCGCGCGGCGTGTTCGCCGCCAAGGGTTTCGTCGGCGCGTCGGTCGAAGAGATCGCGCAGGCGGCGGGGGTGGCCAAGGGGACGATCTACCTCTACTACCCGTCGAAGCGCGAGATCTACTTCGCCGCTTTGCGCGAGGGCCTCACGGCGCTCGCGTCCGAAACCCAAGAGAAGGTGGAGGGCGCCAAGACGCTGCTCGACCAGATCCGCGCCTACGTCGAGACCAAGCTGCACTATTTCGAACGCCACCAGGATTTCTTCAAGATTTACTTCGCCGAGCTGGGCAACATGGTGACCCAACACGAGTCGCGAGACAGCGACTTCGAGCAGCTCTATCTGGATCAGGTCGCCCTGCTCGAAGAGGTGGTCCGCCGGGGCGGTCGCCGCGGCGAAGCGCGCAACCTGGAGGCGCGCTCGGTGGCGTTCGCGATCGCGAACCTGACGCGCGGCGCGGTCACCCAGCGCCTGGTCGGCTGGACCACCGGCTCGATCGAGCGCGAGGCCAAGCTCCTCGTCGATTTCGTCTGGAAAGGGATTTCCGCAACATGACATCGCAACTTCGCCGTTTCCGCGGAGCGCATCTCGCGGCTCTGCCGGGGGCCTTCTTGGCAATTTTGACGCTCGCCTCGCTTTCCCCGGCCCCGAACGCGGCGTACGCCCAGGCCGGTCGCCCGGCCGTGCCACCGGCCTTTCTGGGCGGCGTTCCGACCGGCGAGGTGACGGCCGAGCCGCTACGCCTTACGCTGTCCGACGCGGTCGCGCGCGGGCTCGACCACAACCTGGGCGCGCTGCTGGCGGAGCAGAGCGTCCGCGCCGCGGAAGGCGCGCGAGACAAGGCGCTCGCCGATCTGCTGCCACAGCTCTCGGCCGACAGTTTCATCACCCGCCAGACGCTCTCGCTCGCCGCCTTCGGCTTCAGCTTTCCCGGCACGCCGACGGTCATCGGTCCGTTCCAGGTGGTCGATGCGCGGGCCAAGCTCCGCCAGGTTCTGTTCGATTGGAGCCTGATCGGAAAAAAACGCGCGGCCACCTCGTCGCTCGAAGCGACGCGCCAGACCTACCAAGACGCGCGCGGCCTGGTGGTCCTTCTCTGCGGCAACCTTTACCTTCAGGCGGTGGCGACCGAGAGCCGGGTGGCCGCGGTCGAGGCGCAGGTCGATGCGGCGCGCTCGATCGCGGAGCTGGCCGACGACCGGCACAAGGCGGGCTACGTCCCCGGCATCGATGCCCTCCGTTCGCAGGTGCAGCTCCAATCCCAGCAGCAGCGGCTGATCGCGGCCAAGAACGATTGGGCGAAGCAAAAGCTCGCGCTCGGCCGGGCGATCGGCCTGCCGCCGGGCCAAGAGATCGAGCTGGTCGATCGCGTGCCCTATGCCGCGCTCCAGGCGATGCCGCTTGCCCGAGCGCTCGATCTCGCGCTCGCGACCCGCGCCGACTTGAAGGCCGCGGCGGCCCGGGTCGAAGCGGCCCAAGAGACGCTGCGCTCGATCCGCGGCGAGAAGCTGCCGTCGCTCGTCGGCTCGGCCGATTACGGCGAGATCGGCAACAACTCCGGAAATCTCGACCCGACGTTCAATTACACGCTGCTCCTGCGCGTCCCGATCTTTGAAGGAGGGCGCGAAAAGGCCAAGGCGGTCGAGGCCGAAGCGGCCCTCCACCAGCGCGAGGCGGAGCTTGCGGATCTCACCTCGCGGACCGACTTCGAGGTTCGCGGCGCGCTGCTGGATCTCGAAGCGGCGGCCGAGCGGGTGAGCGTGGCGGAAGCCACGCGGGGCTTGGCGGGCCAAGCGCTGGCCCAGGCCAAAGACCGCTTCTCGGCCGGCGCATCCGGCAGCATCGAGGTGGTTCAAGCCCAAGAGGCCGTGGCGAACGCCGAGGACAGCTACATCGGAAGTCTCTATGACCACAACGCCGCCAAAGCGGCGCTCGCGCTCGCGCTGGGCGTCGCCGAACCGGCTTATCTCAAGTTTTTGCGCGGGGAATCCGGACGATGAGCGATACGACAGACAATCAACCAGCCGGCAGGGGCCGGTCCTTCGGCCGGTCCCGCATGTTGCTGGTGGGCGGCGTGGCGCTCCTCGTCGTGGTCGCCGTGGGCGGCCTTTCTTGGTGGCACCTTTCGGGGCGTGTCTCGACCGACGACGCTCAGATCGAAGGGGATTCGAGCCCGATCGCCTCGCGCGTCGGCGGCACCGTGGCCAAGGTTCTGGTGCGCGAAAACGAATCCGTCCAGGCCGGCACCCTGCTGATCCAGATCGATCCGCGCGGCTACGAGATCGCCCTCGCCAAAGCGCAGGCGGACCTCGCCGAGGCCGAGGCGAACTCCCGCGGCGCCCATTCGAATCTGCCGGTCGCGGCGGCCGCCTCGTCGAGTCGTCTCAATATGGCCGCAAGCCAGCTCGCGGGCGCCCAGGCGCGCCTCGCCACGGCGGAGGCGCGGCTCGCGGAGGTGAAGGCGAACGAGGTTCGCGCGGTCCAGGATCTCGAACGGGCCGAGACGCTGATCGCCAAGGACGAGATCGCCCGGCGCGACTACGATGCGGCGGTC
>JBBRUC010000309.1:0-5436 GCA_038248205.1 Thermoanaerobaculia bacterium
TGCCCGGCGCGCCCGGCCAGAGGTTGGCGAACGCGACGATTCGGCCACCGCACGAGACCGTGGCGATCGGGGTGCGGGCGAGGTAGGCGGGGTCGAAGAAGCCGAGCGAAAAGCCCTTCTCGCTCGCCTTCTTGTGCGCCAGCCAATCGTCGGAGATCGCATGGAGTTCCTCGATCGGAGCGGCACCGGTGGCGCAGACCTCGAAGCGGCAACCGGCTTCGATCGCCTTCTTGTGAACGTAACGAAGCTTCTTCCTGCCGCCACCCGTGAGATCGAACGCCGCCAGAGGCACCCGCGCCTCCTCGCCGAGCTTCACCAGCGAGAGTCCGAGGTCGACGTAGAGAGACAGACGCGCCGGGCTCACCTGGTAAAAGACCGGCCAACCGCCGAAGCGATTCGACAGCTCGCGAAACCGCCAAGCGAGGTCGGGCAGTGCGGTTTCAGGTCCTACCGGATCCCCCATCGAGACCCAACTGCGCCGCTCCACCGCGTACATGAGGAACGCCGAGCGGTCCTCGCTCCAGAGGAGATCCTTGTCGCCGGTGAGAGCGAGGTGGGCGCTGGAGCGGGGGCACGAGGCGGCGAGCGCCGCGGCCTCGGTCAGCTCGATAGGTGAGGGGAGAGAGGGGCGCGGCGGGGCCGGCCGCAGCAGGCGGGCGAGCGAGAAGGCGACCGCGAGGGCCAACCCTCCTACCGAAGCCCGCAGAAAGCGCGGCGCGTTGGCATCCAGCTCGAAGCGCCACCAGAGTTGCTGGGAGTAGTCGACATGCTGGTAGGCGAACATCCCGAGCCAGATCGAGCCGCTGATCACGATCGAGATCGCCACCATCCAGCCGGGGGTAAACGAAGCGCCGAACAGCGCGGCACGGCGCGAGAAATAGCGGCGGCAGGCAACCAGAGCGCCGAGCATCGCGGCGAGCACCAGCGCCTCTTCCCAATCGAGGCCCTTTGCCAGCGAGGCCGCGATGCCCGCGACGAGCAACGCCACGGTGAGCGAATAGGCCACGTCCACCCGGCGGCGCAGGCCCTGCGCGAGGAAGAGAAGCGCCACGCCGATCAAGCTGCCGGCGAAGTGGGACAGCTCAAGCAGGGGCAGCGGCAGGAAGCGGGCGAGCCACGCCAGCCGCTCGGGCTCGCCGGGAGTGGCACCCGAGGCGAGAAGCACGATACCGCCGAGGAAGGTGAGCAGGGCGAGCACCGGCGGCACCAGCTCCGGCGCGATTCGACCGAGCCTTCCTGCGATGCGGCCGACTTGCTCGCGCCGTTCCTTCAGCTCATGCCCGGCGAGCAGCAAGGCGGCGAGCAGCAGCGGCAAGAAGTAGTAGATGCCCCGAAAAGCGACCAGCGCCCCGAGCGCCTCCGAACGGGGAATCTCCGGCGGTAGGAGCACCAGCACCAGCCCCTCGAACACGCCGAGGCCACCCGGCACCTGGGAGGCCAGGCCGCCGATCTGAGCGAGCAGATAGATGCCGAGAAACGCCGGAAACGACAGCCGCCACGAATCGGGGAGCAGGGCGTAGAGGACCGCTCCGGCGAGCGCCCAATCGAGCGACGAGACGGCGATTTGGGCGAACGCGAGCGCCGGCCTCGGCATGGCAAGCTCGAAGCCGCGCACCTGAAGCGGCGGGCTCTTGCGCACTTTGGCCACGATGCTCGCCGCGAGGTACGCGGCGACGATGGCCAGAAACAGCGCGCCGATCGGCCGGGCGGAGGTGATGCCGAGGTGGAGAAAGGCGGGGGGCAGGGCGAGCGGCTCGATCAGAAACGCGAGGCCGGCGAGGGTGAAGAAGCCGAGCCAGAAGGTCGCCAGGCTGAACAGCACCAGTCGGGTGACGTCGAGCGCCGCGATTCCCCAGTGGCCGTACATCCGCGCCTTGAGCGGTGTGCCGGTGAACAGCGGATGGCCCAGGGCGTTGGAAACGGCATAGCCGACGAAAGAGGCGGCCGCGGTCTTGCGGTAGGGCAAGAGGCGCCCAGTGTAAAGCCCTGCCAGCATGTCGTAGCCGGTCAGCGCGAGGTAGCCCGCCAGGGTCAACCCGAGCGCGAGCAGCAACCGGCCCGAAGGAAGCGTCGAGAGGAACGCCTTCACCTCGGAGTAACGAAACGTGCTGAGCTCGCTTCGGAGCAGCCAGAGGGCGCCGAAGAACAGCAGAGCCGAGACGAGCGGCATCAATCGGCGGCGGAGTTGGGATCCGCCGCTACGCTCCGGCCCGGGGTGGAGAGCCCGGGCCGGAGCGGTCGTAAGTCGTTTGGCGAGATTCCTCAGGCGCAGCAGCTGAACTTCGAGTCACAGGTCCAGGGCACAAGGCCGCCGTTGACCGGCTCGATCTTGAACTTCGTCTGGTCGTTGATGGTCTCGCGCAACAAGGTCAACTTTTTCAGCTTTCGTTCGGTCTTTTTCACGGTGAGCCTCCCTGGAAGATCGCCCCGGTTCGGGGTCGGGTGGAGTATCGGGAACCGTAGAAGAATATAACAGATCTCGGTCGTCCTCCGGTTTGATCGCTTGACTTAGTCAGTCGATCAAATCAAGATAGGCGGCATGCGGACCCCCCCTCCTTCTGCTCCCCCCCAGCGCGGCGACGGCACCCGCTCGGCTCTGCTGCAGGCGGCGAGCGAGGTGTTTGCCCGCGAGGGTTTTCATGCGGTGAGCACGCGCGAGCTGGCCCAGGCGGCGGGGGTGAACCAGGCGCTCATCGGGTATCACTTCGGCGGCAAGGAGGGGCTGTACCTCGCCGTCTTCGAAAGCATCGTCGGCCGGATGCGGGAGCACATCGGCCGGGAGGCCGCGGCGGTCGAAGGGCTGGTCCGCGAGGCGCCGGGGGAACTTTCGACCCGGGCGCGGCGGGCGCGCTACCTCCCTCCTCTGCTCGCGGTTTGCGACGGCATGCTGGCGCTGATGCTCTCCGAGGAAACGCAGCAGTGGTCGCAGTTGATTCTCCGCGAGCAACAATCGCCCACCGCGGCGTTCGAGGTGCTCTACAGCGGCTTCATGGGGCGGATGCTCGGGCTGCTCTCTCGCCTGGTCCAGCTGCTGCGCGGTGAGAGCGACGCGGAACGCTCGCGCCTGATCGTCGTCGGCATCGTCGGCCAGATCCTGATCTGGCGCGCGGCGCGCGCCGGCATCTTTCGCCATTTGGGTTGGTCGGGCCTGTCCGCGAGCGAGATGAGCGCCGCCCGCCTAACCGTGCGCCAAAGCGTCACCGCCCAGGCGCTGGCACCCTAGACCCCCTCCTCGGGAAAGCGACCATGAAAAAGAAGATCGTCCTTGCCGTTCTTATTCTGCTCGCTCTGGTCGCGGGCGGCGTCTACTACTGGCAGAGCCGCGGCCCGGCGGGCGACGGCCCGCTCGTGCTCTACGGCAACGTCGACATTCGCGAGGTCGAACTGGCGTTTCGCCAGGGGGGCCGGCTCGCCTCGCTGGCGGTCGACGAGGGCCACGCCGTCCGCGCCGGCGACCTGCTCGCCGAAATCGACGCCCAGCCCTTTTCCGACGCCCTGGCCGTCGCCGAGGCCCAGGTGGCGCAAGCCGAGGCGGAGCTGGCGAAGCTGCGGCGCGGCAACCGGCCGCAGGAGATCCGGCGCGCCGAGGCCGCGGTGCAACAGGCCGAGGCGGCGGTCGCCCAGACTGCCGCGAACCTGGAGCGGCAAGAGGGGCTGGCTCAAACCGGCGCCGCGAGCCAAAGAGTTTTGGAGGCCGCGCGCGCCGCGCATTCCGAGGCCACCGCTTCGTTGGCCTCCGTGCGGCAAGCCCTATCTCTTCAGCGCGAAGGCGCCCGGGTAGAAGACATCGCCGCGGCCCAGGCCCGGCTCGCCGCCGCCGAGGCCTCCCGGGAGCAGGCGCGGACGGCGCTTGCCGACACCCGCCTGGTGGCGCCGTCCGACGGGATCGTCTCAAGCCGCCTGCACGAGGCGGGGAGCATTGTCGGCAATCACGACCCGATCTACACGCTGTCGCTGTCCGACCCGGTCTACGTGAGGGCCTACGTAGGCGAAACCGACCTGGGGCGGATCGCCCCGGGCACTCAGGTACAGGTCTCGACCGATTCGTCGGACCAGGTCTTTTCCGGCCAGGTCGGTTTCATTTCGCCCAAGGCGGAGTTCACGCCCAAGGCGGTCGAGACCACCGAGCAGCGCACCGCCCTGGTCTACCGGTTGCGGATCGTGGTCGACCCGGGGAGTTCGGCGTTGCGCCAGGGGATGCCGGTGACCGTCCGGGTGGATGCCCCCCCGTCCCGGAACGCCAAGCCGTGAACCGTGGGGAGGAGCCGGCCCGGCCGGCCGAGCCGCAGGGTCTGGGAGAACCGGCTGTCGCGATCGACGGCTTGGTCAAGCGCTTCGGCCGGCACGAGGCGGTGGCGGGGTTGAGCTGCCGCATCCACTCCGGACGCCTGACCGGCCTGGTCGGCCCCGACGGCGCCGGCAAGACGACGCTGATGCGCTTGATGGCCGGCCTGATGACGCCCACCGAAGGCCGGATCACGATCGCCGGGCTCGACTCGGTGCGCGACACCACGGCGCTCGCCGAGGTGGTGGGCTACATGCCGCAGCGCTTCGGTCTCTATGAGGATCTGTCGGTGCGCGAAAACCTGCGCCTCTACGCCGACCTGCGCGGCTTGGAACGCCGGAGCCATCAAAAAACCTTCGACCGCCTGCTCGACTTCACCCGGCTCGGCCCGTTCACCCAACGGCTCGCGGGCAACCTCTCCGGCGGCATGAAGCAGAAGCTCGGCCTCGCCTGCGCGTTGATGGCGACGCCGCGGGTGCTGCTGCTCGACGAGCCGGGCGTAGGGGTCGATCCGCTCTCGCGCCAGGATCTCTGGCGGATGGTCGAAGAGCTGACCGACGGCGGCATGGCCGTGGTCTGGGCGACCGCCTATCTGGACGAGGCGGAGCGCTGCGAGTCGGTGCTGCTGTTGAACGAAGGCAAGCTCGCTTTTGCCGGCGCCCCGGCGGAGCTGACCGCGCGGCTGTCCGACCGCAGCTTCAAGCTGGTCGTCGCGCCGGGCGACCGCCGCGCGCTGCTGGCCGAAGCGCTCGACCTGCCGGAGGTGTGCGACGGCGTGATCCAGGGACACGCGGTGCGGGTGGTGCTGCGCGAGGAGGAGGCCCCCGAAGCCGGAACCTCCGACGCCGGAACTTCCAGTGCCGGTCGGAGCGCTGTAGACGGCCTGGCGCGGAAGTTCGAGGCGACGCTCGAACCGGTGGCGCCGCGTTTCGAGGATGCGTTCGTCGATCTGCTCGGCGGCCATCCGAGCGGCACGTCCGAGCTGGCCGAAAAAATGGACCCGGTCGCTTTCGAGTTGCCGGTGGCGGTCGAGTGCCGGCACCTGACCAAGCGGTTCGGCACCTTCAAGGCCACCGACGACGTCAGTTTCGCGGTGGAGAAGGGGGAGATCTTCGGTCTGCTCGGCCCGAACGGCGCCGGCAAATCGACCA
>JBBRUC010000310.1:0-5383 GCA_038248205.1 Thermoanaerobaculia bacterium
TGATGTTCTTCGGGGCGTTGCCTGTGGTTCGAGCCATGGTGCGATCCCTCCTCAAGTTGTGCGAATCGAATGAAGCGTGCGGACCTCTCTCCACCGCCACCGGAGAGACGTGTGCCATGCAGGTTGTGGAACGAAAAGGCTCTCGCAGCCTAGAAGGGGTGGAAGCCGCTGTCAACGCCGCGGGGCGGCAAAGATTCAGACCAGACCGAGCAGCTCCTTCAAATCATCCAGCGTAAGCGGCCCGCCCAGGTCTTTCCCTTCGACCACCTCGCGAACCTTTGCTCGTAAGCAGCGCAGTGATCTCCGCGCTCGCCTCGGGGTCCTCTTCTTGAGCCTTCGCCTTCAGAAAAACTTCGAGGACCGGCCAGCGAAGCGCGAGGATCGTCCAGAGCGCGAGCTTTTTCCGCCGTCCCTCGTGGGCGAGCACGTCGAGCCCGGAGAGGATCGCAAGATCGCGGCGGATCGCGTAGGCGTTGAGCAGCCGTTTCATCGAACGGGGATTCGGTTCGAGCAGCGGCGCAAACGGCTGGAGGAAATACGAGACGTCTTTCTCAACCGCCGCGCTCGCGAGCTGTTCGACTGCTACCTGCCGTCGCGCCTGTGCCCGGAGCGGATCGGCCGGCTCGGCCTCCCCATGGCCTTCATCAAGCCGTTTGACCACCTGCTGCTCGCTCCGATCCTGGCCAAACTCGGCCCGCGCTTCCTGCTCGAGCTCAGCCAGGCGCTTCTCCCCTTGAACCGGGTCGCCACCGAGCAGAAAGCGCCAATACTCGGCCCGCACACCGGGAGTTAACTCCGGCAAAGCGACTGAGATTTCGAACGCCTTTTCGAGAAACAGAGAGCCGAGACGCTTCCCAGGTTCGCAAACGCTCTCGACAAACGCTTCGTAGGTCTTCTCGAAACAGGCGTGTAGCCAGCGCTGGTCGGCCGCGATCACATAGACCACGCGTGGATCGCGGAAGAGCGTTTGAATCCCTTCCAGAAGCTGGACGACATAATTTGCCTGGCAGCGATCGAGATCGTCGATGAAGACCGCAATCGGACGATCGACCGTTCGCACCATTTTCTGGAAATGACGCTGGATACGATCCATCGGATCGGCCGCAGAATCGAGGAAACTCTGTGCCGCGAGGGCCGAGCCCGAGATCAAGGAGCGGCTGCCAAGCCAGATCCAGCTGGTCACGAGGGTTAGCACGGCCACGATGTCGGACAGGTGCCCCGCGGCGTCGCCCGCTTCTCCGAGGCCCTTTTCAAGCTGCTTGATAAGAAGAGGGCGGAGAAACTGATAACCGAGCAAGCCCAGAATCAAGAACAGCGCACCGAACACGAGAAGATCCCGCCGCTTGGTCGAGAAGCGCCAGAGACCTTCACACAGCCTGAGCCACATGCGCCGCCACCACCTAACCTGCCGCGCGGATTGGCGAAAGATTCCATCGAGCAGCGGCCACCAAGGGGGATCGAGTCGCTGGTTCTGCCACGCGTTGAAATCGACCACCACCCAAGGTGACGCGACCGTGGGGGCAGCGGCCTTGCCCTCAGGCCTCAGCTCGCGACGTAACATCTCCAGAATCGAACTCTTCCCTGATCCCCATGGACCGTGCAAATGCAGCACGAAGCTTCCCTGCGGCAGCGGCCGATCAGCAGGCAGATCCTTCGGGTTCATCTCGCGCCAGATCCGCTCCAACCGGACTGCGAGGGCGCGCGCTAATCCGCGCCGGCCGAGACGGTCGTTGATTGCGGGGCTGTCGAGATGGAAAGGGGTGGGGTCGTTGATCGGCGGAGGGGCAGCCGGAGTTTCAGCTGGAGGAGGGGTGGCGGACGATTCGCTCTTGGCCTGCGGTAGAAGGAGAGATTCGAAAGGCTCTTTGAGTTCCGAGCGAAGCACAGAGAGGAAGCGATCCTCCGCCTCAAGGTACTCCGCAAGCTCCGGCTCTAAATGCGCGAGACCGAGAATCAGAAGACGGCCATGGAGAGCATCGACCCGCGAGTGGTCCAACAGGCTCTCGACCAAGGAGATCCAACCACCCGGCTCCCTGGCCGCGCCACGTTGGGGCCCTCTGAGAGATAGGATTCGTGCGGCTCGCCCCCCACCGTACTCTTTATGATTTTCAAGCAGAGCTTGAATGAGACGCCAAGCGGTGACCGGCGCCTGCCCCGCCCGATGGTGAGCGTCGGTTACCGAAACGCTCTCGCGCCAAGGACCTTCGTCTACCGGGGATTGGCTCATGAGACCGAGGATGAAAGCCAGCGACTTGGGCGATCCCTCACGGCCGACCCCAGCGCCTCGCGCGGGCAACTTCAGCAGCGGTTATCTTGGGCTGGCTTTTGCGGAACTCGCGCAGTGCGTCGATCGCCTTGGCGCGGCGCTGTCGGCGCTCCCGCTCTTCGATTGTCTCCTCGATGGCCTTGCCAACGACCTCGCTCGAATTAGAATCGCTCATGTCCCCTACTCTCTCGGAACCAACTCCCAGACTGCCCTACAGCGCCTCGGTTACTTCCGCCCAGAACGCCGCCAGATCGATCTCCACTCCGTCGAGCGCCGGCGACCGATAGGTGGATCCCTCCGGTAGGACGACCACGAACGCCCCGTCTCGGTTGACCAGAAACTCGATCTGCTGCGTGACCGGATCGACGATCCAGTACTCCCGAACCCCAGACTGAGCGTAGAGCCCGAGCTTTTCGCCCCGGTCACGGCGCGAGGTGCCGTGTGAGAGGACTTCGACCACCAAGTCGGGTGAGCCGGTGATGAAGTCGCCGACGATCCCAAGATTTTCGCGTCCGACGTAGACGACATCCGGCTGGACCACCGAATGATCGGCCAGGGTCACGTCGAGCGGCGCGATGAAGGCCTTGCCGCCCGTGGAGCGCGCGATTCCGTAGAACAGGCGACCGAGGAGAAACACGACGAGCTGATGGGACGCGGTAGGACTTGGCATCAAGTAGAACCTTCCCAGGATCAGCTCGCACCGAGGCTCGTCGGGCAGCACCGCATGGTCCTCAGCCCGGTAGGGACCGAGACCGATCGGCAGGTAGCTCGGCGGCGGGTCGAAGAGGGCAACGGACATGCCGAAAGTATAAACCCCCCGAAGGCGCGAGCGTCCCTTCAATTTCGTATAGCTCGCTGTAGACGGCATTTCCTGGGCTCGCCAGGCTCCAGCTTGGTCGCCTTTGGCTTCGATTCACCGAAACTCTGCCTCGCATCGAAAATGCGCCAGGCTGGAGCCTGGCGAGCCCAGGAGGACTGCCTCAAGTGGTACCGTTCTCCCGCCAGACGAACTCCGGAGATCTTGATGCCAATGGCCCCCCTCACCACAACCGAAACCGCCAGCGCCGAGGTTCTTCGCCTCGGCGATCGTTCGTTCATCCAGCTCGAGGCTCCGAGCTTCGCCGCCCTTTCGCTCGACGAAAAGCTCGTCGCCTGGCATCTCTACCGTGCCGCGGTGCAGCTCGATCCGATCTTCTACGACCAGATGGCCGCCTATGGTCTGGCCGCCAAGCGGCTGCTCGGGGCGCTGGTGGAGATGCCGGAGCGGTTGCCGCAGGCGTTCAAGCGGCCGATTCTGGAGTACGCGAAGCTGTTTTTCGCCAACGGCGGCAACCGGAACGAGGCGACGGGCCGGAAGTTCCTGCCCGATCTGACCGCCGCCGATTTGGCCTATGCGGCGAACCATGCGCGGGCGATGGGGGCCGCCCTCGGGACCGGCGAGGAGCTCGATCGGCGGCTGGCCGAGCTTGAAGCTCCGCTGTTCGATCCGACCTACGCCGCGATGCTCACCGAGAAGAACCCGCCGGCGGGGCTCGACCGGTTGGAGGCGTCGGCGACCAATCTCTACTCCGGCGTCACGCTCGCGGATCTCGACGGCTTTGCCGAGCGCTATCCGCTCAACTCTCGATTGGTGAAGCGCGACGGCCGGTTGATCGAAGAGGTCTACCGCGCGGGGACCGCCGACGGTAGCGTCCTCCCCTGGCTCTATGCCCAGGAGTTGGCCGCCGCCAACCGCGAGCTGCGCGCGGCGGCGGAGCATGCGCCCGGGCGCCAAGCCGCCGCCCTCTTGGCGCTCGCCCATTTCTTCGAGACCGGGGCGACGGAGGATTGGCTCGCCTACAACACACTGTGGCTCGAAAGCGACGGCGAGGTCGACTTCGCCGCCGGTTTCATCGAGGTCTATCGCGATGCCCGCGGGGCGAAGGGGTCGGCGCAGATGGTGGTTGTCGTGCGCGACCGGCATCTCGATCCGCTGATGCGCGGCATCGCCGCCAACGCCCTCTATTTCGAGCATCGCATGCCATGGGACGACCGGTGGAAGAAGATCGAAGTCATCGCGCCGGTCGGCAAGGCCGCCGAAACGATCGTCGCGACCGGCGATTTTCATGCCTCGGCGATCGGCGTCAACCTGCCCAACGAAGAGGAGCTGCGCGCGACGCGCGGCTCGAAGAGCATGCTCTTTTCCTCCTCAATGGCGGCGATCGGCAGCGTCCGCGGCGCCCGGGTGGCCGAGGAGTTTTCGACCGGCCCGGAGCAGGTGGAGGCTTTCGCCCGCTGGGGCAAGATCGCCCACGAGCTGCACGTGGCGCTTCACGAGATCCTGGGCCACGGCTCCGGCCGGTGCGAGGTGGAAGGCGATCCGAGCGTCCATTTGGCCGAGGTCTATTCGACCCTCGAAGAGACGCGCGCCGATCTGGTCGCCTATTGGCACTGCTTCGATCCGAAGCTCGCCGAGCTCGGCGTAGACGATGTCGAAGAGGTTGGCCGCGAATGCTACCGCCAGCTCGCCCGGGTCGCCATGACCACCCTCAATCGCTATCCGGTAGGGGACACGGTCGAAGAGGATCACGATCGCAATCGCCTGCTGATCGTCAACTTTCTCATCGAGCAAGACGCGTTCGTCCGCTTCGAAAAAAACGGTCATTGGTACATCGACGTTCGAGAGTACGGCGCCGCGCGCGCCGCAGTCGGCCGGCTGCTTTCCGAAGTCATGCGAATCAAGGCAACCGGAGACATCGGGGCCGGGCGCCGGTTGGTCGAGCGCTATGCGATCCGCTTCGACCCCGCGGTGCGCGACGACGTGATTGCTCGCTATCGCCGGTTGGAGATCCCGACCTATTTCTCCGGCGTCTACTCGGAGCTGACCCCCGTTCGCGACGAGTCGGGCAACGTGGTGGACGTTGCGATCAGCTACCCGCGCGATCCCCTCGGCCAGCAGTTGGGTTTCGCCCGGGAGAATGGGACGTTGGGGTTGTAGCAAGGCCTCGTCAAAGTCGGTGGCCTCTCAATTCGGATCCCACCGGGCTCGGGAGTGCGCGCCGGCATCAACCGCGAGGAGCCACGGGAAATTGCCTCGCTCTGGCACCCGAATTCGATTTTCTCGGTGGCGAGAACGAA
>JBBRUC010000311.1:0-5378 GCA_038248205.1 Thermoanaerobaculia bacterium
AAGATGATGTTCGGCGACTTGCCGCCCAGTTCGAGCGTCAGCCGCTTGGTCATCGCCGAAGCACTCTTCATCAGGTCGCGGCCGACTTCGGTCGAACCGGTGAAGGTGATCTTCGCCACGTCCGGATGGGAGACGAGGGCGTTGCCGACCGTCGCCCCTCCTCCCGGTACGACGTTCAGCACCCCCGCCGGCAGGCCCACTTCCGCGGCCAGTTCGGCGAACTTGAGGGCGGTAAGGGGAGTGTTCGAGGCCGGTTTCAAGACCACCGTATTGCCGAACGCGAGGGCCGGCGCTGCTGTTTCAGGTGCTGACCCCTACTCGCGGGAGCTGTTGTCGGCGCTAACGGGTGTCGGCCCGGTCACTCCAGGCGAAGCCGCGAATCGAGCCGGCCGAGAGGTCGACGCGGTCAGCGGTGATCTTCAAGCCCTTCTAGCCGCGGGGATCCTGGACAAGACCGAAGGCGGCCGGTTCGTCTTCCCGTACGACGCCGTCCACGTCGATTTCTTCCTACAGGCAGCCTGAGAGGAGCTGAAGCCTGAACCGGCCTCGGACTTCCGCCGCTATCCTCGACTATGGTTGCTGCGTCAGTTCGCCAGCGCGATCGCTTCTTTTTCTCGAACCCGGTCGGATCTTGGCTATCGGTAAACCTCCCTGCGATGGCGGACGCGCAGGATCCGAACCTCCCGAACCGCGTCGGCTACTTCGTAGAGGATGCGGTAGTCTCCAACACGAACGCGGTAATCGTTCACCGAACCTGCGAGCTTGCGGCAGCCGGCAGGGCGTGGTTCGCTCGCCAGAGCTTGGATCTTGGGGACGATCCGCTTGAAAACTTCGGCCGGTAGCCGGTCGAGATCTCGCCCGGCCTGGCGAGCCAGAAGTACTTCATACATCGCGTTCGCGGGCGACCAGATAGTCCTCGAACCGGCGGAACTCCAAGGGCTCGCCCCGAACCGCTTTGAGCGCCGCGAGATCTTCGATCTCTTCGAGTTTCTCGAGCATCTCGCGGTACTCCTCGATCTCCACGATGACCGCCACTGGTTGTCCGTCTCGGATCACCACTTCGGGGGAGGCGTGCGCTTTCATCGAGTGTCTCCAAGAATCGACTCAATTTTACCCGCGGCGGTTCAGCCTGACAAACGCCGACGAGGACGCCGGCGGTCCCAGGAATCGCTTTGAGGGTCGGTTATTTGCCGACGAAGATCGTTTTGCTCTCGGTGTAGTAGCCGATCGCGTCACGCCCCAGCTCGCGGCCGAAACCGCTTTGCTTGAAGCCTCCGAAGGGGGCGGCGGGGTCGTACCAGTTGTATTGGTTGATCCAGACCGTGCCTGACTGAATCTCGTGGGCTACGCGGTGGGCTCGGCCGATGTCGCGCGTCCAGACTCCGGCGGCGAGGCCGTAGATCGAGTCGTTCGCCAGAGCGATCGCTTCTTTTTCGTCTTCGAACGGAATCACTACCAAGACCGGGCCAAAGATCTCTTCTTGGGCGACGCGCATGGAGTTGGCGACATTGTCGAGAATGGTCGGCTGCATGAACGCGCCTTTGCCGTTCACCGTTGCGCTTTCGCCGCCGGTTGCGAGACGGGCGCCTTCTTCGACGCCGATCTTGACGTAGCCGAGCACGCTTTCTCGTTGGGCAATCGAGACCAGCGAGCCGAGGCGGGTTTTCGGATCGAGCGGATCGGCGGGCTTGAGCTTTTGGGTCCGCTCGACCAGCCTTTCCACCAGCTCGGCGTGGACCGAGCGCTCGACGAACAGGCGCGAGCCCGCCGCGCAGACTTCGCCTTTGCCGTAGAAGATCCCGGTGTAGGCGCCCTTGACCGCGGCGTCCAGGTCGGCGTCGGCGAAGATGATGTTCGGCGACTTGCCGCCCAGTTCGAGCGTCAGCCGCTTGGTCATCGCCGAAGCACTCTTCATCAGGTCGCGGCCGACTTCGGTCGAACCGGTGAAGGTGATCTTCGCCACATCCGGATGGGAGACGAGGGCGTTGCCGACCGTCGCCCCTCCTCCCGGTATGACGTTCAGCACACCCGCCGGCAGGCCCACTTCCGCGGCCAGCTCGGCGAACTTGAGGGCGGTGAGCGGCGTGTTCGAAGCCGGTTTCAGGACCACCGTGTTGCCGAAGGCGAGGGCGGGCGCCATCTTCCACATCGCCTGGATGATGGGGAAGTTCCACGGCGTGATCGCGGCGATCACCCCGACCGGCTCGCGCAGGGTGTAGGCGAACGAGAACGGCCCTTGGACCTGGATCGTGTCCCCCGACACCTTGTCGGCCCAGCCCGCGAAGTAGCGGAGCGCCTCGATCGCCGTCGGCAGGTCGACGTAGCGCGACTCGAAGATCGGCTTGCCGTTGTCGAGCGTTTCGAGCAGGGCGAACTCGTCGATCCGGCGCTCCAGCTCGTCGGCGATCTTCCAGAGCAGCAGGCCGCGCTGGCGCGCGCTGGTCTTTTTGGACCAGACGGGCAGGGCGGCTTTCGCCGCCGCGACCGCCCGGTCGACGTCTCCGGCGCTCGCCGAGCCGATCGCGCAGATCGTCTCTTCGGTCGCCGGGTTGGTGGTCGCAAAGGTCTTGCCCCCTTCGGGTTCGACCCATTCGCCGCCCACGAACAGCTGGGCGGGCGGCAACTTCGGTTCGGCGGCGAGCGTTGCGGCGACGTCGGCCATGCTATGCCCCCTTGAACTGCGGCGCGCGCTTCTCGATGTAGGCCGCGAGACCTTCCTTCGCGTCGTCACCCTGGAATAGCTGCTGCTGCAGCTCGCGTTCGAGCGTCATGCCGCTCTCGAACGCCATCTCGGCGCCGGACTGGACCGAGCGCTTGATCCGGCCGATCGCCCGCGCCGACTTGCCCGGCGGGCAGAACTGTGTCGCGTAGGTGTGAATCTGGCCCATGAAGTCGTCGCCTTCGAAGAGTTCGGTGATGATGCCGTACTCCTTCGCCTCTTCGAACGAGATCAGCCGGCCGGTCGCCATCAGCTCGATCGCCCGCGCCTTGCCGACCATGCGCACGAGGCGCTGGGTGCCGCCGGTTCCCGGCAGAACGCCGAGCGTGACCTCCGGCAGCCCCGTCTTGCCGGAGCCCTTCTTGGCGATCCGCAGGTCCGCGGCCATGGCGATTTCGAGACCGCCGCCAACGGTATGCCCTTCGAGCGCCGCGATCACCAGCTTCGGCGTCTGCTCCAGGCGGGAGAGCGTCTCGTTGGCGTGCAGGCAGAAGTAGTACTTGAAGGTCGGGTCAGCCGCCTTGAGCATGTTGATGTTGGCGCCCGCGCAGAAGAACTTCTCCCCCTGGCCCGCGAGCACGATGACGTGAACGGAGGTGTCGAACCGGGCGGCGACGATGCTCGCGTCGAGCTGCAGCATCATCTCGTGGGTGTAGGTGTTGGCCGGCGGATCGTCGAACTTGATGTAGGCGACGCCGTCGCGGACTTCGTAATGGACCAGCTTGCGCTCTGCGGTATCGGACATATGGAGCCTCCCGGATCGGGTTTCTGGGGAAACGGCATTCGTAGAGACGGATCGAGGGCGGAGGCCCACCCTCGCGGAAAACAGCTCGCGCCTATTCTGGCACGGGGGCGCCCGGCCGGGAAAGGCGGTCCTTGGCTTCGACTTCGCTCAGCCGGCGGGGCGGCGGTCCCTGAGCGAAGTCGAAGGGTGAAACTTTTCCCGCCGGCCGGAGTCTTACCCTATAGAGGCACTACACGGCGGCCGCTCCGCGAGCGGAATTTTGAGAGAGACGACAAACCGATGCACCCCCCAAGCCTACCCCGCTATCCAGACCTTTCCGTCTCGCTTCGTTCGCGCCACCCGCTCGCGTGGGTGAGCGCCACGCGGTATGCGCTGCGCGGCGCGGGTATCGAGCCGGCCGAGATCGACCGGTTCACCGCCGAGGCGGTCGGCGCCGAGCGGCCGGAGGCGGTCCTGTCGGTCTGTTCCCGCTGGATTCGGCTCCCCGATATGCTCTGAGGATGAACTCTACGCCTCGGGTCGCCATCGTTGGAGCCGGTTTCGGCGGTTTGGCGGCCGCCCGCAAGCTGCGCCGCGCCCCCGTTTCCGTTCTGCTGATCGACAAAAACAACTTCCACACCTTCCAACCGCTGCTCTATCAGGTCGCTACCGCCGGCCTGGAACCGTCGGACATCGCCCACGCGGTGCGCGGCATTTTCCATTCGGCGCGCGACTTCGATTTCCGGCTCGGCGAAGTGACGGGGATTGATCTCGTCGCCCGGACGCTCACGTTCGCGGAAGGGGAGCCGGTTTCCTGGGACTATCTGATCCTCGCGCCGGGAGCCACCAACAACGACTTCGGCATTCCCGGGGTGGCCGAGCACGCGATCTTCTTGAAAACGCTGCAAGAGGCGTTGGCTCTGCGCAACCACGTCATCGAGCGATTCGAGGCGGCCAACATCGATCCTTCGCTGGTCGAGCGCGGAGATCTCAACTTCGTCCTGATCGGCGGCGGGCCGACCGGCGTCGAGATGGCCGGCGCGCTCGCCGAGCTGATCGGCCATGTGATGCGCCGCGACTATCCTCACCTGCCGGTCGATCTGGCGAGAGTCATACTGATCGAGCAGTCTTCGGAACTGCTGACCGCGTTCCACCCGAAGTCGCGACGCCATGCCCTGAAGGTGCTGCGCGAGCGAGGGGTGGACGTCCGGTTGAACGAGTCGATCGTCTCGGCGTCGGCCGAGGGGGTGTGCCTGGGCAGCGGCCCTGTAGTCCCTTCGAAGTCGGTGATCTGGACCGCCGGGATCAAGGCGATGCCGTTTGCCGAGCTTCTCGGGATCGCTCCCGATCGGGGCGGGCGGCTGCCGGTCGAGCCGGATCTGTCGCTGCCGAACCACCGGGAGGTCTTCGCGATCGGCGACCTTGCGGGCTCACTCGATCCGGAAGGCAAGCAGCTACCGCAAATCGCCCAGGTGGCGATCCAAGGCGGCCACCACGCCGCCCAACAGATTCGCAACCGGATCGCCGGCCGGCCGGCCACGCCGTTCCGTTATTTCAACCCGGGGGTGATGGCCACCATCGGCCGCAACGCCGCGGTGGCGGAGCTACCGCTCGGCCTTCGTTTCACCGGCCGGATCGGCTGGCTGATGTGGCTGTTCCTCCATCTTATGTATCTGGTCGGCTTCCGCAACCGCTTGAGCGTGTTCGTCAACTGGGCCTGGAACTACTTCACCTGGGACCGGAGCGCGCGGTTGATCCTGGAACCGGAAAAGACAAAGAAGCAGCCTCCCGGCGAGCCCGTGTAGGATTCGCGATCGATGCCTTCGCGATCCGCCGCAACGCCCCGGCGCCCCGGAAAGAAGATCAAGGCCTCGGCCGAGAAGCCCCCGTCTCGGCCGGCGATTGAGCAGGCTCCGCCCCCGCCGGCTCCCGCTT
>JBBRUC010000312.1:0-5349 GCA_038248205.1 Thermoanaerobaculia bacterium
GCCGTCCAGGTCGGCATCGGTCTGCTCTTCCAGCCGATGGACGATGGTGACAAAGGAATCCGGATGCTCGTGCGCCACGCTCCACCAGATCGCCCGGCCCCCCGGCGTGATCCCTTGGGCGATCAAGCCCTTCTTGCCGAGCGTGATCGACGGCTGGCCCCAGCCGGGGGACGCGAGACCCAGGAAAACAACGAGGGCGAGGCCCAGTCGACAAAAGGGCCAAACGATCGATCGGCGGTTTTGAAGCATTGGTGGCCTCCGTTTCGGCATTATAAGACCTCTGCACGAGCTACAAGGTTCCCTTGGGGCTGTTACGGCCGCCGGTCCGTCGGCGTCCAAACGACTTTTTGACACGTGATGGCGCGCGTTTCATCTCGCGTCGCTCCTTTCTGTCTGTCCTCTCTCTCCCGCAACCTCCATCGCCAACCGCTCCCCCCACCGCCGACGGAGAATCCGCTCCACCTGCTCGGTCGCTTCGAAACCAGCCGCTTCGAGCAGGGTCGCCAGGGCTTCCGGATCGCGCACCAGCGCCGCGGCCAGGGCAAGTGCTTGCCCGAGCTGCGGATCGAAGATCGGTATCCAGCCGAGCGGCTCGTCGGTTTTCGATCCGCTCGTCGGCGCCGCCCAGACCGGAAACCCTTCGGGCGTACCCGCCGGGTCCATCCGCACGAGCGGCGAGCGGGCGCGCGCTTCCCAGACCGCGGCGGCGAGCAAAGCGGCCGACCGCTCGGTGAAGACCGCTACGGGCTGATCTCCTTCCCCGGGGTCGTCCCAGGTTCGGAACAGGCCCCACCAGCCCCCCGCTTTTGCCACTTTGCGGCAGCCTGCGGCTTCCGCCTCGGTCGTGTCGTCGTCGCCGTCGCTTCGCGCGAGCAGCTTCAGCAAGTCCGCGCCGAAGACCTCACCGGCTGGCCGGGACGTCTCGCCGGTCACGCCGCCGCGCCTTCTGGGGGCGACCCCGTCACGCTGGCGTGGTCGCACTCTTCGACGAACCCCAGTCCCAGCCGGGTGGCCGGAACCCGGATTTCCACCCGCTCGCCGTCGAAAGCGCACGACACCGAGACTCCCATCCGCACGATCCGCTGCGCCAGCTCGGCGGCCGAGCGTTGGAGCGGCCGGAAGGCGGATTCGGGCTCGGGGGCGTCGGCGGTTCGTTGCCGGCGCAGCCGTTCGAGCAGTTCGACGAAGGGGAGGGGGTTCTCGGTCGCCTGTTCCAGGATCTGGGCGCAGACCCGGAGGAACAGGATGCCGCCGAGTGCTTCGCCGCCCGGTTTGAGTTGGCGGAGGGTGGCGGCGACCGCCATGAGTCGGTCCGGACGGCCGAGGGCCAGGTGCGCAGCACCCAGCTCGAGGAATGCAACCGCCGCGGGGACGGCCGCGCCGACAAAGCGATAGGTCACGCCCGCCGTGGCGTAATGGCGTGCCGCCACCGGCAGGTCCAGTTGGGAGAGGGCCTGATCACCGTGCCGCATGCTCTCGGCGGCGATGTCACGGAAAAGGTTGCGCGACGCGGGGCGTGGGAGATCGCGGGTTGGGGCGTCGACCATGCCGCGAAGGGTAGCCCCGCAACCCCGCTTCGCATCCTGTATTCTTTTAACGGCTACATCCACGAGGGCGGAGAGGGCTATTTGCCCTTTTGTTGCGCCTTTGAAAATGATGTTCTCGTTCGCTGTCACGCGTAGCCGAGCTACGGCACCGTATCTTGTATCTAAGGAGAACCGGGAGAACTCTGTATGGCGTGGAAATCGATCCCACCTCTGGCCATCGCGTTGGCCTTTTTCCGTGCGTCGGCCGAATGGAGCCGGGAGCAGCTTGCCATAGCCGCGGGCACGACGAAAAAGCGGATTGGGGAGTGGGAGGCCGGGCATCGCACCCTTTCCCGCTCGCGGGCGGTCGCACTTCTCGCGCTTCTCGGGTTCTCGGCCGCCGACCTGGACGAGGTGCTCGACCAGATCGAAAGGCGCCGGGCACAGGCGCAAGGCCGGGGCTTGTCCTCCGGATCGCCGGACGAAGAGAAGCTTTCCCGCGTGGGCGCGGACCTCGCGGACTTCTTGACCCGCGAGTTGTCGGCCCACGTGCGAAAGCTTCAGGCGGAAGAAGCGCGAAGCGAAGCGGCGAGGCTCTGGAAGCGCCTTCTGAAGCGAACCTTCGAAGAGCGCAAGGCTCTTGTGGAGGAAAGCGCTCGCTTCCAGACCTGGGCTCTGGCCCTGCGGCTCGGCGAGGAGAGCACCCGCGCGGCAGCGGATCGCGCGGACCGCGCCTTGGAGTTGGCCGAGTTGGCCGTTAGAGCCGCCGAACTCGCCCCCATGCCGAGTTCGCTGCCGGACGGATTTCGCAAGCTTCTCCTCGCGGACTGCTCGGCCTACCTCGGGAATGCGCGCCGGGTGGCCGGTCAGCTCCCGCTGGCCGACGAGGCGTTCCATCGCGCCGAGCAGTTGGCGCGGGAAGGCGAAGGGTGCGACCCGGATCGGCTGCTCGATCCAGCCCGGCGGCTCGACCTGGAGGCGTCGCTCCGCAAGCAGCAGGGGAGACTTCCGGAGGCGCTCAGGCTCCTCGACCAGGCTCTTGCTTTGGGTGCGGTAGGCGAAACACGAGGAAGGATGTTGCTCAACATGGCCGTCGCGCTGGAACAAGGGGGACAACCGGAAAAGGCAATCGCCGCACTTCGGGAAGCGGCTGGCTTCATCACAGCGGAATCTGATCCGCGATCCTGGTTTGGCCTTACCTTCAATTTGGGCGTGAACCTCTGTCACCTCGACCGATTCCTTGAGGCTTCTGCACTCTTAGCGGAGGTGAGAACTCTTGCGATCGAAGGGCGAAGGGAGCTGGATCTGGTCCGCGTTACCTGGCTCGAAGGGCGAACGAACGCCGGCATCGGCGATCGACAAGAGGGGGCATTAGCGATCGAGCAGGTATTACGCGATCTTAAGCACCGAGGCATCGAGTACGACGCGGGCCTTGCCTCTCTGGAGCTGGCAGCGTTGTGGATTGAGTTGGGGCGACCGGGCGATGCGCGCGAACTGGCTGGAGATCTCATGCTCCGTTTTCGAGCTCAGGGGGTGGAGCAAGAATTGCTCGCGGCCCTGTCTATTTGGGTGGAGGCGGCAGGCCAAGAGAAGGCCACGGCTGGTGTTGCCCGCGATCTGCTTCGCCAACTTGAACGTCGTCGGCCGTTCGAATTGTCCGAGCGAGGGGAAGGGTCATGATCTCACCCGATCAAAAGAGACCCCGCCCCTTAAAAACGAGTTTGACTACCGGCGTTTCTCGCAGAGTCCATTCGGATCGGCCTCGCAGCCGTTATTGACCACCGGTACCGTGCCGCAATGGCCGTTTGGATCGATGCTACAGCCATTTTCAGCCCAGACTGTGGCGGGCGCAGTTCCACAATGGCCGTTGGGATCGAGGCCACAGCCATTTTCACCCCAGATCGCGACCGGCGCGTTTCCACAATGGCCGCTGGGATCGAGGCCACAACCATTATCGGCCCAAATCGATCCGATCGATTCCCAAAGGCGACCGAGCCAGCCAGCCGCCCCCCAAGGTTCGGCGCGAGCTGCGGCGGGTCCGGCGAGCGTGACGAACAGCACGGCGACGGCGAAAGCGCGGAGAGTACGAGACATGTCGGGCTCCAGATTCGAAGCGGCGCCGCCGCCGGCCGCCACGGCCGGGGGGACCGCCCCTCCTCCAAGTATGGTGCGCGCCCAGGGGGGAAATATCCCCCTCTCTGGTTACATCGCGTAGCGCTGCCCGGAAAAGAGATGCCATGACCGATCCGGAAGATCTGCGCCTCGTCGTCGGCCTCGTCTGTCTGAGCAAAGGATGGAACCGGAAACAGTTGGCCCACGCGGCCGGCCTACATCGCGTTTCGGTTTCGCGGCTCGAACACGGGGTCCGCAACCTTTCTGGCCCAAGTGAAGAAGCGATCCGCGGCGCTGCGGGCCTCTCGTCCGACTCGTGGCGGGCGTTGCTCGCCGCCGTCGGGCGCGCCCGGCGAGAGATGACCTGCCCGCCAGATGCGTCCACCAAGGGATCGACGGGAGCCGACCCGCTCGCCGGGTTGTTGGCTCTGACCTCTATACGACTCACGGATGCCCTCGACACCCTGCTCGCTCCGGCGAATCCAGTCGGCGCGAATCCTTCCGGCACAAACCCCGACGAAGCCGCGCTCGCCTGGGAGCGGTTGCAGCGTCACCCGAAGGAGACGCATCGTGCCTTGATCGAAGAGGCGCCGGAGTTCCAGACCCCGGCCTTCGCCAAGCGGTTGGGCGCCGAAAGCGAGGCGGTGGCACCGGTCGACCCGGAGCGCTCGCTCGAACTGGCCAACCTTGCTCGCCGCGTAACGGAGTTGGGGGGCGGTAGGTAGTAGACTGGGAGCGAGGTCGAGGGAGGCGCGGGGGTGAAACATGGGGTGAGGTCCGCGAAACCCCACCCCGTAGGAACTTCTAACTCAGGCGACGAACTCGATCTCGGCTTCCTTCGTTGGGTGCGCCGTGGCGGCAATCCGTACTACCTGGGACGGTGCGCCCGACAGGTTCTGCGAGATCAAGCTTCCACCGCGGGCCGCACCTCCTTCTTTTTGCGGCCGCGCTGGGCCCGGATCGGCGCCACCTTGAACTGCACGAGGCGCTCGGTCCGGGTGCCGAGGAGGCCCTTGGTCATGCCGCGGAGGCGGCGGGCCAACTCCTTGCCCTTCTCGACCAGAGCGTAGAGTTCTTGCGTAGCCTGCTGGCGACTCGCCCCGTGGGAGTCCTGCCGTGCCTTGAGTGCACGGGTTTCCGCCAGGGCAAGAGCGAGAGCCTGGCGGACGGGCGCCGCTGGAGAGAGGGTTTCCTCGTTGTCGTTCGCTGCTTCCAGAAGCAGCTCCCAATCTTGGAGGATGTCGGCGAAAGACTTCGGTGCGTTCATGTTCGTCTCCCTTTTGGAGATCGGCCTAACGCGGCTGGATTGCCCCGCGGCCACGCCTCTTGGGGCGCGGAGAAGTTCTAACAAACGGCACCTGTCCTTGAGGGCCTTTGGATTCTCCAACCCTCCTGTGATAAGGGCTCTCTTTGTCGGGCCGATCTCGCAACGTGCGGGTTCGAAAGCGGCCGTTTGCGAGCGATTTCCGGCGGCGTGGAACCAGAACTCCGCCGCTGCGATCCAGATCCCGAAGGCATGGACCGCGATCCGAGAGATCGGAACCCAGGTCTGAGCCATCGCGATCCCGGTCCGGGCGACTCAGCCCAAAGTCTGGACGGTCGAGACGAGATCCCGACTCTCGCGATCCAGGTCCGGATGCCTCGGACCCAGGTCTCGCCGATCAGGAGCGAGATCGCGGTCGTTGCGAACCCGGTCCGGACGACTCAGACC
>JBBRUC010000313.1:0-5321 GCA_038248205.1 Thermoanaerobaculia bacterium
CCAAGGCCTCGTCAAAGTCGTGGGTGAGGTACTGATCGACAGGCGTGGTGGGGGTTAGACCGATTTGGCGGTCGGCCAGTCTTGCCCATAGGACAATCCACGGAAGGGAAAACGAGCTTGGGGCTTTGTGTCGGAGGACCGCAAGCCCGCATGGACAGAGAAGTGCCTCCGGCAGGGTGCCGGCGTTGGGAAGCGGTCGCTGGCGCGAGCTACAAACCGACCATCGCCAGGGCGAGGTGCGGTCGGGCCGCCATGTCACGCAAAGCCTGGGCGATCCCGGAGGTCTTGCGACGTAACCGGATCAGGCTGATCGCCACATTGCGTAGGGTGGCCATCATCTGCGGCCCGGAGCCCGTTCGGATTTGGCTGGCATCCTCAGCAAACGTGACATCGCGGACCCAGTGCAAGCGGTTTTCGATTTCCCAGTGGCCCCGGTTGAGGGCCAGCAGGCGCTGTGCGTTGGCTTTCTCCGGCGACAGGCTGGTGATCAGATAGACCACCTCGGTTCGCGTCTTGCCCGAGGAGATGAGCCGGGTGATGCGCTCGACGCGGGCGACTTGGGCACTACAGGGAAAAGCGACGTAGTCACTCAGCAGTGGACTGGTCCGAATGCGACGAATCTCCAGCCGACCATGGTGCTTTTCCACGGTTTCATGCTCCGGGGGGAAAAGCGTCCAACTCCATCAGCTCGGCGATCTCCTTGCGCAGGTTGGGTTGGTTGTCTTTGACGGTCAGGCAATAGTCTGCCTCCTTGTCCTCGACCAGCCAGCGAGCCAAATTCTTCTGGGTGTGCAGAGCATCGGCGGTCACCACGCTACCCGCCAACGGCAAGTGCGCCAGCAGCACGGAGGCCTCGGGGATCTCGTTGCTCCTGTCGCTGACCTTTCGTTGGGCGATGACGATCCCCTCTCCCTGCAGAACCGCGCTCAGCAGATGCACCTGTTGGCCCTTCCGATTGCGGGCACCTCGTAGGGTCTTGCCATCCATCGCGATCACGCCCGGCTGCGACGGAGCAAGACTCCGGAGCCAATCGGTCAAGGCGCGATCCACTGCCTCGGCATCGATGCGCTGCAAGATCCGCCGGATCGTCGGCTCGCTCGGCGCTTGGTAGAGTCGGGAATGGGGATCGCGGCGGCAGCCCAGGCGCCGCAACTGATTCTGGTCGCACCGCTGAGCCCATTCCGCGATGGCCACGTAGCTGCGCGCCCCACCCAGCACCGCACAGATCGCCAACGCCAGCACCGCCGTCTGGTCGTGTCGAATCCCGCGCCGCATCCGGCTCTCCGGCAGACGCAACAAAACCTGGATCAACTCCTCCGTTTTGGGCGCTGAAAGCTTTACGTTCATCGTCTTGCCTCCGGCCAGAGGGGGTTCCAGCACTGGGCTGCGCAGGCGCTCGGCCGCATGCCGGACCAAAGGCCGTAACCACACGGCCTTCGGCTCCCCATGAGCCACATAACCGGCCGCCCGGCGGCCAAAACCTTGGGTTCGGCCGACCTCGATCCATCCGGCCGCTCGATAACAAGTCCCGGCAAAACGCTCAGGGTCCACGAAACTCTCCGCCAGCCACACCGGATGTCCATGCACCTGCTGCCAGTCGGCCGACAGCCGCTTCAGGGTCAGCCCCAGAACCCGAGACGCCAGGTTGGCCACCCGAGGACCGGGAAGGATCAAAAACCGCGCGTTGTTGGCCACTAGGGGCAGGCGCTGGCGCTGCAAGACCTCCGGCCAACCGATCCAACGGTCGCGGGCCGAACACTTCAGCGCCGCCGCACACCAGCCCACCAAGGCCACCCATTGGCCTTGCCACTCGGCCACATAGCGCAACGATTCACCCACCCACCCCTGGAAACCAAGGTAGTGGTGCTCGCGCATCAGCCGGTTCCAGGTCTCTTTCTCCCCGCCGCGGATCAAGCGCACCTGCACCCTGCGAAGGCTCTCGGGCTCGGCCGATGGCTCGTCAAGGCTCGTGGACTGCATGGAGAATGAATAACAGATTCTCTGTGGAAAAGCCAGTCCTTACGCTATCTCCCTCAGGAAACACCTCTTAGCGGTGGACTACGACGGAGCCCTGTGAGTCCCCTGGAGGGGTATTGCCCTAGTCCGACTCGCATATCATCCCTCCACGAGGAGCTTGCATCTGTTCATGAGGAGGAGTGTGATGATTCGTCGTCTGCTGCTTTGTGCAGCTCTGTTCTCCATCGTCTGGGTCGGCGCCACCGGATCGCCCGCGGCGGCCGCGCCGCTGTTCGCGGTGGATTACCTGAACGGCAATACCTACCGGATCGACAAAGAGACCGCCGCCGCGACGCTGGTTGGGCCCACCGGCCAACGGCTTAGCGTCGCCGGACTCGCCTACGAATGGCGCACCGGCCGGGTCTTCATCTCCAACGTGCAGGCGCCCGGCTCGTTCGACGGCGGCGGGCTCGGAGTGCTTGACACGGCTACCGGCGCCGTGCAGCCGGTGCCCGGAGGTACCGACTACCTCTTCAGCTTGTCGGTCACGGGACTTGCGTTCGCCGCCGACGCAACACTGCTCGGAGCGAGCGCGATCAACCCCGGTCTCGTCCGGCTCGATCCGAACACGAGTGTCGCGACGTTCATCGCGGATTGGACCGGAACCCCCGAGGTCTACGGTTTCGCCTCGGCTCCCGACGGCACTCTGTTCGCCATGGATAAAACCACCTTCTTTCGGGTCGACGGAACGAACGGCGTCCTCACCCCGATCGGTCCTCACGGCATCACCGGTCTGACCGGAACTTTCCAGATCCTCCCCCTGGCGTTCGATCCGGAAATAGGCCAGCTGTTCTCGGCGGATGCCAGAACGGGGCGCCTGTTTCGCATCAATCCCGCAACCGGCGCGGCGACCCTGATCGGCAACACGGGAATCAACCTCAGCGGCCTCGCGGTCACCGGAGCGCCCGCCATCCCGACGCTCGGCGGTTCCGGGGTGCTGGTGCTGGCGGTGCTTTTAGGGATGGTCGCGTTGGTCGCGATGCGGCGACGGATGGCGTAAGGAGAGATATCCGGACGCGGGGGCGTTACGCTCCACTTACGCTACAATCCCGCCCATGTCTCCAGGGCCACCTTCACGCGAGTATGGCCAGGGAAAGGCGCAACCGGCGGCCGGTCCCGGGGCGCGGAAGGAGGCGCTGCGAAAGTTGCCCGAAAGCGTGCGGCGAACGACGCCGCGCGGCGGGAGCACGGGAGGTACGTCGGGGACGCCGGCCTATGCCGAGCTGCGGGCCGCGTCGTCGTTCTCTTTCTTGGACGGCGCCTCGCCGCCGGAGGATCTGGTAGTCCGCGCGGCGGAACTCGATCTGCCGGCGGTCGCCCTGGTCGATCGCAACGGGCTGTACGGCGCGCCGCGGTTCTATCGCGCGGCCAAACAAGCGGGGATCAAAGCGCTGGTCGGCGCGGAGGTCTCGCTGGGCGACCGCTCGGAACCCGCTCCCACGGCATCGGCCGCCCGCGCGACTCTGGCGGTGCGCGCCGCGCGCCGCCGCCGCGATCGGGAGGAGGACGAGGAGCCGGAGGCTCCCCTGGGGCGATTCCTGCCGCCGCCGGGCGCCGACGGGGCACTGCCCGAGCTGCCCCGACTGACGTTGATGGTGGAAAACCGGACCGGCTACAAGAACCTCTGCCGGTTGATCTCGGCCGCGGCGCGCGCCCGGCCGAAAGGCGATCCGCGCGCCTCGTGGGAACTGATCGAGCAGCACGCCCGGGGGCTGCGCTGCTTGACCGGCGGCGAGGAGGGCACCGTCGCCCGCGCCCTGCGCGCCGAGGGGATGGACGGCGCGCGGCGCGAGCTGGAGCGGCTGGTGGCCCTCTTTTCCGGCCGGGTCCATGTGGAGATCGGGCGCCACCATCTGCGCGAGGAGGAGCACGCCAACCGCGCGTTGGTCGATCTGGCGCGCCGGCTCCGGCTGCCGCTGGTCGCCACCAACGGCGTACGCTACGCCCATCCGCACGACAAGCCGCTGTTCGACGTGCTGACCGCGATCCGCCACCGCACGCCGCTCGATGCCGCGGGAAAATTGCTCGCCGCGCACCGCGAACGCCATGTCAAAAGCGGCGCCGAGATGGCTCGGGCGTTCGCCGATTTGCCGCAGGCGCTCGCCGGCAACGCCGACCTTTCCGCGCGGCTGGATTTCACCCTCGCCGACCTGGGCTATCGCTTTCCCGAATACCCCCTGCCCTCCGGCGAAACCCCCGCTTCGTTCCTGCGCCACATCACCTGGAATTGCGCGCCCGCGCGCTTCCGGCCCTTTTCGGCAAAGGCGCAGGCGCAGATCCAAAAAGAGCTGGACATGATCGAGAAGCTCGATCTGGCCGGCTACTTTCTGATCGTCTGGGACATCGTCCGCTTCTGCATGACCGAAAAGATCCTCGCCCAAGGGCGCGGCTCAGCCGCCAACAGCGCGGTCTGCTATGCCCTGTCGATCACCGCGGTCGATCCGGTACGGATGGATCTCTTGTTCGAGCGGTTTCTCTCCGAAGAGCGCGGCGAGTGGCCGGACATCGATCTCGACCTCCCCTCCGGCGCGCAACGCGAGAAGGTGATCCAGTACGTCTACCGTCGATATGGCCCGCACGGCGCGGCGATGACCGCCAACGTCATCACCTACCGCGACCGCTCGGCCGCGCGCGAGACGGCCAAGGCGCTCGGCTACGCGCCCGATCAGGTGGACAAGCTCGCCAAGCAGCTCGGCCGCTGGAGCTACGACCGTTCGCGCGGCGATCAAAAATCGTTCGACACCGAATTGACCGCCGCCGGGTTCGATCCGGCCGAGCCGCGCTTGCGGCGATTCACTGAGATGTTCGAGAAGATCCAGCACCTGCCGCGCCATCTGGGCCAGCATTCGGGCGGCATGGTGGTCGCCGCCGGCCGGCTGGACGAGGTGGTGCCGCTCGAACCGGCGTCGATGCCCGGCCGCACGGTGATCCAATGGGATAAGGACGACTGCGCCGATCTCGGAATCGTCAAAGTCGATCTGCTCGGCCTCGGCATGCTCGCGGCGCTCGAAGAGGCAGTGCCCACCATCCGCACCTACGAGAAGAAGCACGTCGATCTTGCCCATCTGCCTGCCGACGACCCGAAGGTCTACAAAATGCTCCGCGAGGCGGACACGGTGGGCGTCTTTCAGGTCGAGAGCCGGGCGCAGATGTCCGCCCTGCCGCGGAACCGACCCGAGAAGTTCTACGACCTGGTGATCCAGGTGGCGATCATCCGCCCCGGGCCAATCGCCGGCAACTTGGCGAACCCCTATTTCGAACGCCGGATCGGCCGCGAGAAGGTGACCTATCCCCACCCCTCGCTC
>JBBRUC010000314.1:0-5299 GCA_038248205.1 Thermoanaerobaculia bacterium
CGAATCCGCATCCCTCCTCCCCTCGAAGGCCCAAGAGGCCATCCAGCAAACGGCTGAACACCGCCGACCCGCGATCGGCCCACGAGGCGCCGAGCGCCGCCGGCGGGCTGACGACGACCGTAAAAAGGAATACGACGACCATGACCGGAACTACCACGCGAAGCTTCGACCTGGACATGACGGTTCTCCCTACGCCGAGGGAGTCGTAGCGATATGCGACGATCCGCGGCGAAAAAACCGGAAAATTCCGGTCAAACCATCATGAATCATCTCGACCCGGCAGTTGAAACCCTAGAAGAGGATCTTTTTCGGCATCAGGCGATCGTCGTCCGCCTGCTTCTCTCCCTTCCCGGCCTATCGCAGGACAGACTCGCGGAGCTCTCCGGGATCGGCCAGAACCTCATCTCGCTCTACCAGCGCGGAAAGCTCATCCCGAGCCCCGAGACGCTCGAGCAGCTGGCCAAGGCCGCGGACTGGTCCCTCTCCCTCGTCGAGCACATGGCGGCCGCCGCGATCCGCTACCGGAACCTTCCCGGCACATATGGACCTCTGCGGCTCGAATCACCCGCCGCCCAGCTCGGCCGAAAGATCGCGATCCTCGCCGAGGCGTCGTTTCTGGAAATTGAGTTGCTTATGCGGGAGAAGAGATCCGAGCCCCCCCAGACCTCTCCCCCTTCGGCCAACGATGCGATCGCCGAGGATCTTTGGGGGCGAATCGCCGACCTCGACGATCGCCAGCGCCGATTGTTGATCGATTTCTCCACGGCCTTTCATCGGCCCAGCCTCGCCCTCCGACTGGCCCAGGAGGCGGACCGCCTGGCCGTCGAACGTCCCAAGGAGGCGGCCCAGCTCACCCAGCTCGCCGAGTATGTCGCCAAGCTTTGCGCGGGTGGAGTGCCTTCCTAGAGGCCGACCGGCGGTCCCAGGAAACGCGAAGCAGCCTGTCGAGGTGAGAAAAACCGGGATTTCCCGGTTAAACCGTCATGAATCATGTAGACACGGCGGTTGAAACCCTCGAAGAGGAGCTCTTTCGGCCGCTGGCGACCGTCGTTCGCTTGGCTTCTCTCCCTTCCATGCCTATCGCAGAGCAAGCTCTCGTCAAAGTCGATGGACACTTTCCTGAACTGCGACACCCAGTGATACACTTTGCCTGTGAGGAGAGTCTTCGAGACCCGCCCTTTCAGCCGCTGGATGCGAAAGTCTGGGCTGACCCGTGAGGCTCTCTGCTTGGCCATTTCGGAGATGGAAAAAGGCCTGGGAGATCTGCCGTGACCACTAAGACCAAAAGGACCGCGAGCCCCATCCTGGAGGCGGTTCATGAAACCGCCCGCGACCTCCACTCGGCCGGAGTCCTCTCCAAGCGTCGGATGAAGGATTACGATGTCCTGTGCCTGGTTCCGGTACCGGATTACTCCAGCGAAACCATTCGCTCCCTGCGCGAGAGGCACAAGATCAGCCAAGCGGTTCTGGCGTCGATTCTCAATACCAGTGTGTCTACCGTTCGGCAGTGGGAAATCGGCGAAAAGCATCCGAGCGGGCCGTCGCTCAAGCTCCTCCATTTGCTCGATCGCAAAGGGCTGGAAGCGCTGATCTGACGTTGAGCAAGACTCATTGCTCCGATGCCGATCTATGTGTTCAGATTTCTACGGATTTTGGTGAGCGGCTACACTAGGAAACGCGAAGCAGCCTGTCGAGGTGAGAAAAACCGGGATTTCCCGGTCAAACCGTCATGAATCATGCAGACACGGCGGTTGAAATCCTCGAAGAGGAGCTTTTTCGGCCGCTGGCGATCGTCGTTCGCTTGGCTTCTCTCCCTTCCATGCCTATCGCAGAGCAAGCTCTCGTCAAAGTCGATGGACTTGTGGGGCGTACGGGGGTTGGCAGTCACGGTACCGGTGTACCCGACAGCGTCAACTGGTGCGAAATTCAACGGATGGGGCTTCCAAACATTGATCTCAGTCACTCAGATCATTGTCTGAATGGTCGAGATCAACAGCTGGATCACCCAGATCAATGGCTGGATCACCCAGATCAATAGCTGGAGAACCCAGATCAATAGATGAAGAATAGAGATCTATGGATTGGTAGACCAGATCATTAGCTGGACCGTCCAGATCAACAGCTGGATTGCCCAGATCAATAGCGGAACGGTCGAGATCAGCAGCGTGACCAGCGAGTCTAGTTTCTGGACCGCCGAATCCATTGAGGAAACGGGCGCTTCCGTCGTTTCCGACGCCGAAAATCGCCTTCGGAACGCTCGCGCGGGCGCCTTATTCGCCGGACCCGGTTACCCGAACCGCCCGGTGATGTAGTCCTCGGTCTGCTTCTTCATCGGGTTGATGAACAGCCGCCCGGTGTCGCCATATTCGATCAGCTCGCCCAGGTAGAGGAACGCCGTGTAATCCGACACCCGCGAGGCTTGCTGCATGTTGTGGGTGACGATCACCTGGGTGTACTGGTCTTTCAGATCCTGCATCAGCTCCTCGATCCGGGCGGTGGCGATCGGATCGAGCGCCGAGCAGGGCTCGTCGAGCAGGATCACCTCGGGCTCGACCGCGATCGCGCGGGCGATGCACAGGCGTTGCTGCTGGCCGCCCGACATGCCGAGGGCGCTCTCATCGAGCCGGTCCTTCACCTCGTCCCAAAGCGCGGCGCGCGCCAGGCTCCGCTCGACGATCTCGTCTAGATCGGCTTTCTTTTTGATCCCCTGGATGCGCGCGCCGTAGGCGACGTTTTCGTAGATCGATTTCGGAAACGGGTTCGACTTCTGAAAGACCATGCCGATGCGCTTGCGGAGCCGATTGATGTCCAGATTCGGATCGTAAATGCTCTCGCCTTCGAACCGGATGTCGCCTTCCGTGCGCACGCTGTCCACCAGGTCGTTCAGCCGGTTGACGCAGCGCAGCAGCGTCGACTTGCCGCACCCCGACGGACCGATGAAGGCGGTGATCTTCTTCGGCGGAATCTCCAAAGAGATCTCGTTGAGCGCCTTCTTCTCGCCGTACCAGAGCGACAGGCGATCGATCTCAAGGATCGGATCCTCGATCTTCATACGGCGCTCCCGGCATATTTTTTGCGCAGGTGATTGCGCAACGCGATCGCGGTCAGGTTCATGATCGTCACCACGATGATCAGCAAAAGAGCGGTCGCGAACACCAGCGGCGTCGTCGCCTCGATGTTCGGGCTCTGGAAGCCGACGTCGTAGATGTGGAACCCCAGGTGCATGAATTTTCGTTCGAAGTGGACGAACGGCGCGTGGCCATCGACCGGCAGCGCGGGGGCCAGCTTGACCATGCCGACGATCATCAGCGGCGCCACTTCACCCGCGGCGCGGGCCATCGCGAGGATCATGCCGGTGAGGATGCCGGGTGCCGCGGCGGGAAGGACCACCCGCCAGAGCGTCTCGAATTTGGTGGCACCGAGCGCGAGCGATCCTTCGCGGACGATCCGCGGCACCGCGGCGAGCCCCTCTTCGGCGGCGACGATGACGACCGGCACGGTGAGCAGCGCGAGGGTGAGCGCCGCCCACAGGATGCCGCCGGTGCCGAAGGTGGGCGTAGGCAGCGCTTCGGGGTAGAAGATCCGGTCGATCGAGCCGCCGATCAGATAGACGAAAAAGCCGAGGCCGAAGACGCCGAAGACGATCGACGGAACCCCGGCCAGATTGTTGACCGCGATCCGCACCATCCGCACCAGCGGCCCCTGTTTGGCGTACTCCCGCAGGTAGAGGGCGGCGAGCACCCCGAGCGGCACCACCGCAAAGCTCATCAGGAAGACCATCATCACGGTGCCGAAGATCGCCGGGAAGATGCCCCCCTCGGTGTTGGATTCGCGAGGATCATCGGTGATGAATCCCCACACCCGGCGGACGTAGAGTCCCGTCTTGCTCCAGCCGCTCATTGCATTCGGCCGGATCGCGTGGACGACGCTCGAAATCGGAATCTCTTGGGTCGCGCCGTCGATCGCGGCGAGCACCACGGTGTCGCGTTCGAGCGCCTCGCGCATCGCGGAGAGACGATCGGCGAGCTTCTGGTACTCGGCCTCGCGTCGCGCCAGCTCGCTTTCGAGCGCCTCGGTGCGGCGCACTTTCTCCGCCGGAGACAGCGTCGCCAGATCGAGCTTCTTGCGCCGCAGGCGAAGCGCTTCGATCGCCGCGTTGATGTTCCCGATATCCCCGCGTTCGAGCTTCCTGACCCGGTTCCGCTCGGCGACCTTCTCCTCGTGGAGGGGACCGAACGCCCGCCAGGAGGCATCAGGGCCGGAAGCCACCACCTTGCCATCGACATGGATCTCTTGGATTGTGCCGTAGAAGTTGCCGTACTCCAGGCGCTCCAGCAGCACCGCGCCGGGCGGCTTGGCGATCGAGGCGATCTCTTGGCGATCGACCCAGGCGAAATCGAGGCCGACCAGGTCGCGATTGCCGATCTTCAAACGCAGCCGATCGACTCCTTCGCGATCGCCGTCGGTCGCGCGCTTCTCCGTCTCCCACACCTCGCCGAGAACTTTGCCGCCGTCCCTAAGCGTCAATTCGGTGAGATCGCGCTGCCAGAAATAACGCCCCCCGTTCCAGGCGAGCAGGCCGAGGATGCCCACCACGAGGAGCAGGTTGAGCGCCAAGGCACCGCCGCACAGCGCGGTGAACGAGTCGCCGAGCACATCGGTACGGCGGCGAACGGTACTTCCTTGGGTTTTGCGGCTCATGGATTCGCTCATCGATTCGACTAGAGCTGGGAATACCGCTCGCGGAGCCGTTGGCGCACCACCTCGGCCAGCGTGTTGACCAAGAAGGTCATCGCGAACAGGAGCAGGGCGGCGAGAAACAGCGTTCGATAGAGCGATCCGCCCTGAGCCGCCTCGGGGATCTCGACCGCGATGTTCGCCGACAGGGTGCGGAATCCGTTGAACGGATTCCAATCCATGATCGGCGTGTTGCCGGTCGCCATCAGCACGATCATCGTCTCGCCGACCGCGCGGCCGAATCCGATCATGATGCCGGAGAAGATCCCCGGCGAGGCGGTCGGCAGGACGACGCGGGTCACCGTCTGCCAGCGGTTGGCGCCGAGCGCCAACGATCCCGCGACGAGATTCTGCGGCACGTTCGAGAACGCGTCCTCGGCGATCGCGAAGATGATCGGGATCACCGCGAAACCCATCGCGAGGCCGACGATGATCGCGTTCCTCTGATCGTAGGTCCAGCCGGTGGTCGCCTGAAGCCAAGCCTGGAAGTTGCCGGAAAAAGCGAGCTGCTCAAACGGCTTCGACAAGACGTAGCAAAGGCCGAGGCCGGCGAGCAGGGCCA
>JBBRUC010000315.1:0-5226 GCA_038248205.1 Thermoanaerobaculia bacterium
CGGCTCGGCAGCGGTCGCCGCGAGCGAGATCGGCGCGAGTTGGGTGGGCGCCTACCATCCCTTCTATAAGATCTCCGCGGACGTGGCGGCGGTCACGGCTCCCAAGGTCGAGGAGCGCTCGCCGCGGGTCCGCTCTGTGTTCGTCCAGGTATATCCCGACGCGAACCTGGACGAGTTGGTCCAGCAGATCCGCGATCTCGGCCTCGACGCCAGGGTGGCCGGATCGAGCGCGAACCCGTTTTTCTCGCGCGTCCGCCTGCTGCTCACCGACGCCGAGCTGGTGCGTTACCGCAAGGAACTCGCGACCCTGGCCGAGGTGTTCTGGATCGACCTTGAGCCGCGCCGCGGCCTTTTGAACGACACCACGATCTGGGTCGGCCAGTCGGGTCTTGCCGCCGGCATGACCACGCCGATCTTCTCGCGCAACATCTTCGGCGAGGGACAGACGATCGCCGTCCTCGACACCGGGATCGACGCCGACATGTGCTTCTTCCGCGACCCCGCCCGCGGCCTGCCGCCGACCAACGCCTGCAACGGCGGCACGGTGGTGGACAACGCGCAGCGCAAGGTGATCGCGGTCGATTTCCTCTGGCAGACCGAGTGCAACGGCGGCATCTCTTCCACCGAGTGGGACACCCAGGACCATGGCACCCATGTCGCGGGGACAGCGGCGGGCGACAACTTCGCGAACCTGCTGATCCACAACACCGCCGACGGCATGGCGCCGGGCGCCAAGCTGGTCATGCAGGACGCCGGCTACCTGGTCGACAACTGCGGCGACCTGCCGGGGATCGGCTGCCCGGTAGTCGATCTGAACCCGCTGTTCCAGCAGACCTACGACCAGGGCGCGCGTTTCCACTCGAACTCGTGGGGCGACAACGAGAACGCCACGGTGCAAAACAACTACTCGGCGGGCAGCCAGGACGTCGACGAGTTCATGTGGAACCATAAGGACTTCCTGATCCTGTTCGCGGCCGGCAACGCAGGCCCCGGCACCGGTTCGGTCGGCAGTCCCTCGACCGCCAAGAACGGGCTGTCGGTCGGCGCCACCCAGCGCAGCACCGCGGCCAACTCGATGGCCAGCTTTTCCAGCTGCGGCCCGACCTCCGACGGCCGGTTGAAGCCCGACATCACGGTGCCCGGCCAGAGCATCATCTCGGCGAATGCGGACAACAACACGGCGACCAACAACTGCAACACGAAGAGCAGCTCGGGCACCAGCATGGCGACCCCTGGCGCGGCCGGCTTCGCCGCCCTCACCCGGCAGTACTACACGGACGGCTTTTATCCCTCCGGAGCCGCCAACTCGGCCGACGCGTTCACTCCCTCGGCCGCCCTGGTCCGCGCGACGATGATCAACTCGGCGATCAACATGACCGGCACCACCGCGATCCCGGCCAACTGCCAGGGCTGGGGACGGGTTCTGCTCGACGACGCGCTGTACTTCCCCGGCGACGTGCGCAAGAACTGGGCGAAGGACGACGCAGGTTTCGCGACCGGCTCCTCGGCGACCAAGACCTTCACCTTCACCGTCGTGGCCGGACAGTCGTTTAAGGCGACGCTCGCCTGGACCGACTACCCCTCCACTCCCGCCGCGTCGATTCACCTGGTCAACGACCTCGACCTGACCGTGACCGGCCCTTCCGGTACCTTCCTCGGCAACGTCTTTGCGAGCGGTGCCTCCACCACGGGCGGCTCGGCCGACCGGCGGAACACGCTCGAACAGGTGCTGCTCGCGAGCCCAGCGGCGGGTACCTACACGGTCACCGTCAAGGCGTGGAACATCCCGCAGGGGACCCAGCCGTTCGCCCTGGTCGTCACCGGCAATGCCACCGAAGTGGGCGGCAACCAGGCGCCGATCGCCAATGCCGGGCCGGATCAAAACGTCGGCGTGAACTCGACGGTCGTCCTGAACGGCTCCTCCTCGTCCGACCCGGACGGCGGCCCGAATCCGCTCACCTACGCCTGGTCGCAGGTCTCCGGCCCTGGCGTTTCGATCACCAACCCGACCTCGGCCATGGCGAGCTTCGTCGCGGCGAGCGCCGGTACCTACGTCTTGCAGCTTCAGGTGAGCGACGGCGCGGCCTCTGCGACCGACACAGTCTCGATCGTCGCGAGCACCGGCCCGGTCACCGTCTTCTTCGACGACTTTGAAACCAACAAGGGTTGGACGGTAAACCCGCTTGGCACCGACAACGCGACCACCGGCCTGTGGGAACGGGGCGATCCCGAAGGGACGACCGACGGCGGCGGCGCCCGGCAGTTGGGCACCACCGTCTCGGGGCAGAACGATCTCGTGACCGGCCGGCTCGCCGGCACGAGCGCGGGGAGCTTCGACATCGACGGCGGCACCACGTCGATCCAGTCGCCCGCCATCACGCTACCCGCCACCGGGACGCTCACGCTCACCTTCTCGTACTACTTCTCCCACTCGTCCAACTCGTCGTCGGCCGACTTCTTCCGCGTTCAGGTGGTCGGATCGACGACCACCCAGGTACTCCAGGAGCTTGGCGCGGCGACCAGCGACAACGCGGCCTGGGCGGCCGGCTCGGCCAACATCACCTCTTTCGCCGGCCAGAGCGTTCGCATCCGCGTCCTCGCGGCCGACGCCTCGACCGCGAGCCTGGTGGAAGCGGCCATCGACGACGTCAAGATTGTCCAGCAGTAGCAGAATTTCAAGAACCCGGGCGGCATGTGGGTGGACTATCGCGCGCCGCCCGGTTCTTGCCGCCAAAGCGACAGGCCGCGATAGTCTCCGGGGCGTCAACTACGTTTCCCGGAGACTCGCCAATGCCCCGACGCCCGTTTCTCGCCCTTTGCCTGCTCTGTACCCTGCTCGCCCCGATTGCCGCCGTCGCAGCCGATTCCGCCGATCCGGGAGCGAGGCTTCACGACCTGTTCGATCGCGAGTGGGAATGGCGGCTCCGAGAAGATCCTGAATTTGCGACCGCGGTGGGCCGGCACGAGTACGACGATCGGCTGACGCTCTTGGCGCCGGAGGATCTCGCCCGCCGCGCGGAGGGGACGAAAGGGTTCCTCGCCGAGCTGGCGGGCATTCCGAAGGACAGCCTCTCTTCGGAAGACCAGACCAGCGCGGCGATTTTCATGCGCCAACTCGAAACCCGGCTCGCCGACTTCGAGATGGGCGACGCCGAGATGCCGATCAACGCCGACTCCGGCTTTCACTCTGGGTTCGCCCAGCTGCCGGCGAGCGTTCCTCTGGCGACCGTTCGCGACGTCGAAAACTACCTCGCGCGCCTCGAGGCCTGGCCGACCGTCGTCGCCCAAGAGATCGCCCTGATGCGGCGCGGTCTGGCGCGCGGCTTCACGGTGCCCAAGGCAACGCTCGCCGGTTATGAGAAGACGATCTCGGCGCATGTGGTCGAAGATCCGACCCAGAGCGTTTTCTGGCCGCCGCTCGAAAACCTCTCCCCAAGCTTTTCTCCCCGAGACGCCGAGCGACTGCGCACCCGCGGCCGGGCCGCCGTGCTTCGGGCGATTTCCGGCTACCGAACGTTTCTCGACTTCTACTCCAACGAGTACTTTCCCGGTGCGCGCACCACCCTCGGCGCCTCGGAGCTGCCCGACGGCGCGGCGTTTTACCGCCAGCAGATCAGGAAGTACACGACGCTCGACCTTGCACCCGACCAAATCCACCGCATCGGCCTAGCCGAGGTCGAACGGATCGGCAAGGAAATGCAGGAGGTGATGAAGGGGACGGGCTTTACCGGCGACATGGCCGCCTTCCTCCAGTTCCTCCGGACCGATCCGCGTTTCTACGCCAAGACCCCCGAGGAACTGCTGATGCGGGCGGCGTGGATCGCGAAAAAGATGGACGGCAAGCTCCCCTCGCTGTTCGGCCTTTTGCCGCGGCTGCCCTATACGGTGGAGCCGGTGCCCGACCACCTGGCACCCAAGTACACCAGCGGCCGCTACGTCGGCGCGCCCTACGGCGGCACCCAACCCGGGATCTACTGGGTGAACACCTACCAGCTCGAAAGCCGGCCACTCTACAACCTCCCCGCCCTCACGCTCCATGAGTCCGTCCCCGGCCACCATCTGCAAGGATCGCTCGCGCAGGAGATGGAGAGCCTGCCCAACTTCCGCCGCCACTCCTACATTTCAGCCTTCGGCGAGGGCTGGGGTCTCTACTCCGAGTGGCTCGGCCTCGAATCGGGCTTTTACACCGACCCGTACGACAACTTCGGCCGCCTGACCTACGAGATGTGGCGCGCCTGCCGCTTGGTGGTAGACACCGGCATCCACGCCATGGGCTGGACCCGCCAACAGTCGATCGACTACCTCGCGAGCCACACGGCCCTGCCGCTCCACGAATGCGAGACCGAGACCGACCGTTACATCTCCTGGCCGGCCCAGGCGCTCTCCTACAAACTCGGCGAGATCCAGATCAAGAGCCTCCGCCGGAAAGCCGAGCAGGCGCTCGGAGCGAAGTTCAACGTCCGCGCCTTCCACGATGTCGTCTTAGGCAGCGGCTCGGTGCCGCTCGACGTGCTGGAGCGGAACGTCGAACGGTGGATCGAGGGGCAGGGGGCGGGAAAGAACTGAGGAGAGTCAAGGCCGCTCGATGCCCGTGCTAGTCTTTTTCGCATGGAACGCGACGAGCTGGTGCGGTTGGTCTCCGATCTCGAATCGGACCGGGTCGAGCGTACTACTTCGACGACGAATACCGACAAGTTCGCCCAGGCGATCTGCGCCTTCGCCAACGATCTCGCCCAGCATCGCCAGCCCGGCATCCTAGTGGTTGGAGTGGACGATAGCGGGAGGCCCTCGGGCCTGGAGGTCACAGATCGACTGCTCCAGAATCTCGCGGCGATCCGATCGGACGGCAATGTCCAACCGATCCCGACGATATCCGTCTCGAAACACTCGATACCCGGCGGCGACGTAGCGATCGTCGAGGTCACACCTTCGGACCTTCCTCCCGTTCGCTACAAGGGCCAAGTTTTCGTTCGCGTAGGTCCGCGAAGAGCGATCGCCAGCGAAGCCGAGGAGCGTATTCTCACCGAGCGGCGGGTGGCTCACGCTCGGACTTGGGATGCGCGTCCCTGTTTCGATGCGACTCTTGAAGATTTGGAGACGAACCTCTTTCTGGCCGGCTATCGTCAATATGCCATCGACCGCGAGGTGCTCGAAGAAAACCATCGAAGTCTCGAGGACCAACTCGCCGCCCTTAGGTTTTTCGACCCGAAGCGAGCTTGCCCCACG
>JBBRUC010000316.1:0-5224 GCA_038248205.1 Thermoanaerobaculia bacterium
CCTCACAACCTGCTTTCGTAGGGGCGGAGCTTGCCTCCGCCCGCTTTCGGCGATCGGGCTCGGACGGCCGGGCGGAGGCAAGCTCCGCCCCTACGCGTGGGACCGGGGGGGCTCGAGACCGGCTGCCCGTCGGCGCGATCCGCCTCGGCTTCAAGTTCGTTCGCGGCCTGCGCCGCCATGCCGCGGCGGCGATCGAGGCCGAACAGGCGAAGGCGCCCTTCGCGACCGTCGAGGATCTCGCCCGCCGTTGCCGGCTCCACGCGCCGGAACTCGAAACCTTGGCGAGCCTCGGCGCGCTCCAAGGGCTCGGCGGCGCTTCGAAACCCCTCCCCCGCCGCGCCGCCCTCTGGCAGGCCGCGAGAGTCGCCAAGCCCGCGGGGCCGCTGCTCGAAACCCTGCCGGACGAGGCGCCCTCGCCGCTGCCGGAGATGACGGAGCAAGAAAAAACCCTCGCCGACTACGCCGGGCTTCAGCTCACCCTCGGGCCGCACCCGGTCGCTTTCTTCCGCGAGGGGCTCGCCCGGCACGGCGTCCTCCCCGCGGCCGAGCTGCCCCGCCACCGCGACGGCGAACGGGTGCGCATCGCCGGCTCGGTGATCGTCCGCCAGCGCCCGGGCACCGCCAAGGGGATGCTGTTTCTGACCCTCGAAGACGAGAGCGGCATGTGCCAGGCGATCGTCTCCCCCGACCTGTTCCAAGAAAACCGCAAGATGATCGTCGGCAACCCCGGCCTCGCGGTCGAAGGCCAGCTGCAAAAGCGCGACGGCACCCTCTCCGTCCGCGCCGAAAGGTTCTGGCCGCTACGCGACCTCGCGGCCACGCCGAGCCACGATTTTCGGTGAAAGGGCTCGCCGTCTAACACCCGGGGGAGCCCGAGGGTTCCCATTTCTTCCGAACGCCTTTTTTGTCCCTCTTGTCCCGGGGCAAAGAATGAGAGAATGAGGCCATCCGAGAGAAGCGTAAGAAATGAGGTAGAAGATGAAGCGTCTTGCTGCACTTCTTATTCTGTTGCTTGTATCCACCGCCGTCTCCGCCGAATGGCTGGCCTTCAAGGACGGCACTACGCGAGCGATCCAAGGTCCCTGGAAAATCAAAGGCAAACAGTTGATTTTCAAGGACATGAGCGGAACGCTCTCGACCGTGCGGGTAGACGATGTCGACCTCTCGGCCAGCGAGCAGCTGTCGAAGAATGCCGCGGAAGACCGAGGCCTCGTCGAGCTCAAGAGCGCTCCGACCGTGGCGTATGACTGGGAGACCGTCTCCTCGGGCAGAGAAGTCATCCCGTTGAGCGGCGGCGGATCCCTCATCCGAGAATGGTCGGTCGACATCGGCAAATACGCTGGCGTTCATCCCGGAATGACCTGCCTGCCCAGCCGTCTCGTCGGAGCCAGCTCCGGCACGGAGTGGTGGCTGCAGACCGCATCGAAGATCGAAAAGTTCCGGCCGCTCGGCCTCTCGTGGGTGGACACCGAGAAGCTTCGCGCCCTGGTGCCGAACGGCCTCCTATGCGTGGAAAAGGACAATGACGTCCTCAGCCCGGACGCCCAGGGCCGCACGGTCGGCTATGCGCGCCTGGCCGACGGTCGGGACATCGGCCTTGAGCTGCTCAAAAACCACGCCGCGCGCCTGAATGGCGAAACCTTCTCTCACCGAAAGGACTACCAGGCGGCAGCACAGTAGTCCACCGCCTTCTCGTCGCGGGCTTGAGAGACCGGGGCCTCGGCCAATGTCGCAAACTGACCTTTTCGTCTAGAGAGAACCCGATTCCGGTCGCTTCCAGGATTTGAGCGTCGCTTTGACCGACGCTACCGTCCCGTGATGCTCGTACTCGTAGCCGGTGACTCCCAGGCCCGGGACCACTTCGATCCGCTCGACGTCGGAGAGGGTTTGGAACGCGACCGCCCAGCCTTCCCGCCCCTCTCGGGTGATCTTGCGCTCGACCGACCAGCAATACTTTCCGTCTTTGCGGTCGGGCTCGTCCCCCAAACAGTCCCCGACCCGCGGGCTCGCCGTGAGAATCCGATCGCCGGCCGGCCCGCCCTTGAGCGCCTCGGCGACGGCGCTCGCCAGATTTTCCTCGGCGGAGAGGGCTTTCAAGTAGAGGCCGTCGCCGCGGGTGGTCCAAAGCGTCCGACCCGGTTTCAATCCCGGCTCATAGGCGCTCAGATCGCCCGGAAAGCCGGAGAGGACTGTGACCGTCGTGGTACCGGAGCTTTTGCTCGACAGAAGCGACGCCTTCCATTCGAGTTCGGCGGAGCGGGCCTCGCTGGAGTCGGGGACCGTCCATTGCACGTCCGCCTGGTACGTCCAGACCGTTCCTGGAGCGGTCGGAAAAACCAGGGAAGGGGCGGGCGCGGGAGTCGAAACGAGCGCGGCGACGACCATCGAGAACAGGAAGGACATGGCTGCGACTCACCTCATGAGAAATAGGTTCAACGCCGCGCGGCCGACCGTCGGACCCCGCGGCGGTTCGAGTCTACCGGTTTGGCCGGGCTCGGCCGCTGGCGCGGTATACTTCCACCCCGCTGCGGCTGTAGCTCAGGTGGATAGAGCAGAAGTTTCCTAAACTTTTGGTCGGGGGTTCGAGTCCTCCCAGCCGCACCACTGAGCACTCCGAGACAAGCCCCGATCGAGTGAGCGAGAGGCGTCGTGGCGGCCCCTACCGCTTCCCGGCGATGCGCGAAGCTTCCCCTTTTTCGCCTTTTCGTTGGCGGATCGCATGCGCCCTTTCCCCCTTGTCGTCGCAATCTCGCCGCCTCACCCGACCCACTGCGCTAGGATCTCCGGCAATCACCAAAATCCCCCTCCCTTTCCTCCCCCATGCCCCGCATCTTCGACAACATCGACCAGACTCTTCTGCCGGCTCTGGCGGAGGGGCTTGCGGGTTCGTACCGGGCGGATTTTGCGGTCGGGTATCTGAACCTGCGCGGCTGGCGCGGGATCGCGGCGGGGATTGAAGGGCTCGCCGGGCTCGCACGCCAGGGGGAGCTGAATGTCGAGACGGTCGACCGCGACCAGGGGGAGAAGCTCTCCCGCTGGTCGAGGATCGCTGGCGCGACCGCTGGGCAATCGACCTCACCGCCGATCTGATCGCGCTGCTCGACGAGAGCTGGGCCGGCGAGCGCCTGCTCTCTCCCTATCTGATCTATCTCAAGATGGCCTGGCACCTCTCGCGCGAGGCGCGGGCCGGGCTCGACGAGTCGGTGGTGCCGCCGGACATCGCCCCCCACCTGCTGCCGTTCCAGACCGCCGCGGTACAGATCGGCGCGCGGATGCTCCGCCTGCGCGGCGGTGTGCCCCTCTCGCGGTCTGGCGCGGTCCGAAAGACGACCTTCTTCCACTCGCCTACCTCCGTCAGGCGGGCCGCGCTCAAACGAACTGCTGTGAAACAAGCCAAGATCTTGCGTTCAGGACATCAAGCATATCGTCGATAGAAACCTCCAGGTCCGCCACCGACCGAGGGTGGGTCAGGCGATCCCTTTTGGCGAGCATCTTCCTGAAACTCGCCTCCCCCTCTCCGCCATACGCTTGGCCGATTGGGCGCCCAAGAAGCTTCGGAAAGAGCCGGAATGCCACGTACATCTCCTCTTCCAGACTCAAGCGCTCCTGCACAACCATTGAACTCTCGGTCGGATTGAAATCGATCGACTTATCCTCCACACCCCACTTAAGGACCTGCCTCCTAACAGCGATTCCGCCTTCCGCCTCAGTCAAAAACGCTCGCACCAAGCCCCGGATGAAGACCGGAAGATCAGGCGATCGAAGGTCGGCAACGGCGAGGTCATGCCATCGCGTCGTATCCTCATAGAGTTCCGACCCAATCTTTCCCACTAGGCGCAATCCGAAAAGTGGCAGATCTGACCTTACTTCGCGGTAAAACTCATCGACCTTTTGCGGATCGATTCCGGGCAGTGACTTTAAGTACTGTGCGGACACCAACTCCAAGCCCTTCGGGCTCGCTTGATCTGTCTTGGCTGCTTCGCCGAAGAGCCAGGAGACCTCATCGAGGAACCAACCGATCGCCGGTAGAGATGATGCCATGATCCGTGTTGCGACCAAAAGATCCTCGAGCAGGACGGGATGGACCGCTTGATTCCTCGCGCCGGCAAAGGCCCGAAAAAAGGCATACCTGTGATCGCTCTTTCGAGGGGCGCCCGAGAGTTTGCGGATCTCTCCGAAGTATCGGAATGTCAGCTCAAATGAACGTAGGAACCCCGGGCGTCCAGGCACATCCCGCCCGACTACATCAGCAGCCTGGAGTTCTTCAAGATCCTTGCCCTTGACAGCCAAGAGCCCAAGGCTCGAAGCGCGAAGGATGATGCTCCGCAGGCCGGAGCACAGGCCATCAACCTGGCTCACAAAGGATCTCGCCAAGCCTCGCGACCAGGAAGAAGCTTCTGCAAGAGCAATCGGCTCTCCGGTCTGGGCACGAAGCAGAGATTCGAAGAAGCGGTTAAAGGTATAGAGAGTATCGACCTGAAGAACCTCTCCAACCGAACGAATCATTTCTAGTTCTTTTAACAAACATTCTCCCTTACATCGAATAAAGAAAGGCAGCGGCCAAGTCCGACCTCGTCGGGCTGTCTAGCCCAGCGAGGCTCTCCTCCGGCAGGGAACCGACGAACTCCAGGAAGTCGGTCCGAAGAGCCTTCTGCACGTCATACACATGCGATTGCTCGCTTATTGGACGCCCTCCGCCCACTCTCTACTGGAAGTAACCGTTCACGTCGATCACCAAGTGAACCGGCCCTGCGGCATCGGTCTGCACCGTAATGGCTCCCGCTTGCGAGAGGCTGACAATGGCGTTGTTGGTTCTCGTCTGCCCGGCCCGGAAGTTGATGGTACTGGTGAGGGGCACAGGCAGATTAGCGGGGAAGAATCGCAGCCCCCCATCGGCCGCTGGCTGCACCGCCGTGACGTTGATCGACAGCGCCTGGGCCGTAGCCGGCACACTACAAATGCCGACTAGAGCGAAGGTCCGCTGCGCAGAGGCCAGAAGCGCAGGCCCTCCCAAGGGGCCGGTCGGATTTCGGGTGTCTACCAGTCGGCAAGGCTCGATCGAGAAGAACGCACCCGTGCTGGCGTCAATTCTGATGCTTCCATTTAAGATTTCTCAGTAGTGTCCGGTTAGAAGTCGAATAGAATCAGTTGGTTAGAGGCAGGCATTGGTTCGGATTGGGATCGGTCGGGCCGCAAGGCGCATGAAACCTGGGTTTTCTCGAAA
>JBBRUC010000317.1:0-5217 GCA_038248205.1 Thermoanaerobaculia bacterium
CAGCGCCCTGCGGGTGGGCGACGACAGCAAGGACAAGCAGTACAAGTCGGTCGTCTCGTTCGACACCTCGTCGATCCCCGACGGCGCGACCATCCTCTCGGTGACCCTGCGGTTGAAGCGCGGTACGCTTTCCGGCACCAGCCCTTTCACCACCCACGGCACGGCTTGGGTCGATGTTTCCCACGGCGGTTTCTCGGGCTCGACCGCTTTACAAACTGGTGATTTTCAGGCCGCAGCGACGGCGGTTCAGTCGGCGAGCCTTAGCAACGCAGCGTCCAATGGCACCTGGTCGGAAGGAACCTTGAACACCGCGGGCAACGCGGCGGTCACGAAGACCGGGACGACGCAGCTGCGCGTCTATTTCAACCTCGACGACAACGACGACCGGGGCAACGACTACCTCGGCTACTACTCCGGCGAAAACGGCACCGCGGCGAATCGGCCGCAGCTCGTCGTGACCTATCAATAAGAACATGACCGAAAGGACAAACGCCATGAAGAACCAATACTCTCACCCTCGACCATCCCTGCTGGGACTGGCGCTCACGCTGCTGCTTGGGCTCGTCCTGGCGGTGCCCGCCGCCGCCCAGCCCGCCAAAGGCACCGAGACCTACAAGATCTCGAACGTCTTCGACGCCCGCGTCCGGTCCACCATCGCCGCCACCGGCGCCGATGTCTTCGAAGTCGGCCACGACTACGTCCTGGTCGAGGCGACACCCCGCGAAGCCCGCGCCTTGAAGCGCCTGGGCCTTTCGCTCCAAGGATTCAAGACGCAAGCGGAATTCCTCAAAGTCTTTCCAACCGCCGATTCGGCGTACCACGACTATTCCGAGATGGTGGCGGAGCTGAACCAGGTCGCGTTCGACCATCCGGACATCTTTTCGTTGTTCAGCCTCGGCACCTCGTACGAGGGGCGCACGATCTGGGCCGGCAAGATCTCGGACAATGTGGGCACCGACGAGGCCGAGCCCGAAGTGCTGTTCACCCATCATCAGCACGCCCGCGAGCATCTGACCGTCGAGATGGCGCTTTATACCGTTCACATGTTGACCGACGAGTACGGCGTCGATCCGCAGATCACCAACCTGGTGGACAACCGCGAGATCTGGATCGTCTTCGACATGAATCCCGACGGCGGCGAGTACGACATCGCGACCGGCAGCTACCGCTCGTGGCGCAAGAACCGCCAGCCCAACTCCGGCTCAAGCGCCATCGGCACCGACTTGAACCGCAACTGGGACTACAAGTTCGGCTGCTGCGGCGGCAGCAGCGGCACGACGAGCAGCGCCACCTACCGCGGTGTCTCCGGCTTCTCGGCCCCCGAAACGCAAGTGGTGCGCGACTTCGTCAACAGCCGGGTGGTGGGCGGATCGCAACAGATCACCTCCCACATCGACTTCCACACCTACGGCGAGCTGATCCTCTGGCCCTACGGCTACACCTTCACCGACGTGCCGCCCGACATCACGCAGGACGACCACGACGCTTTCGTGGCGATGGGCCAGGCGATGGCGGCAACCAACGGCTATACGGCCGAGCAGGCGAGCGATCTGTACATCACCGACGGTACGATCAACGACTGGCTCTACGGCGTCCACCGCGTCTTTTCCTACACGTTCGAGATGTACCCGGTCAGCTCCTCTCCCGGCTTTTATCCTCCCGACGAGGTGATCCCGGCCGAGACCGCCCGCAACCGCGCGGCGGTCCTCTACCTGCTCGACAAGGCGGACTGCCCGTATGCAGCGATCGGTAAGCAGGCCCAATACTGTCAGGCGGTGCCGGGAGCGCCGGGCGCTCTCTCCGCGACTCCGGGCAATGCGCAGGTCAGCCTCGCCTGGACCGCCGCGAGCGGCGCCACCGGCACCAACGTGTACCGCGGCACGACGACCGGCGGGCCCTATACGTCGATCGCGACGAACGTCGCGGGAACGAGCTTCACAAATACCGGCCTCGCCAACGGCACGGCCTATTTCTACGTCGTCACCGGCACCAACGCCCTAGGCGAAGGACCGGACTCGAACGAGACGTCGGCGACACCGGTGACGCCGCCAACCGGCGTGACCTTCACCTCGATCGCGGCACAGGACGGCTACGTGCTCGAATCGAGCGAGACCAGTAACGCCGGTGGTTCCCTCAATGCCACCGCCAGCACGACCAGCGCTCTACGGGTGGGCGACAACAACCAGGACCGCCAGTACAAGTCGGTCGTCTCGTTCGACACCTCGTCGATCCCCGACGGCGCGACGATCCTTACGGTGACTCTGCGTCTGAGGCGCGGCACGTCCTCCGGGACCAATCCCTTCACCACCCACGGCACGGCTTGGGTCGATGTCCAGGACGGCGGCTTTTCCGGCTCGACGACACTTGCTACGGCTGACTTCCAGGCCACGGCGACGGCGGTTCAGGCGGCCAGCTTGAGCAACGCCGCATCCAACGGCGCCTGGTCGGAAGGAACCTTGAACGCCGCCGGCCTCGCGGCGGTCACGAAGACCGGGACGACGCAGCTGCGCGTCTACTTCAACCTCGACGACAACGACGACACGGGCAACGACTACCTCGGCTACTACTCCGGCGAAAACGGCACCGCGGCGAATCGGCCGCAGCTCGTCGTGACCTATCAATAAGAACATGACCGAAAGGACAAACGCCAAGAAGAACCAATACTCTCACCCTCGACCATCCCTGCTGGGACTGGCGCTCACGCTGCTGCTTGGGCTCGTCCTGGCGGTGCCCGCCGCCGCCCAGCTCGCGCTGATGGCCGACACCGACATTCTTGTTGGGATGCACGGCGCCGGCCGGGTCCACACCCTCTGGCTGCCCGAGTGGGCGGTGCTCTACGAAATCTACAACTGCGGCGCCCTGTACGACTCGACCCAGCCGTAGCGCCATTCCCCCAAAGACCGCCGCCGGAGGTCCGCCTCCGGCGGCGGTCTCCCTTCACGGCGGAGATTACGCTGTCCGATCAGGTCACCTCGGGTGCTGGAGGATTCACGTTCAGCGACAGCTTCGGATCGTGGAAGAAAGTCGCCCAGCGACGGCTGGTCGCCCGATTCTTGAACCTGAACTTCGACGTCACGACCTCCATCGCGACCTACTCCGGCGTCGCGGTCGTCGACTACGTCTTTCAGTTCGCCCCGAACTTGAAGACCTTCACCGCCAGCTGCCAGGGCAAGATCTTCGCGACCGGCACCGAGCCGTTCGATCCCGCCTCCGTTCCCGTGACCACGTTCGACTGTGCGTATCTGGGACGGCTATTTCTATCAGCGGATGCCTCTGCCGTAGGGGGCTCCTTTAAGACCGGTCAACTCCGGAAGTTTGCGAGCCTTCGAGCGATATGAGATCTTGCTCGCTCGTCCCGGCGGATCGCCCGCCGGGAAGGGGTTTGGGCCGGCGCGACACCCCGGGGAGCCGGCCACCCTGGGCAACCGATCGGGGTGGCAAAGAGGATCAATCCAATGTTGAGACAACTCGTATTGGGCAGCGCAGCCCTGCTGCTCGCGGCCCAGGTCGGCATCGCCGCGGAGGCCCCGAAGGCCGGGGAACTGAAGAACGACGAAGAAAAGACGCTCTACACCCTGGGTGTCGCGATCAGCCAGAACCTCGCGGGCTTCAACCTGACGCCGGACGAGGTCAAGTTCGTCCAGCAAGGTCTGGCCGACGGGATTGCCGGCGGCGAGCTGAAAGCGAAATTGGAAGAGTACGGCCCCAAGATCCAGGCCTTCGCCGCGGAACGCGCGACCCAGGCGGCGGCCAAGGAGAAAGAGGCGAGCAAAGGCTTCCTCGACAAGGCGGCCGCCGAGGCCGGCGCCATGAAGCTCCCCTCGGGCGTGATCTACATCGAGACCACGGCGGGCACGGGCGCCAGCCCGAAAGCGACCGACAACGTCAAGGTGAACTACCACGGCACGCTGACCAACGGCGAAGTCTTCGACAGCTCGGTTGATCGCGGCGAACCGGTGACCTTCCCGTTGAACGGTGTCATCCCCTGCTGGACCGAAGGCGTCCAGAAGATGAAAGTGGGCGGCAAGGCCAAGCTGATCTGCCCGTCCGAAACCGCCTACGGCGACCGCGGCGCACCGCCGAAAATCAAGCCCGGCGCCACCCTGACGTTCGAAGTCGAGCTGCTCTCGATCGAAGCCGCTCCGGAAGCTCCCGAACCGGAAGCCGAACCGGCGATCCAGGTCGAGCCGCCGCACTAATTGAAACCCCAGGGCGCACCCGCGGGTGCGCCCTGGACTGGGAATCGGCTGCCTCCTTGGCCGGACAACGGGGGGCCGCCCCTACATTGAGCATGTTCCCGCCGCCTTTGCTGGATGCCCTGCGTGGTCCCCGCCGACGATCCACGGCGGGTGAATCTGCGACATACTTTCGCCATACCTACGTACCGACCTAAACGATTGGCGGCGAAGTCTCGAAAAGTTCTCGTTGGCCCGGAGTAGGACGGTCTCGCTTCGCATTGGAGTCGGCTCCGCATGGATTCAGCGACCCACAACAAGATCGTCTCCTTCCTTTGGGGTATCGCGGACGACGTTCTGCGCGACCTCTTCAAGCGCGGCAAGTATCCCGATGTCATTCTGCCGATGTGTGTGATCCGGCGGATGGACGCGGTGTTGGAGCCGACGAAGCGGGCGGTGCTCGACCAGAAGAAGATGCTCGACACCGCGGAGATCACCGAGCAACGGGCGGCCCTGTGCGCCGCCGCGGGGCAAGCCTTCTACAACACCTCCCGGTTTACTCTCCGCGACTTGCGGTCGCGCGGCACCCGGCAGCAGCTGCTCGCCGATTTCGAGGACTACCTGAACGGCTTTTCGCCGAACGTCCAGGACATTCTGGAGAACTTCAAGTTCCGCAATCAGCTCCAGACGCTGTCGAAGAACGACGCGATCGGTTCGCTGATCGAGAAGTTCTTGGACCCCGGCATCGACCTCTCCCCCGCCGGGATCGACAACCACTCGATGGGCACGGTGTTCGAGGAGCTGGTCCGGAAGTTCAACGAGGACAACAACGAGGAGGCGGGCGAGCACTGGACGCCGCGCGACGCCGTGCGGTTGATGGCGAACCTCGTCTTCCTTCCCGTCGAGACCGAGATCAAGTCGGGCACCTATCTGCTCTACGACTGCGCCTGCGGCACCGGCGGCATGCTCACCGTGGGCGAAGAGACGCTCACCGAGATCGGCGCCCGGCGCGGCCAGAAGGTCGAGTGTCTCCTCTACGGCC
>JBBRUC010000318.1:0-5123 GCA_038248205.1 Thermoanaerobaculia bacterium
CCGCCCCGTCCAAGCTTTGTTCCCCTCCCGCGCGGGGGGCCTCCCCCCCGGCTGCCTTGGCAGCCCGCCTTCGGCGCTGGCGGCGTGGCGGTCTCGAACGACATGGGCAAGGCCGTGGGGACCACGGAGCGCGGCCGGTTCCGCCTTTCCGAGAGAGCCCTACTCGCGATGGGGCGTTGACGCGGATACTCCATTGACCAGCGCGGCCGCCAATCAGCTTGCTGGGAGATTTTCTTTGGACGGTAGGGGAGGAGCTTGCCTCCGCCCGGGCGTCCGAGTCCTCCTAGGGCGGAGGCAAGCTCCGCCCCTACGCGCCTACACGTTGAGGGGCCGAGTCTCCGGGTCAGAGAGGTATAGCACCTCGGCGGCACGAACGGTTCGGGTTCCCCAAACCACGCGTGGCTTCCGGACCAAACCACGCAGTTTGGCGGCCAAACCACGCAAATCCGCGCCAAACGGCCCAAAATGCCCCGAAAATGGGCGCGAAGCCACCGAGAAAACCCCTCGCGCCACTGAGACGCGCGGTTGCGTGACCCAGGAAGGGGCATAGGCGCGTAAGAGAGGCGTACAAACCAGCGAAAACATCCTTCGACCGGGTCGGCTGGACGCTCGTTCACCGGCAAAACGTGTCATCTGCGGGAGAAGAGCGGTTTTCTGTGTGGCGCGAGGGGTTTTCTGTGTGGTTTCAGGGGTTTTCTCGGTGACTTGCGGGGTCTTCTCGGTGGCTTCAGGGGATTTCTCGGTGGCTTCAGCGGTCTTCTCGGTGGCGCGAGCGCTTTTCTCGGTGGCTTCGGCGAATTTCCGGGTGGCGTCAGCGGGTGGCTTGGTGGCCGCTGCGAAATCGCCGATGGCGCCACCGTCCGGTTCGATGAAAGGAACGCTCGCCCGGGTGGCGAGACGGTTCCGCCCTCTCCCCCGTCCCTCTCTCCCAACCGCACGACCACCCGCCCGGTGAGGGAGCCCGTCTTGCGGGGCTCCGTGCGACCTATCGCCTGACTCATACCCGCCGTTTCGGTCCCCGCAGCAGAACCGCAGCGTAGGCCCATGATCGTCGGTGTGATGAATGCGCATCGGCGCTTGGCCGCTATCGATTCGCGGAGCCCCGAGACCGTCGGCCCAAGTCGCCCCACTCGATAACCACATCCTATCTCCCTGAGAAATCAGGGCCAACGGGGTTTTTCAATTCTTTTTGGTGGTGGATCAAGGCCGGGAGGATCGGCGGGTGCCGTTGGCGTCACTACCTTGAGCCTGGTGATCGCCAAGTACGAGGTCAACGGTTTGCTGGGCGACGGGGCAGAATAGAAGCCATGGGCATTCAAATGCCGGACCGACACGGCAACGAGATCCCGGACCAGGGCTTCGGACCCCTCTTTGAACGCCAAGACCTCCTCGGCAAAGATATCGACGCCGGTGATGTCCGCCAGTTCCTTGAGAACGGCCGCTTTCTCGCGGAGCTTCGGCAAAACGGTGTCATTGCTCCATGCCCACATCCAGGTATCGGAATTCGAATTGTAGCTCCCAATTTCAACAACATCAGCCTCTAGTCGCAAGGCATCGTCGGCGCCGAAAAACTGCAGCTTCTCGGTCTCTTGGTCGAAGAACCATCTCTTATAGGTGCCCATTCCATAATCGGTCGCGAGGGCTTCTTGTTTGCGATCCAGCTCATCCGCGGCTGCGCCGATAAAGGCATCGAGTTCTTTGTCCGTCATCGGTTTCTTCGCCATCGCCAACTCCTGCTTTCCGGCCTCCGGCCTAATGGGAGGCACCAAGGCAGCCTGGGGCTGCTGCCCTCGCAGGGAGCCGCTTCCAATACCTACCAACGTCAAAACAGTAAGCAGCGTCTTCAAAGCAAACTCCAACCGCGGATCACTCCAGACCCTTTTTTTCCGCCGCATTCGAGGAACCAACTCATCCGTCATCCCATCCTCCCGGCATCGCCCGTTCGAAGTCGAACCATTGATTTGCAGAACCTGCCATTTCGGGTCGAGAAGGCTCACCCCAACCCCGGGATCCTCTCTGGAAGTTCTCAGTCGAGGTTCCCCGGGACCAGGCTCATGGAGTAGGACACCCTTCCCACAGCTTAAGGGTATCCGGTGCAACCCGGAAGCCCAAGTCTGGTTCCGACTGGTCTCCACAATTGTCGCTGCCACCGAGTCGGCAGACCAAACAACCATCTCGGGGCTTCGAACCACCGCGGCAACGAACCGGAACATCCGTTGGCCCCTCCCGCACTCCATTTCCTGCCAACCAAGGATTTCATTTCGTCCTCACCAACGGGAAAAGCGACCGATCCTGTCGGCGACAAGGAATTGACAGCGACTTGTCCTTAGTTCCCCCAGGAATTTGCACAACGGCTCGCAGGAGGGCTCGGACGCCGGGCGCACATACAGGTGCGCCCCTACGCTGCGGCTGTCTCCTGGGTGCGGGGGCGTCTCGCCCGCTCGTGCGGGCGGGAGGCCCGCGCACCCAGGAGACAGCGACCCGCTCGCTTCACCCCCGCTCGCAACCCGCCCCTCCCTTGAATCAACCCATCGGTCCCGCGGTGGGTTTACATCGCCAACAATCGAATTATTCTCTTTTCAGGCGTCGCAGAACGCGAGCCTGAAAGGAGGATCGGCAAACAACTCTACGCTTCCACACGTCATCAGCCAACCCTCACAGACCCTATTGGAGAGATCTTTTTCTCTCCCGAGGAGGCCTTATGAAACGTGGATTGTTGTGGTTATTTGCCATCCTGGGAGCCCCCGCCCTTTTGCTCGGCCAGGCACAGACCACCGGCACGATCTCCGGCCGGGTTTTGGATGAAGCCGGCCTGGGAGTCCCCGGCGTCGAAGTGGTCGCCACCGCCGAATCGCTCGCGCTCGAACGAAAAGCCGAAACCGGCGCCGGCGGCGAGTTCCGCCTCTCCCTCTTGCCGGTCGACACCTACGGCGTGCTCGCCACCAAGACGGGATTTCAGCCGGCCGCCTATTCCTTGCGTTTGAGCCTTGGGGAAACCGTGCCGCTCGACATCACGCTATTGCCCGGCGAGGTGGTGGGCGACACGGTGACCGTCTACGGCGCCGCGAGCGCCCTGGAAACCACCACCGGCGGCCAGACGTTCGGCTATGAAAAGCAGATCGACGAGTTGCCGGTCAACGATCGAACGATCGAACGGGTGGCCGAGCTGTCACCCAATATCGGCTACGGCCCGACGGATGGGTCGCTCTCGATCGCGGGCGCGCCGTCGTTCGACACCTCGGTGCTGCTCGATGGCGCGGAGATCTCTGACCCCTATTTCGGCAATTCGCCCTCGCTGTATCTGGAGGACGCGGTCGAAGAGGTCCAGGTTCTCACCAGCGGCGTCTCGGCCCGTTACGGCCGCTTCCAAGGCGGCGTGATCAACGCGATCACCAAGTCCGGCAGCAACACCTATAAAGGGACTCTGCGCACCGAACTCGACCAGCAATCGTGGGACTCGCAAACGCCGTTCGGTGAAACGCAGGACGATCATCTGAACCAGACCTATCAGGGAACCCTGGGCGGCTTCGTGGTTAAGGATCGGCTCTGGTTCTTTGCCGGCGGCCGGACGATTCCCACCACCAGCGAAAGCAGGACGACCGAATTCACCGGCCAGAGTTTCACCCAAACGACCGACGAGACCCGCTGGCAGGGAAAGCTCAAAGGGGCGATCACCGAGAGCCATCTGGTCGACGTGTCCCACCTCGAATTCGACTCGACGGTGACCGGCTACGAAGGGCTACCCGCGGGCGACGCTCGCGCGATCGGCGAGCGGCTCGATCCGCGAACGACCGACACGCTCGGCTACCAGGGGGTGTTCACGGCCAACACGTTCGCCGACTTCCGGGCGACCCGCAAGCGGGTATCGGTCGCGGCCGGCGGCGATCCCGCCAAAGGCGATCCGTTCATCGATTTGACCAACTTCCAGGTGTTCCACAACCATTGGTGGGACATCAACGACCCCGGCCTGCGCGACAACGACACCGCGGCTCTGTCGCTCACCCACCTGGCCGATGTCGGGCGCCTGGGCACCCATACGCTCGAAGGGGGCGTGCAGTACGTCAAGTCGCTCACCGGCGGCGAAAATCGCCAGTCTTCGACCGGATACAACCTGCTCGCCTTCAACCCGGATTTCATCGCCGGCACGGTCGATGGCGAGACGCGGTACAACCTGCTGAACGGCAACGCGTTCCGCTGGCAGGCCCTGCCGCTCGGCGGCGACCAGACGCTTGAAAACAAGGCAGCCTATCTACAAGACACGATCAACCTGGCGAAGTTCCGGTTCGACCTCGGCCTGCGCTATGACCGGTACGACGGCTCGGGTCCCCTGCCGCAGTTCAACGTGGCGTTTTCCGACCTTTCCCCCCGGCTCGGCGTGACCTACAACGTGACCGACGCGTGGCAGGTGCAGGCGACCTGGGGCAAGTACTCCAGCCGCTTCAACGATGGAGTGGCCAACAACGTTACGGGGGTCTCGGCCGCGCCGCGGATCGAAACCTTCTACCTCGGCCCGGACCTGACGAACGCCACGGCGGACGAGGTGCAGGCCGCTCTGCGTAACGACGACAACTGGCCGGTGGTGACCGCCTTTACCAGCCCGCAGTTCCCCACGTCGTACCTGGCCGACAACATCGAAGCGCCCTACGCGGAGGACTTCAACCTCTCGATCCGCCGCGCGCTGCCCAAGAACACGGGCTCCGTGGTGCTCACCTACGTCGATCGGAAGTACAAGAACCTACTCGACGATTTCGTCGGCGGCGTCTGCGACTTCGGACTCGATTTCGGCCAGCCCTGCCCGAGCGGCAACGTGACGACGGTCCCCGGTCCCGACGGTACGCCGGACTTCGCCACCGTGGACAGCATCGTCTGGGCCAACAACGGCGCGGCGCAGCGGAAGTACCGGGCGCTCTCGGCGGTCTGGAACTACCGGCCGAACGCGCGGCTTCAGCTAGTGGGCAATTACACCTACTCCCGCCTCCGCGGCAACTACGAGGGGGAGGACGAGAACACACCGGCCTCCGGTTCGCCGATCGGCAATTTCGCCCGCTCGACCGACCCGCTCGCCGCCAACCCTGACGGCGCGCTGGCCGCCGACATTCCCCATCGCCTGAACGCTCTCGCCA
>JBBRUC010000319.1:0-5117 GCA_038248205.1 Thermoanaerobaculia bacterium
CAAGCTCTCCCGCCTCTTCATCGCCGACGACGTAGAACGCGCGATCGCCCAGGCGCTCTCGGGCGACACCGCCTGGATCGACCAGATGAACGGCGACCGGAACTGGCTCTGGTACCAACCCGTCCGGGGCGCGAACCGGAAGGTGCTGGCCGTAGTGCGGATCGCGGCAAACCCGAACGAGAGCTTCCGCGACAGCGATTGAGGTTATCCCACGCCAGGCTTGACCACCGTTCGCCGAAAGAGGCGAACCGGCGCCGAACCGAACGGCCGGGGGTAGAGACGCCCCAGGACGCGACCACGGACTTACCCGGGTGCTGGCTGTCGGGGCGTCTCCAGCGCACCAACGACCCCCGGCGCCAACTACACGCCATGGGGGTGAGGGCTGTAGCGGCCACCCGCCAAAGTACAGAGAGGCCCAGAGCTCAGAGTCCAGAGGGATCAGAGGCCCGAGCGGAATGGGGACACTACGACGCGGAATCCGACAACGAGGTCGCGGAGGCCGGGACCGAGCCCGTAGCGAACGGCACACCGGGCGAGCCACGGCTGATCGCTGAACGCCCCGCCGCGCAACACCCGCCGGGAAGCCTCGCCGAGGTTCTCCCGGCCATCCGCTGCCACGTAGGGGTAGGGCTTGTATTCGCTCTGCGTCCACTCCCAAACGTTGCCCGCGAGATCCGCCGCGCCGCACGGGCTGTCCCCCAAGGGGGAGTCTTGGCCGACCGGCGTCGTGCCGCCCGGTCCCCCGTCCGCGCTATTCGCTCGCTGCGGATCCCAGTCGTTGCCCCACGGGTAAATCCGCCCGTCGGTACCGCGCGCCGCTTTTTCCCACTCCGCTTCGCTCGGCAACCGGTAGTTCCTCGCCTTGCCGGTCTTCTCAGTCAGCCAATCACAGAAGGCACGGGTGTCATCCCAGGAAACACTGACCACCGGGTGATCGCCTTTACCCTCCGGGTAGGCGTCTCCAGCCCAACCCTCGGGTGAGCGGTGCTTGCCCTCGCGCACGAAGCGCTGGTATTCCAGGTTCGTCACCGGGTACTTGCCGATTCGGTACTCGGGCAGTTCCACTTCGTGCTGCGGCAGCTCCGCGCGATAGATGAACTCGTGCTCCTTTTTAACCTTGCCGTCAGCCAAAACTTTCTCCACCTGCGCCTCGGTCGAGCCCATGACGAACTTGCCCGCCGGTACGCGCACCAGCTCGGGCTCGAAGAACTCCCGTAGCGCCTCTTCCGTGAGCGGGACCGGCGCTTCGGCGCTTCGCGTCAGCGTGAAATAGGGCTTCAGCTCCTCCGGCGACAGCTCGGCGAAATTGGCGTCAACGGTCGTCGGCGGATGCAACGTGAGCACGCGGCGCGCCGCCGGGTTGGCGACCAGACCCGCGAGCCCGGGGGGAGGGCCGACGCTTTCGCCGGTCTCTTCCTCCCCGCCCGGGGCCACTTTTCGCACCTCTGCCCGCAGACCCCACTCGCCCCCGCGCGCCTCTTCCGCCCGGTAGTACCTTTCTAGCTCGCGCAGCAGTCGGGGAGTCTCGCGGACGGCGGCGTAGATTCCGGGGGCGGCATGCTGGAGCACCACGACCTTCGCCAGCCGGATCGGCTTGATCCGGTCGCCGAGCTTTTTCTTCCGCGCTCCGGCCAACCCCCAGGTCAATAGAAAGACGTTCACGGCTCGCTTCACCTGCCGGGGGCTGCCGCCCAAGCCCACGGCAAAAACCTCGGCGCAGGCCGGATCGGGCCAGGTGTCCACCAACCCGTTGACGAACGACCGCATGTCTTCCGCTTCGATCGGCGGAATCTGGAACGGGATCTGGATGATCTTCTCCAGATAGCGCGCGCCGTCGATCGGGAAGGCTTTTGCCCCCTCACCGCTCCCGACACCAAACTCCCGATATTTCATCTCGATCCCGCGCGCGATCACGTCGGGGGCCAGCCCCAAGGCGAACGCGCAGCCGCGGACGTCCAGGAAGAGCTTGATCGCCTCCAGCACCTCGACCGCTTTTTCCGGCAGGCAGCGGTCGAGGTCATCCACGAACACCACCAGCCGACCGGCCCCCTCGCCGCGGCCGATCACGTATTTCTTCACCAGCTTCTCGAATCGCTCCTGGAACTGCTCGAGAAACTGCACCTGATCGACGTGGATCTGCGTCCGCTCCCGCCGGATCGCCCCGAGCAGATCGTCCCCGGCGCCGTCTCCTGACTTCTCTCCCAATCCCGCCACCAGATCCGCCAGGACCTTCGCGGGGGGAATGAACGAGAGCCCGATCCGTACCGCTCCTTTCGCCAGCCCGCCCAGCAGCTTTTCGCCGTCGATCTCGACCTTACCGACCTCTTCGCGATCAACCGTGCGATAGAGCGCATTGCGCAGGTCGTCGAGGTCCTGGTGCGCCGCCTTCTCGTCCTCCGGGATCGCCTGCCCCACCTCCGTCAGCACCAGCAGCAGCAGCGCGCGCCAGAGGGTTTCTTGCTGGTCGTACTTCCAGGCATCGAACCAGACCGTGCGGCAGGCCGCGGGCAAGGCCTTGCGCACCAAGCGGAGGAGAGTGGTCTTTCCCGAGCCCCAATCGCCGAACACGCCAAGCGTCAACGGCGTACGGGTGCGCTGCGAACCCAGAAGCCCGGCGAGGGTCTCGACGTAAGGGGAAAAGTCCAGCCCGTCCGTATCGGCGGGCAGGTCGTCCAGGTTGGAATAGAGGTCGGCGTCGGCCATCAGTGCTCTCTAAAGCTTAGCACTCGGCAGCGCGGGCAGCAGGCGCGGCGCGCCTCCTCTCCAAAGCGGGGACGCCTGAGCCGGCTTTCGGAACCGTGCGGTAAGGACGATGGCGGTCTCAAGTAGCCCCCCTCTGGACTCCCCCCAGAGTACAGAGGGCCCAGAGCTCAGAGTCCAGAGGGATCAGAGGCCAGAGCGGAATGGGGACACCACGACACGAAACCCGACATCGTAGTCGCGGGCGACGGGAGCGCTCCAGAAGCGAACGGCACACCGAACGCCCCCCCGGCCGAAGTAGAACGCCCCGCCGCGCAACACCCGCCGGGAGGGAGAGGCGAGATCCTCCCGGCCATCCTCGGCCACGTAGGGGTAACCGTACTGCGGCTCGTTCTCCGGCCCCCAAACGCTCCGCGACCACTCCCACACATTCCCCGACAGCTCCTCCGCTCCGTACGGACTCGCCCCACCGGGGAAGCACCCCACAGCGCTCAACCGGCCGATGTCCGTGGCGTCGCAATTCGCCCGGTTCGGATCGAAGGCCCCCTCCCAGGGGTAATTTCGCGCCGCCGCCGGGTTGTTGGCCAGGCCACCCCGGGCCGCTTTCTCCCACTCCGCTTCTGACGGCAGGCGCACCTGCCCATTTTCCGGCAACTTCCCCTCCTTCCGCCACGCTTCGGTAAGCCAGCGACAGAAGTCGATCGCCCCGCGCCAACTCACCCACACGACGGGGGTATTCGCCGCGCCGCGCAAAGCGTCCTGATAGCCGAGCTGGTTGCCACTCCGCTCGACGTATTCCGCGAACTGAGCCACCGTGACAGGGAAACGCCCGATCTGGTACGGCTCGGCGAGATCGAGATCGTGCTGCGGGCGTTCCGCGGGAGAGGAATCAGGATCATCCTCTTTCCGGCTCCCCATCCGGAAAGGTCCCGTCGGTACCTCGCAGAACTGCATTCCGGCGAGCGTCGTCACTTCCGGGCGCGGGTCGCCGAGATCCGCCAGAACTTCACCCGCCCGGGCACGGACGCCGGCCGGGACTCGCCCGTCGTCGCGCAGGGTGGAGAGCAGCGCGTCGACCGTGCGTTCGCGCGAAGCGGCGGGGAGACCCTTTCGGCCGATGTCGAGCGCCGCGAGGCCCGCGAAGATCTCGGCCTCTCCCGGCGGGCCGGGCCGGCGTTCGAGAAGCTGTTCGATCACCCGACCCGCGGCTTCGGGGCGCTCGCGGGCGAGATCGCCGACGGCGAGGCGGATCACTTCCAGCCACTCCGGCTGGCCGACCCTGGAAGCAAGCGCTTCGACCAGCGGCGGCAGCTCGATCTGCGCGGTTTGCACCAGCGCGACCGCCGCCAGGTACTCCTGAAAGGTGAGATGGATGAAGCCGAAAGTCTTGCCTCCGCGGTCGATCAGCAACGCGGTTTCGTTTCGCACGTCGAACAGAAAACGCGCCGCCGCCTGCGCCGGATCGGGCTCATCGGCAAAGAGCCGGCGCAGCTCCCCCTGAAGCGCCTCCTCCGTCACCATGCCGCGCGCTCCGGAGGTCTCCTGCATCCAGAGCGCGAGCGGGGCGAGAACTCGAAGCGTTTCGCCCACGTCGAGACCCGCGACCGCTTCTCCCGAGAGCGAACGCGCAAGGTTCCATTGGTGGATCAGCACACGGACATAGGTCGCGTACAGCTCCGCCCGCCGCTCCGGCAGCTCCACTCCCTGACGCTTCATCAGGGCGAGAATGGTGAGGAGGAGCGGGTTTGCAGCCAAGCGCCCGACGCCGGAGTCGCGGCGAATCGCGGCCAGCAGTCCCGTCCGCTCGCGCTCCGCGTCGAAGGTCGCGGCGTCGCCCTCGCCCCGCGCGGCGCGCTCGACCGCCGCGGTCCAGCGGGTCACGAAAGCCTCGATCTCATCGTCGTCGAAATCGACCAGCGTCCCCTCGCCTAAACCCTCCGCTTCGATCCGCGCTTCGGCGTAGCCGACGATCCGGCTGGTCGCGACCAACTTGTTGCCGTCGGCTTGGACCGCGCAGAAGAAGTCTTTCACCCGCGCGGCAACCTTGTGCCGCAACTTTTCGTCCGCCACCTCGTCGAGGCCATCGAGCAGGATCAGCATGCGCCCTTTGCCGAGCCCCTCGGCGAGCAGGCGCGCGGCGTCTACCTCCACCCCCTGCGCGGCGAGCTGCTCGGCGAGGAAGGTCTGGAGATGCAAGCCCGGCTCGGCGTAAAGGCGGGTCGCATAGGCCGCGAGCGGCGCAAGCAGCGGCAGCCGAAGACCGAGGCCGAGATCTTCGGATTTGCCGCGCGCGGCGTGGAGCGCGAGGAACTTCAGAAACGTCGACTTGCCGGCCCCGGGGTCGCCGAGCAGCACCAGCCCAGCCTGGTTCTTCAGCAGGTCGAGCAGATCGGCCGGCCGCCCCCGCTCCCCCATCG
>JBBRUC010000320.1:0-5103 GCA_038248205.1 Thermoanaerobaculia bacterium
CCCGGGCGGAGGCAAGCCCCGCCCCTACGTACGGAGCCGGTGGTTCGTTTGAGAAGGGTAGAGGTCTACTGCAGTGGGCATCGTGGTATCCTTCTTCTCGAAACTCGCAAACAGGGTTGCGTGGTCGAATAGGCCGAAAGTGCCCCGTTTCGGGTCCTGAGAAGCACAGTTATGCTGCATGGCACCTTGTGCCGAAAAGGATCGAACCTATGAACTTGGCGAACATCCAAGAGCCCGACTTCGACGATTCGGACGGGCAGGTCGAGAAGGACTCACAAGCTCCGCAGGGGCGCCTGCGCGTCGCTCTCGAAGCCTTTTTGGCCCGGGAATCGCGCGCGCAAAGCCCCGAAGGAGAGTGGCAAGAGGGCCTCTGGTTTCCTTCCCCGAGCGAGCGCCGGGCCTGCTGCGAGGGACTCCAGCCGACCCCGGCGAACAAACAGGCGCTGGAAAGCCATTGCCGATCCGCCGTCCACGTGGCGGCGCTGTTCGAGGTGCCGGTGCTCGAACTCCGGCGGGCCTTGCGGAAAGCCCGGCATTCCAGCGACACAGGCCCTGGCCAGGACGCCGCCTCAGCGCCGAAGTCGATGACCCACACCGAACGCCTGGCCCGGGTCAGCCGGGCGGCGCGATCGGAGGCGTTCCAGGCCCTTCGCAAGGATGCCCAGGAGGGAGACGGGATCTTGCGCAAGCTTGCCGGCCTCGACGAGGACACTCCGACCGAAGAGCTGGCGCCGCTCTTCGAGAGCGCCGGGAAGCTGCTCGAACGCCTGGTCGTAGATCTGGAAAACGCGGCGCAGTTGGAGATGGTCTATCGGGTCTCCGGAATGGCCGTCGGCCGGTTGCGCGCCCTGGAACCGTAGATCCCGGCGCTACGGGCTGGCCCCCGCGAGGACGGCAAGCTCCCGGTCCTCGCGGCGGATCTTGGCGACGATCGCGGTTGCGATCTCCCAGCGCGCCGCGCAGAGCAACGACCGGAGGAAGAACGTGGTCGGGTCGTGGCTCCGGGCGGGTTCGTGTTCGAGGTAGGCCTCGACCTGCTCGATCCCCGAGGTCACGCTGAACGTTTGGAGGATCTCCGCTTGGAGCGGAGACCGCTTCGGACCAAATCGTCCCTGGAGTACTTTCGCAGCCATGGCCGGCGCTCTCCGAGATCCCAGACAACGGCACTCCATGTGCCGGAGCAATCTTAAACTATCGAGCGGCGATCTGAAACTACTCGATCGGGATTTTCCTGTTCGCCGTCGCGATATTTCTTGCCCGCCCTTAGAGTTTGCGCCCGGAGCGGTTCCGAGATTTGCTGCTCTTCGGCCAGTTGGATGGCGAGCGCGGGGAGAAAAGCCAGGGCTTCTCCGAGCTTGCTCAGGATCGGATAGGCCTCCGCCAGGCGCGCCCGCGCTTCCCGGACGCTGGGAATCCGCAAGGGGATGTCCGCCGCGGCCGAGTCCGCCGCGCGCAGGTTCTTCTCCAGCGCCGAGTACGCCTCGACGCCCTCTCGGTACGCTTGAACACACTTGTCGATCGCGGTGCGCTTCATACCACCTCCCGGTCGTGCCGTCGAAAATCGAATCCGTGAAGAAAGGGAACTTCGGCGCCCGCCAGCAGCCGCGAGATCAACGGCGTCCCGTAGCGCATCGATAGCTCCCGTTCGTTGGCGTTGGTGGCGAAGGCGAGCCGCTCGCCTTCGCGTTCGTCGAGAAGCCCCACCAGGAACGACGCGGTGATCGGCGCCGCGGTCTCCTCCTGGCCCAGGTCGTCGAGGATCAGGGCATCGCAGCGATGCCACTTGCGCACCGCGACCTCGGCCACTCCCCGCTCCACGCTGTCGAACAGGCCTCGGCCGCGGATCGCCCGCGTCAGGTCCGGCGCCATCACGTATTCGACCCAGCGACCAGAGCGGGCCAGGCCGCGGGCCGCGGCGCGCAGCAGGTGGGTCTTGCCGCACCCGGAAGTTTCGGCGATCCCGGCCGGGCGGATCAGGGCCAGCGTGCGCCGGCCGGCGGCGTCCCCCTCGGCCCAACGGTGGGCCGCTCGGAACGCCTCGTTCTCCCGCTTGCGGTCGAAGCTCTCGAACGTCTGCACACCCGAGATCTCCGCCGCCGCCGCTTCGCCGCGCGCCGCGAGCGCCCGGCGGCACCGGGAAAACGCGGTGCCCAGCCCGCCGTCCTCGCGCCAATGCCAGCCGGAGGAGCAGTGCTGGCCGCGGGGCAGTACGCAGCCGGGGCGCTCGCGCGCCGCCAGCTCCTCGGCCGGCAGCGAGGCGAAGCGCCGCTCCAACCGAGCGAGCGCGCCGCCGATCTCACGCGGCATGTTTCGCCTCCCACCGGCCGCGCAGCTGCGCCAGTTCGCGCAGGCACCTCTCCAGCGCCTCGGGCTCGTCGGCCATGCCCCCCCGAAGCTCGGCCTCCCACTCCTCGAACGAGTCGCGACCGTAGGCTTCGCGGATCGAGCCTTTCGGCGGCGGCGCCGGCTGGTCGACCGCCGGGCTCCAGCGATTTCCGGCCCGGCGCGCGGCGGGCTCCGGCCGGCCCGACCGGCCGCGGTCGTTGGCCCGGTCGAGCCACGAGAACAGGAAGCGCTCGATCCCGCGCGGCGTCTTCCAGCGGCCCGGGTTGGCCTGCAGCCAGGACTCGGCCTTGCGCGCTTCGCCGAACACGTCGAGCCCCGGAAAGACGGCCTGCCAGCGCTCGACCTGCTCTCCGGACAGGCCCCACGCCGGAGGGTCCCCGCGGCGGGTGGCGCGGCAAGGGAGCCACATCACCGGAGGCGGCGGTTCCGGAGCCAGCGGAGCCGGGGCGGGAACGAGGTCCAGCTGGGCCGACTCCGGCCCGCTCCGGCGCCCCGGCCTCGCGTACGCGGGCGCTTCGCGCGCGCCCCCGGAACACCTCGCATTAGGAGAGTCTTCCGAAGCAGGAGCTTTTGCTTTTGCTTTTGCTTTTGTCTCTTCGGTGGAACCTCTACCTTGAGGTGAAGGGAGGGGTCTGGGGAGGGAAGAGGGGCGGTGAGATGCCTTGGGCCCGAAATGGGCCGAATTCGGGCCCAGGCCGGGCCCTCCACGGGCCTCGAAGTGGCACCAGAGAATGCGCCGGATGGCTTCAGGAGCTGAAACCTCATCGAGACCGGCAGCGGCCACGACTTCTTTCAGCAATCGGCCGTCGAGACTGACTTTGATGCTTTGCGCCAAGGTACACCTCCCCCGATATGCCGGGAATCGGACCATCCCACCGTGTTAGATGCCAAGAAGTACTGTTCGCGGGTTATGTCTTTTCACGAGGCATCCCGCCGCCGAACCTTCTTTGCCGGATCTATACGACAAAAGGCCCTACTTTGTCACTAGGCGTCATACTTTTTCACCACATATTCCCCGGATCGAACACGTATCCCTGGCATTTTCACACTTCGCTATCGGCTGCCACCCCTTGGGACGAACGCCTCGCCGCACCGCCTGGCATCTTCTTTCGGGGGGAAGATGTCCTCCAAGCAGGAACCAGCCGCCACCTCCGAAAGGTCAAATAAGTCCAATATTCGAGAAAGCCTCGCGCTTTCAATTCACCGTGCTACGTTTGCTTGAAGGCCGAGCTGCCGCCAGAACTTCGGGAGAGACGATTTCGAAGGTGGCATCGCGTCTAGGTCTTGAAGGCGGAAATGAGTGAACGCAGCGCGAGAACTCCAGGGGAGGTCCTTATGGTTCTATCTCGAAGGGTCGTGGCCGCGTTGTCCCTCGCAGCCTGCGCGACCGCCACGCGGAGCGCCGATCTGGGAGCGGGCGCGACGGCGAAGCCCGCCGTTCAGGTTTTGGCTCGGTATGAGCTAACCGCCAACAAGTCCATCGCCTACGACCTTCGTTGGGCCGGACCGAAATCGGTTTACATCACCACGAGCTTTGAGCGCGTGGCGGAGCACGGACTGTCACCGGGCTTGCCCGTGGTTCGTGAGCTATTCCCCTCGCCGAAGGTTTTCGATCCTGGGATGGTCTACGGCCACCTGGCGGTGACTGCCGAGACGATGATCGTCGGTGCCCCGTCACGAAAAATCGCCTGGCGGCCGCTGGAGCGCCGGACGGATGGGACTGTCGACTTTCTGCGGGATCAGCTCGGGGCCCTCGGTGATCTTGACCTTCAGGGCAATCGCCTGGCCTGGATCGGATGGTCGAAGGCGCTCTTCAAGGGGCCGCATACGGATCTGAGCGGCTACGCCTGGATGGACGTGTTGGGCAACGGGCTGGATACTCCCCAGCGGTTGATCACCGACGTTTCGGGCGGGCGACGAGGCGAGCGCGCCGATCCTTGCCTTATGCTGCGGTTAGGAAGCCTCCGCTTTCAGCCCGATGGTTCGCTGCTGATCGCGCCCGGAATCCTCGACGAGATCGCGCTGATCGACCCGGCGGGTCACAAGTTCCGGAGCTGGGACGCTCGCTACTTCGGCGTCGAATCCGCAGCGGCTTGTACGCGGATGACGCCGGCCACGAGCCAAAGGCTCGCCGGGAGTCCGCTCGCCGCCGGCGACTGGATCAATCGGCAAAGTGCCGTCGACGAAGCACTCGCCACTCCGGCCGGTCCGGCGATCGTGATCCGAACCACGAACTCAGGCCTGCCGACGTGGCGCCTCCATGTCCTGGGCGCCGACCGCGTTACCAGTTACGACCTGCCGCTGTCCGCGCAATCCCCCTACACCCGCTTGGCGGGCGACATGAGGGGAAACCAGCTCGCGGTCCTGTTATACGACCAGTCGCAATATCCCCGCCGGCCGAGCGAGAACCCCGATCGAGTCGTACTGCTCGAGCTGCCGATATCCAATCGCTGAGGAGGACGGATCATGAAACGTAAATTTTGGCTCGCGGCGTTGCTTGTGATGATGGTTACGGCTTTGAGCTCTTCGCCCGCGGTCGGGGATGCTTCGGGCTGCTCTTGGAGTTCTGGATCTCCAAGCTTTGGCGGCTGCCGAGATGTCGGCTTTCGGGACTTCCTTCCAGGGAGCCTCGTCGAGGGCATCCCACGACAGCTTCCAGCGACCCGCACGAGCGTTCCACGCCGCCAGGTAGAGCCCGTCTCTGCCCGCGGCGATCGTGAATCGTCCAGGCTGGGAAAGCGTGAGGGGTACCCTCTC
>JBBRUC010000321.1:0-5076 GCA_038248205.1 Thermoanaerobaculia bacterium
CGCCGGCCCCATCGATCGAGCGCGAAAGGCGCAACACCGAGGAAGGCGAAACAGAGCGCGAGCAGCGGCCGGAAGGCGCCAAGCAGCTCGACGAACGCGCGATCCTTGGACCCTTCCGCCGGCATCGGCCAGAACACCACGGCGGCGGCCAGAATCAGCCCCAATGGCAGCAGAACGCGGAGCCCGGGGCGCAACGGCGACGGCTCTGGCACCGAAAAGGTTCGCTCCTGGGCCACGCGGCCGAGCCAGCGTCCGACCAGCAGCGCGAGCGGCGGCACCGCCGGCAGGACATAGGGCATCAGCTTCGAATCGGACAGTGAGAAGAACCCGAACACCAGCGCGGCCCAAAGCGCCAGAAAGAGCGTCTCTCGTCGCCCGTTTTCGCCGGTGCGCGCCCCGGCGCGCCGCCAAGCCTCTCGGAGCGCCTGCGGCAGAAAGAGCGTCCAGGGGAGCAGCCCGCCCAGGAGAACCGGCACGAAGTACCAGGGGGGCTCGTAGCGGTCGTGGGTCTTCGTCAGGTAACGCTCAAAGTGCTCGTGGACGAAATAGAACCAGGCGAACTCCGGATGCACCCGCGAGGCCAACCAATGCCAGGGCGCGGCGATCGCTAAAAAGAGCAAAATTCCGGACGGCGCGAGCGCCACCGGGATCAACCGCCACTGCCGGGTGAAGAGAATCCATGCGCCGATCACCAGCGCCGGGATCAAAACCCCGATCAGTCCCTTGGCGAGAACCGCCAGCGCCGCGGCGGCGTAAAACGCCCAGAGCAGCAGGCGTCGATTCCACCCCGGCGGCTCGCGGACCGCGACCAGAAACGCGAGGAGCGAAGCGGTAAGCAGCGCCGATACCGGCATGTCGAGCGACAGTACCTGCCCGAGGCCGAGATAGAGCGGCGAGGTGGCGAGCACAAGCGCCGCCCAGAGCCCGGCGGCGCGGCCGAACAGGCGTCGGCCCGCGACGTAGACGGCGATTCCGCCGAGCAGGGCGAACAGCGCGACGGGGAAGCGGACCACCGCCTCGCCCGTTCCCCCCAAGCGGATCGCCGCGGCCCCGGCCCAATAGACCAAGGGCGGCTTCTCGAAATACTTGATCCCGTCGATGCGTGGCGTCAGGTAGTCCTGGGTGGCGACCATCTCGCGCGGAATCTCAGCGTAGCGCCCCTCGTCCGGCTCCCAGAGCGCCCGACGACCGAGCGCAGGCCCGAGCAGGACCGCGAAGACGAGAACCAGAAGGAGGAGGTCGGGGAGCCAACTCTTTCGGCTCGCGGGGGCGACGAAGGGCTCGTTCATTTGGCGGAACCTATCGCTGTTTGCGGGTCAGCCGGTAATGCACTACTCTCCGGCAGTGCTGCCCAAGAACCCACCCCTTCCTTTCTCGCGACCCGACATCGGCGAGGAGGAGATCGAAGAAGTCGTTCGCTGCCTGCGCTCGGGATGGATCACCACCGGCCCTCTGGTCGCGGCACTTGAGAAGGAATTCGCGGCCTCCGTGGGCGCCGAGTACGCGCTCGCTTTCTCGTCTTGCACCGGGGCGCTCCATGTGCTCTTCCTGGCGCTCGGTTTGGGGCCCGGCGACGAGGTCATCGTGCCCGCGCTCACCTGGCCCGCCACCTCCAACATGGTGATCGCCTGCGGCGCTACGCCGATCTTCGTCGATGTCGATCGCACGACCTGGAACCTCGATCCGGCCTCGTTCGCCGCGGCGCTTTCGCCCCGCATCAAGGCGGTCGTGCCGGTCCATTTCGCCGGCCAGCCAGCCGACCTCGACGCAATCCGGGCAGTGCTCACCGAAGCAGGGCGAGCGGACGTCGCGATCATTGAGGATGCCGCGCACGCCGCGGGCTCCGAGTACAAAGGAACGCCGATCGGCGCCACCACGAAACTCGGTACGCGCGCCGCCTGCTTCTCATTTCACCCGATCAAAAACATGACCTCGGCCGAAGGGGGCATGATCACGACCGACGATGCCGAACTCGCCGAGCGGCTTAAGCTCTGGCGCTTCCACGGCGTCCAGCGCGACGCTTGGAAAGCCTATTCGGCGACCGAAAAAGCGCCGGCCACGTACGACGTCGTGCTCCCGGGCTTCAAATACAACCTGACCGACCTGCACGCGGCCGTCGGCCTGCACCAGCTGCGGAAGCTCACCCGGTTCAACCACCGCCGGGCGGAGATCGCGGCGGTTTACAAACGGGAATTGGCCGGCCTTCCCGGGCTCGGGCTTCCCGGCACCGCCCCGTACCCCCATGTCCACCCTTGGCACCTGTTTACCGTGCTGCCGCCGGAGCGGGCACCGTTCATGGCGCGCTTGAAGGATCTCGGCATCGGCACCGGCCTGCACTTCGAAGCGGTCCACCTCCATACCTACTATCGCGAGCGGTACGGTTACGCGGCGGGTCGCTTCCCGGTGGCGGAAGAGGTCTGCTCCCGGATCGTCTCCCTACCGCTCTTCCCGACCCTGAGCGACGAGGACGTCCAAGACGTCATCGCCGCCGTGCGCGATGCCGTAGGGCAAACGGCGGCCTGAGCCCGGCGACCGAGCCGGTGCCAACGGGAACTTCGATGCGTCTTTCGGTCGTCATTCCGGTATGGAACGAAGAAGGGAACCTTGAGCCTCTCTTCGAGCGGCTGCGCCCGGTGCTGGATGCGATCGAAGCGGGCGAGGCGGCCGGCCGATCGGGCGTTGAGGCGATCCTGGTCGATGACGGCAGCTCCGACCGTTCGCTGCCGCTCCTGCGCGAGATCGCCGGCCGCGACGCCCGAGTGAAAGTCATCTCGTTCAACCGCAACTACGGCCAACACGCCGCGGTCCTCGCGGGGCTCGAAGCGTCGCGGGGCGACGTCGTCGTGACGCTCGACGCCGATCTGCAAAATCCGCCGGAGGACATTGCGAAGCTGCTCGCCAAAGCCGAAGAGGGCTTCGACGTGGTCGGCGGCTACCGGAGCGAGAGGAAAGATTCCCTCTTCCGCCGCGCCGCCTCGCGTCTGGTCAACCGGATGATGCGGCGGGTTATGCCGGGGGTCGATTTTCGCGACTACGGCTGCATGCTGCGGGCGTACTCGCGCCCGGTGGTCGAAGCCATGCGGCACTGCCCCGAGCGCTCCTCGTTCGTCCCCGCGCTCGCCTGCCAATTCGCCCGCCGGATCACCGAGGTACCGGTAGGGCACGCCGAGCGCAGCGTCGGCGAATCCAAATATTCGCTGTGGAAACTGTTCAAACTGCAGGCCGACCTGATCACCGGCTTTTCCTCTCTGCCGCTCCGCTTCGCGACCTGGGCCGGCCTGCTGATCGCCCTGTTCTCCTCTGGTTTTGGCCTGTTTCTCGGCATTCGCCGATTGATTCGCGGCCCCGAGGCCGAGGGGCTGTTCACGCTGTTTGCGATTCTCTTTTTTCTCTTGGGCCTTCTCTTCCTCGCGGTCGGCGTGCTCGGCGACTATGTCGGCCGGATCTACATCGAGGTCCGCCAGCGCCCCCGGAGCGTGATCGCCGAGACGATCAATTTCGAGCCCGAGGCCGAGAGCTGATCGCGTGAGAGTCCTCTTCTTCGGCTACAGCCAGATCGGCCACCGCGCGGTCGATCTCTTGGTCGAGCGGGGTGACGAGGTGCTCGCCGTGGTCACCCATCGCGACGACCCGCAAGAGAACCGCTGGTACAAGACGCCGGCCGAGGCCGCCCTACAGCACGGGCTGCCCATCGTCTATTCCGAAGATTTGAGCGATGCAGGAGCCGCGCTCGCCGCACGGCTCGCTCCCGACCTGATCCTCTCGGTGTTCTACCGCAGCCTGCTGCCCGATGCGGTGCTCGACGCAGCGACGCTCGCGGCACTCAACCTCCACCCTTCGTTGCTCCCCGCCTATCGTGGCCGGGCGCCGATCAACTGGGCGCTGGTCCACGGCGAGCGCCAGACCGGCATCACCCTTCACCACATGGCGCGCCGGGCGGATGCCGGCGACATAGTGGCCCAGCGCCCGGTGCCGATTGCGCCGCGCGCGACCGCCCTCACCCTCTATCTCGCGATCGAACAGGCGGGCATCGAACTGCTCGCCGAAGCGCTCCCCCAAGTCGCCGCCGGCACCGCGCCGCGGATCGCGCAAGACGAGTCAAAAGCGTCCAAAGTCGGCAGACGCCGGCCGGAGGATGGACGGATCGATTGGTCGTGGCCAGCCGAGCGCATCGACTGCCTGGTGCGCGCCGTCGCGCCCCCGTGGCCCGGAGCGTTCGCGACGATCGAGGGCCGGCGGGTGGAGATCCACGCTGGCGAGCCCGAGGAGGAGATCGCCCCCGACGCCTCAGGCGGGCGGCCCGTCCCGGGCACCGTTTCCCGGATCGGTGACAGAATCCGGGTTGCCACAGCCGATCGCTGGTTTCGCATCGACGAGGGGCTCGGCATCAAAGAGGGGTAGTCCCTTTTCCATCAGAACGCCCACCCGAACCACGAAAGAGCTCGCCATGAAAATTCTGATCACCGGAGGCGCCGGATTCCTGGGCTCTCACCTCGGTGACCTCCTGCTGTCCCAAGGGCACGAGATCGTCGCCCTCGACACCTCAACCGACTTGAAGATCCGCCACAACGTTGGCCACCCGAAGTTCCATTTCATTAAGGGGTCGATCCTCGACCACGACTTGCTCGAAAGCCTGATCGCCAAGTGCGACAAGGTTTTTCACCTGGCGGCCGTGGTTGGGGTGGAGCACTACGTGGAAGATCCCCTCCACGTCCTCAACATCAACGTCAACGGTACGCAAGAGCTGGTCAAGCTCGCCTACCGCTACGACAAGAAGGTGATCTTCTCCTCGACCTCCGAGGTCTACGGCAAGTCCAAGGACACGCCGTTTCAGGAATACGGCGACCGGCTGCTCGGCGCGACCTCGATCGACCGCTGGTGCTATTCGACCTCGAAGGCGGTCGGCGAGCATTTCTGTTTCGCCTACGGCAAGCTCGGCCTGCCGGTGGTGATCGTCCGCTTTTTCAACGCCTACGGGCCGCGGCTCGACCGGATCGACGTCGGCCGGGTGATCACCATCTTCATGGGCCAGCTGCTGCGCGGCGAGCCGCTCACCGTGATCGGTGACGGCAAACA
>JBBRUC010000322.1:0-5067 GCA_038248205.1 Thermoanaerobaculia bacterium
CCACCCGCAGGTGGTCGAAAACGCCCGCGAAGCGATCCGGCGCGCGGGTATCGAACCGCAGAGCCAAGCGATCCGCGGCGGCACCGACGGCTCGAAGCTCAGCTTCATGGGACTGCCCACGCCGAACGTCTTCGCCGGAGAGCAGAGCTTCCACTCCCGCTTCGAATGGGTCTCGGCCCAAGACATGGAAAAAGCGGTCGAAGTGATCATCGAACTGGCGAAGGTGTGGGAGGAGCGGGCGTAGGATTTGGGGCGCTCTGGCCTGCCAGGACATTGACCTGCCTACATTTGATGCCGAAACTGCCTGCATGCAATATACCCTCCGGAATGTGCCGAACCTCTCGATCTAGCTTGCGTCATCGAGCGCAAGAAGAGGGAAAGAGCTTGAACGAAGTCGCTCTGGAAGCGCTGCTTCAAGCTTTCGCGTTGCGGGGGGAGGAGGTCAAGCGGCGAGACCTTGGCGACATTGCCGGCAGCTGGATCGAGGATCCGGAGGTGGATCGTGCCCTCGACGAGCAGAGGAAGATCGATCCAGAACTGTGGCGTTGAGGCTCGTCCTCGACACCAACCGATTCTCGGACCTTTGCCGAGGTGATGCCGAGCTGGCGCTGCTCGTGGAACGGGCCGAAGCGGTCTTCTTGCCATTCGTAACGATCGCCGAGCTGCGCGCCGGATTCTCGCTCGGTACAAAAGGCCGGGAAAACGAGAGGGTGTTGCAACGCTTTCTCGCCAAGCCCGGAGTCGGAATTCTCTGGCCCACGGAGGCGACCACCCGGCAGTACGCAGTGCTGTACCGCCAGTTGAGGAACCAAGGGACTCCGATTCCGACGAACGACCTTCGGCATGTCGACCGCCCAGGTTACCGAGGAGGCGTACGACGGCCCGCCGGTGGTCGGCGAGTTCGTTACCCTTGCGCCGGAGCTCGCCAAGCTGCCGCCGGGTAATCAAACGCACGAGGTCCGCTTCGACGTCATCGACCAGGAGATTGAGGTTGCCGACGGTGTTCGCTATCACGCCTGGACGTTCGGCGGCTCGGTACCCGGACCGGTGCTCCATGTCCGGCAGGGCGATCGCGTCAAGTTCACGATGAAGAACCGTTCCGACGAGGCCGTGAGCGTGACCGAACCGACCCGGGACGGCGCAGCGCCGTTCCTTCGCTCGCTCGCCGCGCTTGACCCGCAAAAGGCGCAGTCGCGAGTCAACCCAATGCCCCACGCGATGGATTTCCACGCCGCCAAAGTCGCGATGAGCGACAAGTGGCGAATCATCCATCCCGGCGAGACGATTCGTTTCGAATGGGTGGCCAACTACCCAGACGTCCTGCTCTATCACTGCGGCAGGCCCGACCGACACCTCGAGCTTCCACGTCATCGGCACGATCTTCGACCGTGTCTGGTACGAAGGGAATCCGGCCAACGAGATGCGCGGCATGCAGACCGTGCTGCTAGCGGTTCGACCGCCTGGAAGTCGAAGCTGCCGTCGGCGAGGTTGAGCGGCACGCCGTCCTGGAGCAGCTTGATGCCGCGGCCGTGGAAGGTGCGTTGGAGCCCGGAGCCGCGGATCGAGAGCCGCGCCTCTTCGGCGCCGAATCGGGGCTGGACCAGAACCCCGGGAGCCAGCTCCAGAGCGTCCTTGAGGGTGGAGACCCGGCCGCGGCGCAAGTCGGTCGAGTCGATCACCGAGGCACCGCCCGGAACCTCTTCAACCGCGGCGGTCGCCAGGGCGAGCGATGGGAGGGTGAGGGCGGGATGGGCCCGGCCGGTCACCGTGATCTCCTCCTCGTACCGCTTCGGCGGTGCGGGCGCCGCGACTTCCGGTTCCGGGACCGCTTCCGGCTCGGCCGGCGGGTTGTCGGGATCGGTCGCGGCGGCGAACGACGGACCGGCAGAGAAGACGAACCCTGCGAGAAAGAGCGTGAGCAGGAGGAGTGAAGTGGAGAGTAAAGCAAAGGCATGGCGCGGCGCGCGGCGCCCGCCGTTCGGACGGTGGATCGTCATGACGTACCCCTTTAGGTTGCGTTGCGTACAGACCACACGGCAAAGAGGGCGTCGGGCCACGGATCGGCCCGGCCCCAGCGCTTTGACGAGGGAGCGGTCTTACGCGGCCTGCGGGGGTGGGGTGGGCGGCTGGGACTCGGGTCCGGCGGGAAGGGGCGATTGCGCGAAGAGAAACACGCGCCCGACCTCTAGCTGGAGCGACGCGGAGGTCTCGATCGGCAGCAGGGCGGGGTCGCGAAGGGTCGGTGCGACCGGCGGCGGCTCGGGCGCCTGGACCGGACGGCGCATCGAGCAGGTCGAGGCGCAGCCCCGACCCGCGGAACCGGCAGCGCTGCGGCTACAAAAGCAGGCGCGCATCGAGCCGCAACAGCCGTGGCGGGCGGAACGCGGAGCGGAGGCTGCGAACCAGACCACGAGGCTCGACAGAAACCAAGCCGATACCCCCAGCCACCGCACACGCTTCGATCGAGACATTGTGCGCCAATCATACAACGGTCGAATTACGGAACCATGACAGGGAGGTGAGGAGCCTGAGCGGTTTCCGGTCCTCAGCCCAACGCAAGATCGCTGAGCGCTTCCGGGGCGAGCACCAGGAAGCCTTCCGGCTCGGTGCGGACGATCCCTTCCTTGTTCCAGCGGCTCATCACCCGAATGGCGGTTTCGATCGTCGTGCCGCAGAGATCGGCGAGTTCTTGGCGCGACAACCGGACGGGGACGTAGAGGCCCTCAGGGCGCCGCTCGCCCGACTCCTCCGCGAGGTTTGAGATCGCGTGAGCGATGCGCGCCTCGACTTTCGCTCCCGAAAGGTCCGAGAGGCGCGAGGTCAGCTCCATCAGCCGGAGCGAGAAGCCGGACAAGAGGCCGCGCACGAGCGAAGGGTTGCGGTCGAGCAGGGCGAGAAATCCCTCGCGACGGATCACCAGGCAGGAGGTGGCGAGGAGCGCAACCGCCGTTCCCGGGTAGGGAATCTCCTCGAACACCGCGACCGCGCCGACCGGATCGCCGGGACCGAACAGCTCGAGGATCAGGTCGCGCCCGCTGGGCGTCGATTTGATCACTTTGACCCGCCCGGTGACCACGAGAAAAAAGTTCTTCGGTTCGTCCCCCTCGCGGAACAGCGACTCGCCGCGTGCGAAGTCGGCGAGCCGCGAGACCTCGACCAGCTTCTTGCGGTCTTCGCTCGTGGTCCGGCGGAACATCGGAATGCGGGCCATCTCGGCTTCGATCGGCAAAGGCATGGAAGGCTCCTCGGCGCGGCGGCGAGCAAAACCCCGTCGTTTTTGCCGGCCCGTATGACGCAGATCATGCCGGAGGCACCGGCACCGGCGCTAGGGTAGCTCCTGAGAGACAGCGGGCCGACGATCCCGGCCGGACCGCAAGACTCGGGGAGAACCACCCATGTTTGACCTCGCTGCCGCCCAATCCGTCGAAGAGATCCCCGACTGGACCGAGGCGCCGCTCGCCCAGTTGATCGACCACCTGCTCGTTCACTACCACGCGCCGCTGCGCGCCGATCTGCCGCGCCTCGACGCGCTTGCCGAGCGCGCGCTCGACGCGCACGGAGACGGCACGCTCGCGCCCTTCTCGGCGATCGCCGCTCAGCTCGGTGCCCTCCGTGCCGAACTCCTCAGCCACATGCAGAAGGAGGAGGTCGTCCTCTTCCCCGCCATCAACCGACTCGAACGAGCCTCCCTCGACGGTTCTGGCGCGAAAGACCAGCCGTGCGGCTCGATCGCCTACCCGATCCGCGCCATGGTGCATGAGCACGTAGAGGCAGCGGGGCACCTCGCGGAGCTGCGTCGCCTGACCGAAGGCTACCGGGTTCCCGACGGCGCCTGCGGCACCGTCATCTCCCTGTTCACCGGGCTCGAGGAGCTGGAGAGCGAGCTTCTCCGCCACATCCACCTGGAAAACGAAATCCTGTTCCCGCGAGCGGAGAAGCTCGCCCAAAGCCAGCGCCGCCCAGAGGAAACGTCATGAAAACCACAACGCTTCGCACCGCTCTTCTCGCTCTAGCCGTCTGCTCTCCGCTCGCGGCGGCGCTCGCCCAGGAACCGTGGCTTGAGCGACAGATCGATGGCCTGACCTTCGGCATGCCGACCGCCCAGGTTACCGAGGAGGCGTACGACGGCCCGCCCGTGGTCGGCGAGTTCGTCACCCTTGCGCCGGAGCTCGCCAAGCTGCCGCCGGGTAATCGAACGCACGAGGTCCGCTTCGACGTCATCGACCAGGAGATCGAGGTCGCCGACGGTGTTCGCTATCACGCCTGGACGTTCGGCGGCTCGGTACCCGGACCGGTGCTCCATGTCCGCCAGGGCGATCGCGTCAAGTTCACGATGAAGAACCGTTCCGACGAGGCCGTGAGCGTGACCGAACCGACCCGGGACGGCGCCGCGCCGTTCCTTCGCTCGCTCGCCGCGCTCGACCCGCAAAAGGCGCAGCCGCGAATCAATCCGATGCCCCACGCGATGGATTTCCACGCCGCCAACGTCGCGATGAGCGACAAGTGGCGAATCATCCATCCCGGCGAGACGATCCGTTTCGAATGGGTGGCCAACTACCCAGGCGTCCTGCTCTACCACTGCGGCTCGGTGCCGGTCTTCCAGCATCTGGCGATGGGTCAGTACGGTGTCGTCGTGGTCAGCCCGAAGGAGGGCTATCCGACCGACGCCACCGTCGATCGCGAATACGTGATCGTCCAGTCCGAGTTCTATCTCAAGGCCAACGAGGAGGGGCTCTACGATCTCGACTACGAGGCCGCGCTGCGCAAGGATCCGACGATCGTCGCGTTCAATGGTCACCAGGCCTCGTTCATCCGGCAGCCGTTGGTCGCCAAACCTGGCGAACGAGTGCGTCTCTACGTCCTCAACGTAGGCCCGACCGACACCTCGAGCTTCCACGTCATCGGCACGATCTTCGACCGTGTCTGGTACGAAGGGAATCCGGCCAACGAGATGCGCGGCATGCAGACCGTGCTGCTCGGCGCAAGCAACGGCGCGGTGGTCGAATTCATCCTGCCCGAGCCGGGAAGCTACGCCTTTGTCGACCACGAATTCGCCGACGCGTCGAA
>JBBRUC010000323.1:0-5052 GCA_038248205.1 Thermoanaerobaculia bacterium
CGCTCAGGGCTCGGGTCTACCCGCTGGCTGAGCGAAGTCGAAGCCCGCTCCGCGCATCGTTACTATGGCCAAGACTGCGGGCCCCCCGCGTCCTCCGCTATCCAGCGCGTGAGCCTCTACCGCGACGGCCGGGGGCCGGCGGGCAGGGTATCTCGTCAAAGTCGCCGTACCAGACAACCCCAGCTATGAGATTTGCACCCGTAGGGGCGGCGCGTGCCTCCGCCCAGGCGGCCGCGCCCTCCGAGGGCGGAGGCAAGCTCCGCCCCCACGGGTAGAGCCCGAGTCTCATCCGTCACCTCAGGCGCCCGAATCGACAGACCACCGATTTTGACGAGGTCAGGAGAAACAGGTGGCGGCGCACGAATGAAGAAGGTACAATCACTCCCACCTCCCCTGCGCGCTGAAGTCGCCTCAGCCCGTCAAACGACGTGCCAACTTTTCAGGCGGGCAGGGAGATTTGGTGGGTAGGTAGAGAATGCAGCCGCAAGTCGTTCCTTGACAGACGTTTGGCCCGAGCGGAAGAGGCTTCGGCGGAGTCGAAATGCAGCACGACGGACGCGTAACCAAGGCGGTAGAGAAAATCGAGACCGGAAACGGCCTGGAATCAAAGCCTTGGAAAGGCGGCAGTCGGAAATGCCCTGATCTGGACGGAGGGATTGCGACGAAAGGCTTCGGCGCGGCCAAGTGCGCCCGGAGGTGCAATGTCGGAAATGCCCTGATCTGGACGGAGGGATTGCGACATAACCCATATCGCTATCATGGCGATTACGATAATAGCCGCGTCGGAAATGCCCTGATCTGGACGGAGGGATTGCGACTTTCTCTCGACCACTTCCTCGCCCGGAATCGCCTTAGTCGGAAATGCCCTGATCTGGACGGAGGGATTGCGAGGGTTTGAAAACCCTCGCTCGGTTACGCCGTCCCTACGGGACGGACACTGGCCCAAGGCATTCGCTGTTTACTGAAGTCGCCTTGACCAGTAACGGACGCGTCCCGTCAGGGACGCTGTATTCGAGCGAGTGATTTCAATCACTCGCACTCGTGCTCTGCCCGCGCGCTCCGAGCGGGGTGTAGAGCCCTGTTCCGCGGGGTGTAGAGCCCTGTTCCAAGATCCTCCGCCCGATCCGCCACCCCGCGATTTTTCGCGTCTTTCCATGTGGCGTCTCTTCTTCCTCTCGTCGGAACCCAGCTCGAATCGGTTCTCGACCGCTCCAACTTTCTGGCGGCGTTCGGCCATGTCGCGGAAAACGGCGGCTGCCACGGCGCCGACGGGGTGACGATCGGCGAATTTCGCGAGCGGCTGGTCGAAGAACTCGACTTTCTCGAAGCGAGCGTCCGTCGCCGGGTCTATGTGCCCTTTCCACTGTTGCGCATCGAGGTGCCGAAACGCTCCGGCCATGGGGTGCGGGTGCTCGCGATACCAACCGTCCGGGACCGGGTGCTCCAGACCGCCGTCGACCGGATCGTCCGGCCGATTTTCGAAGCAGAATTCGAGACGTCGAGCTTCGCCTATCGCCAAGGGCGCTCGCACCTTTCGCCTGCCATGCTGATCCTGGTCTCGTACGACATCCCGGACGACCGCCGCCGCACGAAAATCGCCTCGCTGTTGAAGGATTTCGGAGAGCGAGTACAATACTCGGTGTTCGAATGCCTGGTCAACGAAGCGGCGCTCGACCGCCTGCGGCAGCGTCTAGTGGCGAAGGTGGTGGCTGAAGACGACAGCGTTCGGATCTACCGCCTCTGCGCCGACTGCCGCGGCAAGGTCGAGATCTTGGGAAAAGGCATGCTGACGGAGGATCCTGAGGTTTACGTGATTTGAAGAGGGCGGCCCGCATCAAACGACGTGCCAACTTTTCAGGCGGGCAGGGAGATTTGGTGGGTAGGTAGAGAATGCAGCCGCAAGTCGTTCCTTGACAGACGTTTGGCCCGAGCGGAAGAGGCTTCGGCGGAGTCGAAATGAAGCACGACGGACGCGTAACCAAGGCGGTAAAGAAAATCGAGACCGGAAACGGCCTGGAATCAAAGCCTTGGAGAGGCGGCAGTCGGAAATGCCCTGATCTGGACGGAGGGATTGCGACGGACGTCGATGCGTCCATCGGACCGTTTGCGGTCGCCGGTCCGTCGGAAATGCCCTGATCTGGACGGAGGGATTGCGACTCCCTCTTCGAGCTCCTTGACGACGTCGTCGGTCGTCGCGTCGGAAATGCCCTGATCTGGACGGAGGGATTGCGACTCTCGGTTAAAGGCCTCTTTCTCTTGAGGCGAATACTGGTGTCGGAAATGCCCTGATCTGGACGGAGGGATTGCGACAATTAGGCGACGAACTTCTTACCTCCTCTCAACCAGCGTGTCGGAAATGCCCTGATCTGGACGGAGGGATTGCGACAACACCAAGAGGGCGACTCCCAGTTGGAAGGGCAGACCTGTCGCGCCGCCTTTCGCCTCGGGTTCGTCCCGTCTGACCACTCCAGTATCCTGGGCTTCCGCCTTGCCCGAGGTCAGAATCTGCGCTCCGGCCGGCCCGGTGAGCGCGGAGCGCACCGTAGGTCAGGGCTATGGGGCTTTTTCCTGGGCTCGCCAGGCTCCAGCCTGGCTGTTTTTCGCAGCAAGGAAGCGCACGGGTTATCGAACCCAAAAGCGCCAGGCTGGAGCCTGGCGAGCCCAGGAAAAGCTGAGCAGCGATACACTAGGGGGACCATGCTCCCCGAGCCCAAGCCCTACCTCGCACCCGAGTCGGTGGTTTGCGGCGAGCCGCGGCTGGTCGAGGATCGCCACCAGGACAACCTGACGAATCCGCCGCGCGTCCCCTCCTCAAAGCTCCGTTCGCGCCTGCCACAGCTCGGGAAAGAGCCGGGTTTCCAGCACTCGGCGCAGGTACGGCACCCCCTCGGTTCCTCCTGTGCCAGGTTTGGCGCCGATGATCCGCGACACCGTCACCAGGTGGCGGAAGCGCCACTGAAGGAACGTGTCCTCCAAATCGACCAGCTCTTCGGATAGCTCGTACAGCTCGAAGTAGCGGTCGCTCTCCTGGTAGATCGTGAGCCAGGCCGCCTCGACGGTTGGATGCGCCGTGTAGGGCTGGGTGAAGTCGCGATCGAGCACACTCTGGTCGATTGCAAAACCGCGCCGGGCGAGCAGCCGAATCGCCTCGTCGTACAGCGACGGCGCGGCGAGCGTACGCTCCAGGATCTCCACCCGCTCAGGACGGTGGGCATGCGGGCCGATCAGCACAGGGCTCTTGTTGCCGAGGTAGAACTCGACCAGCCGGTATTGCCACGACTGAAAGCCGCTCGAATGGCCGAGATGCGGCCGAATGCGCGCGTATTCCGAAGGGGTCAAGGTGGCGAGCACGCTCCAGGCCTGGACCAACTGCTCGAAGATTCGCGAAACCCGGGCGAGGCACTTGAACGCCGGCGGTAGCTCGTCGCCGCGGACGAAACCGATCGCCCGTTCGAGCTCGTGGAGCATCAGCTTGATCCATAGCTCGCTGGTCTGGTGCTGGATGATGAACAGCAGCTCGTTCGGATCGTCCGAGCGCGGATGCTGCGCTTCAAGAATCTGATCGAGCGACAGATAATCGCCGTAGCTCATCCGCTGCTCGAAATCGGTGAGCGCGCCACCCAGGCGGTCGTTCGGATCGGCATCAGGGGGCGAGGCACCGAAGGGGCAACGGTCCTTCTGTTCGCTGTCGGCCATCTACGTCACCGCCGCCCGCTGGTGGAATTCCGGCCGATCCCACTCTCCGGTTCGGAGCAGGTCGGTAAGCGCCTCGGCGGCATCCCAAATGTCGACGTAGCGCAGGTAGAGCGGCGCAAAACCGAAGCGCAGAATGTCCGGCGCGCGAAAGTCGCCGATCACGCCCCGGGCGATCAGCGCCTGCATCACCGCGTACCCTTCCGGGTGGTGAAAGCTTACCTGCGAGCCGCGCTCTTGCCGCTCGCGCGGCGAGGCGAGCCGGAGGCCGGTTCCGGCATCCGCTCGGGCTTCGACCCACTCGATGAAGAGATCGCCCAGGCGCATCGATTTTTCGCGTAGCGCCTGGAAGTCCGCCGCGAGCACCGTATCGAGCCCGCAATCGAGCGCCACCATCGAGAGCACCGGCGGCGTGCCGCACAGGTAGCGGGCGATCCCGGGCGCCGGCCGGTAGTCCGGAGAGAATTCGAACGGCGCCGCATGGCCGAGCCAGCCCGAAAGGGGCTGCGCGAACGCCTCTTGATGCCGCGCGGCGACCCAGAGGAACGCGGGCGCCCCCGGGCCGCCGTTCAGGTACTTGTAGCCGCAGCCGACCGCGAAATCGGCATCCGCCGCGGTTAAATCGATCGGCAGGGCCCCGGCCGTGTGCGCGAGATCCCAGATCATCAGCGCACCCGCGCGGTGGGCGGCGGCGGTGATGCGCGCCAGGTCGTGCAGGCGCCCGGTGCGGTAGTTGACGTGAGTGAGCATCAAGACCGCGACGTCGTCGTGCTGGGAGAGGGCTTGCTCGATCGCCTCCGCGCTCGGATCGTCGTCGAGCAGGGTCAGCTCGTAGCTCCCCCCGAGCAGCCGGGTGAGCCCCTGGGCCATGTAGAGATCGGTCGGGAAGTTGTCGCGCTGGGAGACGATGCGCGAGCGGCCGGGATTGAGAGCGAGCGCCGCCGAGAGCACTTTGAACAGGTTGATCGAGGTCGAGTCGGCGACGATCGTCTCGCCCGGTGCGGCGCCGATCAGCCGGCCGATCTTGTCGCCCAGGACGGCGGCCAAGTCGATCCACCCGGCGCTGTTCCAGCTGCGAATCAGGTCGTGCCCCCATTCCTGTTCGATCGTGTGGCGCACCCGCTCGGACGTCGTCTTCGGGAGAGCGCCGAGCGAGTTGCCGTCCAGATAGATGACGCCCTCGGGCAAGACGAACTGCTCGCGGTGATGCGCCAGAGGATCGCCGGCATCAAGGGCGGCGAAGTCGTCGCGGGTGGGCAGCGCAGGATCGCTCATGGGGTAAACGATAGTTCACCGAGGCCAGCTGCGGGAAGCGGCGGACGGCTACGGATCGCCCGAAGAGAAAAAAAAGCCGGCGAG
>JBBRUC010000324.1:0-4959 GCA_038248205.1 Thermoanaerobaculia bacterium
GCCGCCGAAGAGATCGGCCGCTGCGGCAGGCCGTGCGCCAAGATCTGGCGAAGCTTCAGCCGGGCGCGGTGGATCCGCGTCTTGACCGTCGCCTCTCCCAGGCCGAGAATCGCCGCGATCTCGGAAAGCTTCAGCTCGGCGATGTCGGCGAGCAGCAGCGGGATGCGAAACGCCTCCGGCAGCTCGGCGATCCCTTGTTCCACCAGCTCGCGCGCTTCGGCGCGTAGCCGGTCGCTGTGCGGATCGGTGTGAAGGGCGGGCAGATCGGGGATCGTCGCCTCCGGCTGCGGCAGCAGGTCGTCGAACGAATCGAGATGTTGGGGTTCGCCCGCTCGGCGACGGCGCATCCTTTGGCAGGCGCGGTGGGCGATCGCGAACAGCCAGGGCCGGGGATTCTCCGGGTCTTCCAGCTGATCGATCGCGCGGAACGCGTTTAAAAACGTGTCCTGCACCAGATCGTCGGCGTCGCGGCCGCTACAGATCCGCCGGGCGAGCGCGTGGACGCGCGGGCCTTCGTTCTCGAATAGCTCGACGACTTTGGCTTGGCGCCCCGAGGATCTCGTCGTTTTCATCGGTTCCACGACGGGGATTCTAGCGTGGCGACGGAGGCCGGGAACCTTTTCTGGCCGCTCGGTCTCTTCCCTAGTGAAGGGGGAACGCGGCGCCGATGTCGCGCGGAGACGCCTCTTACGGAATCGAGGGATTGATCATGCCTGAGCTTCACAGCACCTATGACGTTTCGGTCGCCTGGACCGGTGGCAAGCAGGGGATCGCCAGCTCCAAAGACGGACCGCCCGACCTCGCGATCGGCTCGCCTCCCGCCTTCGGTGGAGCGGGCGGCGTCTGGACGCCCGAGCACTTCTTCGTCGGCGCGGCGGTCGCCTGCTGGATGACGACCTTCCTCGCGATTGCCGAGCTGTCCAAGCTCGAACCGGCCGCGGTCTCCGCCTCTGGTGAAGGTCAGCTCGAAAAAGGAGACGACCGCCGCTTCTCAATCGCGAAGATCGTGCTCCGTCCCCGAGTCGCCGTACACCGGGAAGAGGACCGGGAAAAAGCCCTACGCTTGATCCAGAAGGCCGAGGAGGTATGCCTCGTCGCCCGTTCGATGCGCGCGGAGGTGGTGCTCGAACCGGAGGTGTCGGTCGCTGCCCCTACTTGAACAGCTTGAACCACACGTCGAAGATCCGCTTCACGGTCGGCGTGAGTTTCGTGCGGCGGTAGGCGTCGGCGGCTTTCTTGATCACTTCGCCTTGGGTCGGGTAGGGATGGATTACGCTCGCGATCTTGCCCAGGCCGATTTTGTGGGTGATCGCGAGGCACAGCTCGCCGAGCATGTCGCCCGCGTGCTCAGCGACCAGGGTGGCGCCGAGGATCTCGTCCGTTCCCTTCTTGAGGTGAATGCGGAGGAACCCTTCGTCTTCGCCGTCGAGGATCGCGCGATCGACCGTGTTGAGCTGAACGGTGAGGGTGTCTACCTCGATCCCTTTGTCTTTGGCGTCCTTTTCATACATCCCGACGTGGGCGATTTCGGGGGTCGTGTAGGTTGCCCAGGGGATGGTGAGCGCGCTCGTCTTGCCGCGGCCGAAGAAGAGGGCGTTTTGGATCACGATCCGGGCCTGCGCGTCGGCAACGTGGGTGAATTGGAATTTCGAGCAGACGTCGCCGCAGGCGAAGATCTTCGAGTTGCTGGTCCGCAGTTGGTCGGTCACCTCGACACCCGTCTTACCGAATTTCACCCCCGCGGCTTCTAATCCAAGCCCTTCTACGTTCGGCGCGCGCCCCGCGGCGACCAGGACGTGATCGACCGCCAGTTCCTTCTTGGCGCCGTCTGCCGCCTCGAACGTGATTACTTTGTCGTTTCCCCGCCGGGCGACGTTCTGGATTTTGGCGTGGAACTCAAGTTTTACTCCGATCGCGAGCATCGCCTTTTGAACGATCTCCGCGGCGTCGGCGTCCTCGCGGACCAGGATGTGGTGGTCTTTGTCGAGCAGGGTGACCTCGGTACCGAAACGGCGGAACGCTTGGGCCATCTCGCAGCCGATCGGACCGCCGCCGATCACCGCCAGGCGTTTCGGCACCTCCGTCAGCTCAAAGATCGTCTCGTTGGTGAGGTAACCCGCATCGGCGAGGCCGGGGATCGGCGGCGCGATGGCGCGCCCTCCGGTGGCGATGACCGCGTTGCGGAATCGTAGGGTCTGCCCTCCGACTTCGACGGCATGCGGTCCGGTGAACTTGCCGTCGCCCAAGAAGACGTCGATGCCGAGCTTCGAGAACCGCTCGACGCTGTCGTGAAACGCAATCCCGGCGCGCAGGCGGCGCATCCGTTCCATCGCGTGGCCGAAATCGCCGTCGCCGGTGGCCACCGGACCGCCGAAGCGTTCTCGACTCTCCCGCGCGGTGGCCCAAGATCGCGCGGCGCTGATCACACCCTTGGACGGCACGCAGCCGACGTTTAAACAATCTCCGCCCATCAGGTTGCGCTCGATCAGGGCGACTTTGGCCCCGAGCCCCGCGGCGCCCGCGGCGGAGACCAGGCCGGCGGTGCCGGCACCGACCACCACCAGGTGGTAGCGCTCCTTGGGTTTCGGATTGCTCCAGGCCGACGGATGAACGTAGCCGATCAGCTTCTCGTTGTGCTCGTCCTGAGGTTCGATCAACGAGCGGGTTTCGGTCATGAGCGGGCCTCGGTGCCGGATTTCTTCGGGGCGTCGAGCTCTGCATTGAGCGCTTTGCCCGCCAGACGCGTGATGAACGTGGTGACGAGGATCGTAGCGAGTATGCCGATCCCCAGCGAAATCCATTTCGTGGCGCCCTGGCCGCCCGCCTTGCCGCTCGCGACTTCCGCCAAGCTTCCTGCCGCGGTGCCGTAGTAGACGTAGAGGATCGTCCCGGGGATCATCGCGAAGCAGGCGAGCAGGTAGTCGATGAACCGGACCTTGGTCAGGCCGAGCGCATAGTTGAGCAGGTTGAACGGAAAGACCGGCGACAGGCGGAGGAGGGAAACGATTTTCAATCCTTCTTTGGAGACCGCGCGATCGATCGCCGCGAATTTGGGGTTGCCGGCGATCTTTTTCTCGATCGGCCGACGCGCGACGTAACGCGCGATCAGGAACGCGAGCGAGGCGCCGATCGTCGCCCCGGCGAAGGTATAGAGCGCACCTTTCAGCAGGCCGAAGATCACACCGGCCGCGAGAGTGAGCAGAAAAGCGGGGGCAAACGCCACGGTCGCCGCCGCATAGCCGAGGATGAAGACCAGCGGTCCCCAGACTCCCAGACTTTGCACCCACTCGGCAAAGCGGAGTACGGCGCCGCTCAGTTGCTTGCCGCCGAGGATCATCCCGACGACCACGGCGATCGCCACGACGATCAGCAGAATGGTTTTGGTGCGGGACTTCGGCGCCGGCTTGGCGGATGCGTCCGCCGCGGTCGATGCGTTCATGGAGTGCCCCTTCCGAAGGCGGACGTTCGCCTCCACCAGCTCACTACGGTAGTCACCGAATTTCGGATCGAGATCCTATCGCGCCTTACGAGAAGGGCTTTGGTCAACTCTATGCCGTCGAGGCTCATCCGGTTACCGGGCAGGGGCTTCGAGCAGGAGCTTCGAGCACATCGCGTTGCGGGCGGAGCTCAAAACTCGCCCTTCGGGCTCAAACAGTTTCGCTCCGTCCTCACGCGATGTGCCCGAAGCTCTCGGGCCGTCGTGTTTATCCCTGGTGTTCAGGACGAAGGAGATCCAGAACCGTCTTGACCGGGGCGAACGTGGCGTTCGGCACCTCGACGAACTGGGTGTTCCAGCCGGCCATCGCGCCGTTCCAGAGCCCGGGGCGTTCGAGCGCCAAGAGCGGCCGGCCGGCGTAGGATTTCTCGGCGACGAACACGGCATCGGGATCGACGAACCGTAGGGGATCAAGCCTCCGGCCACCGATCCTTACTGCGCAGACCAGATCGACCGGATTGAAGTGGGTGGCCGCGGCGAGCAGATCGTCGCGTCGTTCGGGATCGAGCTGGCTCGCCTCGACCAGCTGGGGTGAGACCGAGCCGTCCGCCTGGGAAGTCCAAAATGGTCCACCGCCCGGTTCGCCGGTATTTTCCACCACGCCGCACACCCGTAGAGGTCGATCGAGCGCGGCGATCAGGGCCTGTCTCCGCTCGTCGGCGGAATCCGCGGCGCGGGGCGTGCGGCCGAATTCCTGTTCGAGGAATCGTTCGGTGGCGCGCAAGAGATCTTCGGCGGGCGCCATCCGTTCGAGTGCCCGGCGCAGGTTGCCGGCGCGGTCGGCGAGATCGGCCGCGAGGCCGAGCAGGACGCGCTTCCAGGAATGGACCTCGGGCGGGCCGCCTTCGGGTAGGACGTTGTCGATGTTCTTGATCAGCACCAGGTCGGCGCCGCCGCTTGCGAGATCGGCGAGGTTCTCGATCAGCGCGCCGTGGCCGCCGGGTCGGAAGAGAAGCGCGCCGTCTTCGGTGCGAAACGGCTCGCCGGAAGAAATGTCGAGCGCGAGTGTGTCGGTGCGCGGGTGCTGAAGCGAAAAATCGACCTCGAACCGGACGCCCAGCTCGGCGGCGAGCCGAGGCGCCAGCTGCTCGAACAACCCCCGGAACCGTGGCTCGTGCTCGGGAGCCACGGTGAAGTGCAGCCGGCACAGTCCGGAAGCGTCGCGAATCAGGGCCGCTGCTTCGCGCAGGTGCTCTTCAAACGGCGTCCGCCCGGCGGGCTCCGCGCGATGGAATGGGATCAATCCCTTCGGCAGCTCCGCGAAACCGAGGCCGTCGGAGTGGAGGAGTGCCCGCAGGATCTCCTGGCAGCGATTGGATTTCCGGAGATCCGAGAGATCGTGCCCCTCGGCCGCGAGCGTCGCGGCCAGCTCGGCGGCGAAAGGCAATTGGTTGATCTCGGCGACCAGCCGCGCGGTCTCCGCCGAGGGCTCGCCGCCCACTGCGTCGAGATCGGCGGCGAGC
>JBBRUC010000325.1:0-4947 GCA_038248205.1 Thermoanaerobaculia bacterium
GGGCGATCACGGCCGCGGCGGCCGCCGGATCCTGGTCGATGTCGATTTCGTCATACGGCGCACCGGCTTCGGAAAGAACCCGCTTCGCCACGCGGCAATCGGGGCACCAACCGGCCCCGTAGACGGTGAGCATGGCGGCGGGTATACCCCTGCCGTCGGCGAGCGCCGCGCTCTCGTTATCGTTGAGCCGGGTGCCGACGAGGCGAAGCTTCTGCATCGCATCGGTGACCAACAGAGTCGGCAGGTCGGCGCGCGTAAGACCGAGCTTCGCGAGCAGGGCCGCGCCTTGGGCGTCGGTCGCCACGTCCACTGTCTCGGCGAAATCCGCGACCGGTCCCGGGCCGACGGTTGAATCAAACAGCAGTTTCGGTTGCGGGTTCACACGCGTTCTCCCTTTCCATCCGCCACGGAGAGCTTCCGCGGATCTCTCACGAGAGCGCCGGCCCCGGCACCCGAACCGCCGCGCCGTTGATCGCTCGGGCCTGCTCGCTCGTAAGGAACCAAATCGCCTCCGCCACGTCTTCCGTGCGGGCCCAGGTTGCCGGATCGGCATCGGGCATGCTCGCGCGGTTGGCCGCCGTGTCCATGGTGCCCGGCAGCACGGCGTTGGCGCGCGCGCCGGAGGGGGCCAGCTCGCGGGCGAGCGACTCGACCATGCGCAGCACGGCGGCCTTGCACCCCGCGTACCCGCCCACGCCCGCCGCACCTTCAAAGGCCGCCGGGGCCGAGACGGCGACCAGCGAACCCGCCTTCGCCCGCTCGAACCGGCGCGCGGCCTCGCGGAAGATGCGGAACGTAGTCTCCAGGTTGAGCGTGACCAGGTAGCTCCAATCGCGATCGGATAGATCGGCAAAGCGCGCGAAGCGGAAACCGCCCACCAGATGAACGATCGCGCTCGGGATACCGGAAATTCCTTCCACTTCGTCGAACAGGCGGGTCACCGCCTCGGAGTTGGCGAGATCGACCCGCCGCACGGCGAGCGTCTCGCTTGGGGCCAACTGCGCCAGCTCGGCTAAGCCCTCTTCGTTGGCGTCGACCGCCAGGATGCGCGCCCCGCCGGCCAGAAACCGCGAGACCACGCTTTTCCCTAGAGCGCCCGCGGCGCCCGTAATGACCACTCTCGACATGATTGGGAGATCCTCCTCGCCGATTCCGGTCGCGTCACCCGAGATCTTGCCCCGAATCGCGCTCGAACCGGCCGTAGAGGGTACCATGCCGGCCCTTCGATCCGAGCGCGGCGCGCTCCTTGCTTGCGGGAGCGTGGACAGGCCAAACCGGCGCGTGTTACGTTGCTCTTCGTGGACGTTCGTCGCGGCGGCTCGACCTAGAAGTCCGCCGGGAACCGATCGAGCCCAACCAACCTCTAATCCCTCAGCCAGAGACCGAGCCCCTTGCCGCCGATGATGCTCGCCTTCCTTCAGATGTCACCCACCCCGACCAGTCCGGGCCTGTTCGGTTTTTTCGCCGAGTCCGGGCCGGTCGCGAAGTTGGTTCTGGGAATTCTCCTGACCTTCTCGCTCATCTCCTGGGCGGTGCTGGTCGGCAAGCTTGCGCAGCTCCAACGCGCGGAGAAGCACAGCCGGGAGTTCCTCGACCTTTTCCACCAGAGCCAGAAGTTCAGCGAGGTCAACGCCGCCGCCGGCCGGTTGCAGGCATCGCCCCTGGTCGGCCTGTTCCAGGCGGGCTACGCCGAGATCGACAGCCAGATCAAAGCGGCGAACCCGGAGGGTCCGACGGGGGATCGGCGCGGCTTGAAAATCACCTCGCTCCCCTCGCTCGAACGGAGCTTAAAGCGCGCCGCGGGGGTTGAGATCCAAGCCCTCTCGCGCTGGACGCCGTTTCTGGCAACCACGGCGGGGGCGACCCCGTTCATCGGGCTGTTCGGCACCGTGTGGGGAATCATGGTCGCCTTCTCGCAGATCGGCGTCACCGGCTCGACCTCGATCGTCACCGTGGCGCCCGGCATCGCGGAGGCGCTGATCAACACCGCCGCGGGTCTCGGCGCGGCGATTCCCGCGCTGATCAGCTACAACTATCTGGCCGGCCGGATTCGCGCGCTGAAAAGCCGGATGGAAGACTTCGCCCTCGAGCTGTTGAACCTCGCGGAACGGAACTTCACCTAAACCTTCCGCCCCCCTTTACCAGAGACTCCGACCCCAATGGCCTTTCAGCTCGGCGAACAGGACGAAGACGGCCTGCTGGCCGATATCAACGTGACCCCGTTGGTCGACGTGATGCTCGTGTTGCTGATCATCTTCATGGTCGCGGCGCCGATGCTCCACCAAGGGATCGAAGTGAAGCTACCGCAGGCCGCGGCGCAGAATTTGCCGCTGCGGGTGGAAGATCCGCTGGTTTTGTCGATCCGTAGCGACGGTCTGCTCTACCTGCGCGAGAACCCGGTCACCAAAGACGGCCTGGTCGGCGCGGTGCAGGCGGAGATCGCCGCCAAAGGGGATTCCTCGGTCTTCCTCAAAGGGGATCGCGACGTGCCATACGGCCAGGTGATCGAGGTGCTCGATCTGCTCTATCGGGGCGGCATCCAGAACGTCGGACTGGTCACCGAGCCCAACGGGCGCCAACCGAAGACCGGCCGCCGCGGTTCGGGCTGAACGGAGGCGCGGAGATCCTCGCCATGGACGCCGTCGATCGAATCCTCGCCGAGCGCGGCCATGCGGCCGAACGGAACCGCCGCGCCGAAACGGTGGCGCTCGCCGTGGCGGCGCTGCTCCATCTCGGCGTGGTCGGCGTCGCGTTCGGCCTCGCTCATTTCAAGCCACGGCAGGAGCCGTTCGAGTTCGTCGCCGCGCAGATCATCCCGGCGCAGGCGCTGGGGGTGGAAAAACCGCGAAAACGCGCCGAGGCGCCGAAACCGGCGGCCGAACCCGCCCCCGAGCCCGTGCGCGAAGAACCGCCGCCGCCCAGACCCGAGCCGACACCGAAACCGGCTCCCACGCCTCCACCGACACCCACCGGACCGCTCCCTCGCCCGAAAGGGTGGAACGAACCCGCTCCTACGGCCCCGGCTCCGGCCCCAACTTCAACCAAACCGACGCCGGCCAAGCCCGCTGCTCCCGCTCCGGTTCCGACGCCGAGCAAACCGCCGACCCCGCAGAAACCGGGCACCGCCACCGGTTCGCCCGGGCTTGGGGCGGAGATCCCGAAGGGGGATCAGGCGGGACCGCGTGGTTCGGCGGCCGGCTCGGCTTCCGGCACCTCCGCGCTCGGCTCGCAGATCGCGACGCTCGACAACCCGGACTTCACCTACGGGTACTACATCGACCGTCTGCTCCAGACGATCGACGCCAATTGGTTCCCTCCCTCGGTGGGAACCCAGGTGCGCGCGATCGTCCATTTCCGTATCCTTCGCCAGGGCGGAATCGATAACCTGGAGATCGTCGAATCGTCCGGCATCAACTCCTTCGATCTCGCGGCGCTGCGCGCTGTGCAAAACTCCGCCCCGTTTCCACCCCTGCCGGCGAGCTACAAAAACCCAACGCTCGGCGTCAATCTGATCGTCCGGTGACGGGACTCAAAGCCCCGAGGTGCCATGAAAAGCCGCAAAGCCCTTTTCCTCGTCCTTCTTTCGCTACCGGTCCTGGCGTTCGCCGCCACCGCGTTTCTTCTGGCGCAGAACCCGCCGCCGACACCCGAACCCCAGGCGGCGCCGCCCGCCCAGCCGAACCAGGTCACCCTGGAACTCGGGAGAAACCAACGGCCGAAGATTCGCCTGGCGATCCCGAAATACGCCGCCGCCGGGTTTGTCGCGGCGGACGGATCGGCGGCCGGCTCCGAGCTGGAATCAACCGTGCGCCGCGACCTCGATTTCTCCGGCTATTTCGAGATCCAGGGCCCTGAGCAACTCGCCGGCTTGAGCCTCTCCGGCGACATGCTGAGCGACCGCGATATCTATCGCGCGGCCGGCAACGAAGTGCTGCTCGCCGGGGACTTACGCCAAGACCAGGACAAAGTCGTATTCGAAGGTCGCTTATTCGATCTAAAGAGCGGGCAGTCGATCCTGGCCAAGCGCTACCGCGGCAGCTACAACACCGCGCGGCGGATCGGCCACACGTTCGCCGACGAGGTGATTCGCTACCTGACCGGCAACGCGGGCTTCGCGCTTTCCGAGATCGCCTACGTCTCCGAGCGCGGCCAGATCAAAGAGATCTGGCTGATGGATTACGACGGCGGCAACCCGCGCCAGCTCACCGGCCATAAATCGACCTCGATGTCTCCCGCTTGGAACCTGGCCAGCGACGGTGTCGCCTACACCTCGTTCGTCAACGGACCGCCGGGGGTCTATTTCGCCGAGGTCGCTTCGGGCAGGAAGCGCCCGGTGGTCGTTTCCGGGTCGCTCAACATCTCTCCGTCGTTCGCGCCGGACGGTGGACGAATCGCTTTTTCCCGGTCGCTCGCCGGCAACATCGAGGTCTTCACTTCGGACATGAGCGGCGGCAACCTGCGCCGGCTGACCCAGTCGGCCGCGATCGACACCAATCCCGCGTGGAGCCCCAAAGGGGGAACGATCGCCTTCACCTCCAGCCGTGCCGGCAATCCGCAGATCTATCTGATGGACGAGGAAGGGGCGAGCCAGCGCCGGTTGACGTTCGAGGGGAGTTACAACGACGGCGCGTCGTGGAACCCCGACGGCTCGGAGGTTACCTACGCCACCCGCCGCGACGGCCGGTTCCAGATCGCGGTGACCAACATCGTCTCCCAGGCGACCCGGGTGCTCACCTCCGGCCCGGGCGAGAACGAATCGCCGACCTTCTCGCCCGACGGGCGGAAGATCGCCTTCACCTCGCGCCGTTCGGGCACCAAACAGATCTACGTTCTGGACGCCGCCAACGGCGCCAACGTACGCCAGTTGACCACTCAAGGGAGCAACGACATGGCCGACTGGTCCCATCCGAAGTGAGACGCGGGAGCGGGGATCGGCTCGTCGCGGTA